>JBARUR010000441.1:0-2946 GCA_049645845.1 Desulforhopalus sp. | reverse complement strand
CGGGAAATTCAGCGAGTTGGTGGGGAAGAGACGTTAAGCGTGGATGTACGAATCCTGGCTGCTACCAATCGAAACCTGGAGGAGGATGTCAAAAACGAAAAATTCCGTGAAGATCTTTTCTATAGACTGAACGTCGTCACTCTTCGTATCCCGCCGTTGCGCGAGCGTCAGGACGATGTCCCTTTACTCGCCCAGCATTTCCTGGCCAGGTACGCGGCTAAAAACCACAAGCGGGTCAAGGGCATTTCACCGCTGGCAATGGATATGCTGTTAAAATACCCATGGCCAGGCAATGTCAGGGAACTTGAAAACGTCATTGAGCGCGCCGTGATTCTCCTGCCCGGCGAGCACGTCACTGAAAAAGAGTTGCCCGCCACCATCATCGAAAGCTATGCCGACAAAGTGGAATGGGTGGTGCCGCCACAACCGGTTACAACCGACCGTTCTCTGGAAGAGGTGGAAAAAGAGACGATTCTGGCCACCTTGGAAGCCAACGCCGGAAATAAAAGTGAAACTGCACGCAGACTCGGAATCAACCGGAAGACCCTTCACAAAAAGCTGAAGGCTTATGGTATAGATTGAGATTTCTATGGAAAGTGAATTCTTAACGGTTCTCGGCTTGGCGCGCTTTCGGCGCTGGGTAATTTTAGTGGCGGCGTGCTCGCTGAATGCTTGCAGCCCTCGAAAAAACGCTCAATTATCCCCTACATGCCGCCGCCGGAATTATCCTTTTAGTTGTTGCGGTCGAAGTAATGCCGGCAGCACTGCGCAGTGCACCTGCCTGGCTATTCTCCCTGGCTTTTATGGAAGGCGGTTGCGCCTATCTGCTCATGGAGTCCGGTGTGAAAAGATTGCAGGGGCGCAAGCAAGGCTGAGCTGGTACAGGGACATGGATGATCTACGTAGCGGTTGCAACCGATCTTGTCGATGGGCTGCTTATCGGCACGGGGGCGGCGTCAATCCAGATGGCGATCATCCTGGCTTTGGGACAGGTGTTAGCTGAGATCCCCGAAGGCTTCGCCACGATTGCCAAATTTCGAGATAAGGGGGGTGGGGCGGACCAAAAGGCTGCTTATCTCCTTTTCTTTTCTCTTGCCGGTTTGTACATGCTTGCCGCCATGGAGGATATGATGCGCGAAGCTCATGAGGGTACCGAAGACAACCGTTGGTCGGCGCTCAGCCTTCTGTTCGGTTTCGACATTTTCCTGGTCATATCAGGATGGATTTGAGCAAATAAAGATTCTACTTCCTTTTGAAGGCTGTCCAGTTTCACCCCACCACATCATGCCATTCAGATAAATATGGGTATTATCTGCCCACATTCTCGTCGGCAAACCTTGCCGCGATTTCTTCCAGCGTTCGAATTACTCTGCCAAATCTATAATATTACAATAAGATAGATGCTTTTGTAGCCGGACCTTCTTGGTGTTGGCATCATGTTTGCATAAGTAATAAGCAAAAGCCAAATGGCTTTAAGGAAGCGGCCGCTTCTGGAATGACAAACAACAGCTATCAGCGAAAACACATTGGAGGAATACAATGAGACGTAACATGAAAAGTATAATGACCTTGGCCGTTCTGGCTGTCTTTGGAATCTCAACCTTCGCCCTTGCCGGATGGGGCGGTGGATATGGTCATGGAATGGGACAAGGCATGATGGGACCCGGCATGATGGGACCCGGCATGATGGGACCAGGTATGATGGGGCCCGGTTGGCAGCAGGGAAGTGGTCACTACGGAAATCTTTCGCCCGATGAAATTGCCAAACTGGATCAGCAGCGCAGGGACTTCTTCCTGGCGACGGAAAATACCAGGCAGCAACTGTATGAAAAGAATCTGGCGCTGCAAAGCGAACTGGCAAAAGCAGATCCGGACACCGCCAAGGCATCAAGGCTGCAGAGCGAAATTTCCAAACTGCAGAGTGACCTTGATCAAAAGAGCTTGGAGTATGACCTCCAGGCCCGCAAATCTGCACCCAACTATAACTCCGACTATAGAGGAGGCGGTTCGATGATGGGTTACGGCCACCAAGGTGGCAGATATTGCGGCTGGTAAATTACGACGCAGTAGAGGGCTTATGACAGGGCGGCAAAGGGCGCCCTGTCATCACCAAAACCTGCTGGGAATCCATTTGAAGACTGCAATACAGGACGACTCGATAGAATTGAGCGAAAGGTGCACCGATGAAAAGAAGTTTTTTACAAAAACCGACAAGGACGATGATGTATATAGTTATTCTGGGACTTGCGTTAACTGTCTTGACGGGGTGTGGAATCGGCCATGGCCCTTACCGGCATGGCTACAATGGATATAATGATATGAGAAACGGTGGTGATTATCGCCCGAACGTCCCCTACGGCACCATGTACGGTCCCGGTGGCAGAAGCGACCACCGCCACGTGCCGAACCACGGCTATGGCGGAAGTGCATATTGCGGATGGTGATAGGTGATACGGTCTCAACTCGAGTTGCAATTGAGGTGAAAAAGATATGAAGAGTAGCAACTTTTTTGGCAGATTTTCGTTAGGACTTCTCACCATGTGGAGTTTGAGCACTGTTTTACTAACCCCCGCATTTGCTCAGTCAGGCGGATGTGTGAATTGGCACATGGGGCGGTGGATGATGGGCGACTGGGGGATGGGCTGGTTCGGTATGATATTAATGCTGCTTTTTTGGGCCTTGATCATCGCCGGAATCGTTTTTTTGATTCGCTGGCTGGCACAAAACAGTGGCAGCAAGAGTTCTTCCGGCGCCGACACAGGTTCCCAGGCAATGGACATTTTAAAGGAGCGCTATGCCAAGGGAGAAATCAGCCAGAATGAATTTGAATCCATGAAAAAAGAAATACTCCGATAACCTCTGCGGGAAACTGGCGATGAAAGACAGAAATGCAGGTATGAAGAGAGATAACGACCATTCCAGAAGGCGATTTTTGAAACTGACCGG
>JBARUR010000440.1:0-16770 GCA_049645845.1 Desulforhopalus sp. | reverse complement strand
GCACCAAGATCACCTCTAAGGCTATCTATTTGGGCAATAGCGCCATCGACAATTTCAATTGCTTCGTTTGCTCCTGCAACCGTTGAAATGTCAACAGAGTTGACGGAATACAAAGTCGAGGTATTAGCAGCGTCTGCTGCTGCAGAGAATATGGAACCTTCTTCCTGACCAATGCTACTGGTGATGTTAAAGGTTTCTGAACTGTTAAAGGAAACTTCACCGCCCATAACAGTTGAATCAGTAACACTGCCAGGTTCTCCCGTCAGCACTACACCGACACCTTGGTTCCCTGTAACCGTAATGGAATCAGTTGCCGAGCCGCTTCCATGGGTATAATCGCTGATTTTAATATCATAGCCATCGGCCTGAATAAGGCTCACGCTTTTATTATCCGGATTGAGAATAGCTGAAATACCGGTGTTTCCCGCCTGGTCATTAATGGAATTAGCGAGTGTGGTGAGATTATCCGCAGTAACTGTCGCACTGATAGAGATCGGAGTGGGATTAGTGCCCTGTAATTTAAAACCTATTGTTCCATTGCCTCCTAGGTTTGAAATTGTCGCTGTGGTCCTTGCATCAGCAGAAACGCCTGTATTGACTGTTTCACCATTAACAAGACCTGCAATTGCATTTGCAGAGAAATTATTTTCAATATCAATGATTGATGAACCTTGAGTACCCACTATATTGAGGACTTGAGTCTGAACATTGTTTCCGTTATTGGTGTTGTCAAGACCGGTACCAAGAAGTCCACTTCCTATTGATGTTCCACTTGAAGTTATGGAACTGACGGTGGAAGCGGCATCGAAAGTATAAGAGGCACTTGAGCGTTGATCATAGCCAAGGTCTGGATTGTCGCCAGTTACAGACTGGCTGGTATTGGTTGTGGCATCGAGGTAGGAAAAACTTCCGCCAACGCTGGCTTCAAATGTAACTGCATTCACTTCAATATTGGAACCATCGGTTACATTGTACGTTAGTGTTTTGCTGGTAGGATCAAGAGTAAATCCCGCGACTGGTGCTGACTCCGTAATGGCGTTTGTGGCGTCTATAGCTGCTACGTAGGTTGAGCCGCCAATTTCAATGGAAAGGGTATTGGGGGCTCCGCCACCTGTAAGCGATGCTAGATCAAAGACAAGGGTATTGCTGTATGCGGCAGATGTTGCACCAAGGTTAGTCGCTAGAACCGTTGCGTCTGCACCACCGGTAACCATGCTTTGCGTGCCATCCACATTTGTGATGGTAAATTGGTCGGTTTGAGTAGCAGCTCCCGAAACCTGCAGCGTTGATCCGGCATATGTAGCGGCTTCAATTCCGATATCACTATCCGTATCAAGAGAATTATTGCCAAGATCCACGGCCTTTGCTGAGGCAATAGAAAAAGATATCGTCTCATTAGCATTTGCTCCAACCTGGAATTGAGCGTTGGATAAGGTGCCATCAAGGACTTGTCGATCATTGAAAGTAGTTGTCTCTGCTATTCGGGTAATTTCCTGTTTGAGCTGATTGACTTCTGCCTGCAAGGAGGCGCGATCGGATGCGCTGTTGGTGTCGTTTGCCGACTGAATGGCCAGCTCGCGCATACGCTGCAGGATATTGGTGCTTTCCTGTAAAGCGCCTTCAGCGGTC
Organism: Desulforhopalus sp.; assembly: GCA_049645845.1. Lineage (GTDB taxonomy): Bacteria > Desulfobacterota > Desulfobulbia > Desulfobulbales > Desulfocapsaceae > Desulforhopalus_A. Next base: position 15,141 of record JBARUR010000440.1, on the reverse strand, counting down.
TGAGCCATGGATATACCATCGTTGGCATTTCGGGCCGCTTGGTTGAGACCTCGTATTTGTGAGGTCATGCGGTCGGAGATAGCCAGCCCGGCAGCATCGTCTTTGGCTGAATTGATTCTTAGGCCCGAAGAGAGTCGCTCCATGGAGCGGGAAAGGTCGTTTTGTGATATACCAAGATTTCGTTGAGCGTTGAGTGATGCTACGTTTGTATTGATTGTAAGTGCCATGGTAAATTTCCTCCTTGAAAGGGTGCTTAGGCGTCGTTGTCAATCATTTTTTACAAACGTAATGTCTCTTTTTTGTTTACCTCGCAGGTAACTTACTTGTCGTCTTGGTGGGAGTGATTCTTTAGGGAAAAATCGAGTGGAATGAAAGAAAAACGTGATACCTGTGGCGCAGGGTAGCAGGGCTCCCCTGTGGCACATGGGAGCCAGGAGGTGGTACGGTGTTTCATGTGATTTTCTATTGCTTGTGCTCTTTTTCTGGAGTTTTCATCCTGTTACCCTGTGTCCTATGAGGAACTTCCCATTTTAGCCCATGTGGTTCATAGGTACTTGGATGCTGCAGATGTTTGAGGGAGTAGCGGTTCATCTGGTTCCCATGCGCCGCATGGGAACCCTCTTTCTGATGCGTTGCATCCCCATCACTTTTAATCTCACCATTCAGTATAGACTGGGATCAACCCCGCCTGTCCCTGATAATTTCGGGCACTGGAATAGCGCCAATGGACAGCATCTTCCACGTAGCCTCGCTTGACCGGATTGAGATGGATATAGTCGAGTTTTTGCCGGAGGATATCTTCATTTTGGATAAGTTGCGGGTGGCTGCCTTCTTCCCATAGTTGGTAGTTGGAGTCTGTTTTATGGGATTTCTTGAACAATGCCAGTTGTTCCAGGATCTTTTGTGCTTTGTTTTGTTCGAGATAGCGCAAAATTTCTTTTGCTGTAAAGGCTTTGAAATCGTGCACTTGTCGGCGCAGATCTGGGGCTTGAAGGATGCAGTGCATGTGGTTTTCTAAGATGACGTAGCCGTAGACTTTGATGTTCTTATGGCTTTGCCGCCAGATTAGCGCATCCAGGATGATTTGTACTGTTTGGGGTCGGGTGAAAATGGGCAGCCAGTTGAGGACTGTGAAGGTTAGGAAATGGGGGGCGTTGTTGTCGGTTATTGTGTAGCGGCTGCGGCCCATTTTGTTCTTTTTTTTCCTGCGGCGCAGGGTAGTAGGGCTGCCCATGTGGCACATGGGAGCCAGGAGATAGATTTCAGTTCTCAGGTTTTTTTCTGGTACCCATGCGTTGCATGGGTACTCTCATTCTGATGCGCCGCATCTCAATCTTCGGTTCTAGCGTCACACTCATTTATTACTGGGGCAAGGGAGTCTTGGAGGAGTAATTACTATTTTCCACTATAACTTGAATCGCCCTGTTTGTTTTCGGTGCAAAAAGTATTGGGGCGGCGAGATTCAAGGTTATTTTTTGATCGGCAGGGACAGTGACAACACTGAGGATGAAGCATTCATCTTTCTCATCAAGAAGAAGACTTTCCCGTTCCGCCTCTTCCGGCATTAACTGATAATCAAGGAAGAAATTGGTCGGGTCGGTCAGGACAAAAGCTATAGCAGGGTCATCTACGCTCTGTATCCAAAAGAGCGGACCTTGTTTTTTATTCGGCATGACAATAAAATGACGGAGATTCGGTAATCCTATTAACCCGGCCGGGAAATGAAGCAGGTTTTCCGGGTCGTATTCTACTTCACCGAATCGAGTATTGATTTTTTTCATTTTTTCTCTTTTCCTACAGTTAGGTTGTCGCTAATTTTATCGAGATCCATCATATCCCAGTTGGCAGCATCGCGATTCTCGAGAGCGATACGATTAAAAACTTCCTGACGATAGATCTTTTTTTCTCGAGGAGCGTCTATGCCAATCCTGACATTGCCGCCCTTCATTTCTACAATTGTGATTGTAACATCGTCACCGATGACAATACCTTCACCGAGTTTTCTGGTAAGGACCAGCATGTTTGGCTCCGTAATAAGGGTGTATTCTGCTTGGAAAGTTGAAAGATGCCGGAATATAACACATCTGCCAAGATTTCCAAATATCCTCTATCGGGCTTGAAGTGGTAAACGTGAAAGGATATTGATAACACCGAGCATGCGATTGTGTATAGGTGACTAAAAATAATCAAGAATTGATATCTGTGAAACCCTCGAAGTAACATTGAGAGCAGCCTGAAATGCTGTCTCTTTTTGAGTTATATCATTAAAAATCTGGATAATATCTGCATCCTGATATCGTGATAAAATCTGTTTAAGGTCAATCCTTGCATCTTCCTGATGAACTATTGCTGAATCAACGCGCTGCGCTCTCGCTCCAAGAGTGCTCCGTTGTTTACGGTTCTGGTTAGCCGCAATTTCAAGATTTTCGATTTGTGCCTGGATTGATCCACCCGCTCCATTGATATCATCAACGTTTCCAGAGCGAATGGCTTCTTCTGCACGGGTAAGTATCGTGAACAGGTCAATCCTGCCTGAGGAACCGTTGAGCGTGTCAGCCGTAAGACCGACAGCTCCAAGGTTCGCGCCTTCAATCTTTACGTCAGTTGGAGAATTCGGAGCAACAGTAAAGGTACCGTAGACAGTCTGGTCACCCCCGCTGATACCGCCGGATGCGCCGACGACGCCTAGGTCTGTAATTGATTCTGAAAGTAAAATTTCCGAACCATCGGTCGGACCGGTGAGGACGAGAGAGCCACCGGAAATATCATAACTGACACCATTTGCGAGAGTCCCGCCGGTAGCTGTAAGATTTGTCGGCGTTGGTACAGTATTAGCCAGAGCCGAGGCCATTCCGTCCAAGGTATAATCATAGCCTGAGGGGCCATCAAGTTGTACTGATACAACTGTACCGCCTGATGTAATATCAAGATTATATACGTCACCTTCGATCTCGTCGAAGCCCGTAAGTGAGAGTGGACCGAGATCAACAGTGGCTGAATTGGCGGTAGAGGTAAGACCAGTCCCGGAGGCACTAAACAGTCCTGCAACCTTTCCGGCATAGTTGGTTTCACCTGCTAGAGCTTCAAGAGAAGAGCCTGGAATGGTATAAGTGGAACCCGGTGGAGTGAGCCCGTCTGTAAGAATAATATTGTCTGCATAGGGTCCGGGCACTAGAGGACCGGAAGTCATTGACTCCCCTTGGTAGGGATTAGAATACCCGGTGGCTGCTATCTCGTTAGTAATACCAAAAAAGACTTCATTACCGGTTAAGTTTGTTTCTATAACTTCACCAGGGGTTATTTCCAGTTGGGTAGGATTGTTGTCACCGTTGTAAAAGTATGGCCAGGTATTAATATCACCGGGATCATAGCTGTCTGGGTCGTATGCGGGATTGGCCGTAAAAGGTTTGGTGTTTTCCTGGTAACCTGCAAAAATATACTTTCCATTTACTACAGCATTTGCAGAGTCAAGCAATTCATTTTTCAGTTCAGCGATTTCGTCGGCAAGAGTTGCCATATCGCTTTCACTGAGTGCGCTATTGACGGAATTGATGGCGATTTCTTTAACACGAACGAGCACATTTTCTACCTGAGCCAAATGTCCATCGGTTGCAGCCATTTTATCATTGGCTTGGCCAAGTGTCTCAAGATATCTGGCGTTTTGCTGCAGTTGTGTTCTGGTCGTGAGAACAGGACGAATTGCCCCGGGGTCATCTGACGGTTTGTTCAGTTTGAGGCCGGTTGCACCCTGGTTCCGAAGGACGAGAAGGTCATTGGTTATCCTGTCCAGATTGGTCTGCATTAACCGGTAGGTTGAGTTCTCGGTAACTTTCATTCTGCACCTGTTCTAAAGCTCTAACACCCCATAAGGGATTTATTGTTTTTTATCGCTGCTTTTCAGGAGTAAGGCACTAAAAGGCTATCTTTTTATATCCAATACGGTTGTCATCATTTCATCAACGGTCGAAAGAAACTTGGCCGAAGATTCAAAACCCCGTTGAAACTGTATCAGGCTGATCATTTCTTCTTCAAGCGAAACACCAACCAGTCCGTCGCGGAAGTTTTCCAGCTGGACAAGGGCGTCTTCAGCGCCTTTCAGAGACAGCAGGTTCTGATTGCTTTCGACACCCACCTTAGCGGCCATTTTGCCGAACAGTGAATTAAAGTTATCAGTTCCGCCTATTAAATAGTTGTCCCCGATGTTGGACATGATAAGAGCATTGCTATTATCGCCTGGGGCTACTGTACCGGCAGGTGGACCAGGATCAGGAGCAGCACCAGCTGCAATTTTTGATGCGTCTGTAATAACCACACTCATACTTCTTGCCGCCCCTTCATATTCGGTTGCGGTTGGCGCAGGTCCGGGAGGAGAGGCCACGTAATTCGGCGGAACACTGAAAAAGAGGTTGCCGGTACTGGAGTCGAGTGCGCCTCCTGCCTGATGTTGGAGATTCATCTGGGTGCTTATCTCATAGGCGAGTTTGTCGAGATCTGCGTTGAGATCAGGGATAAAATTGTCGCGGATATCCATCAGGCCCTGAAATTCGCCGCCCATATTCCTCAGTTCAAGATCCCTGGTAACACCTCCGGCATTCAGTTTAAGGGTCATATCTGTTCCGGAAACGTCTGCAGAGATGGTCATTGCCATATTGCCCTGAACAAGGGGCATGCCACCAGGCAGCACTACAGACAGCATACCGTTTTTGTCTTCATAGGACTGAGCGCCGAGGGTCTGGGCTAAATCTTTAGCCACCATATCCCGTTGGTCTCGCGCACTGTTTGCCATTTGCCCACGGATCTCGATACTGTAGATCCGGTCGTTTAAATCGGCAATTTCACTAATTTTTGAATTGACTGCATCAAGTTTAGAGAGAATGGTATCGTTGATGTTTTCTTTGATCGAATTCAACTGATTGACGGTATTATTGAAACTGGTTGACAGCACTTCTCCCTGAAGAATGACGTTATTGCGCTGGACGAGGTCGCTGGGATCGGCTGAAAGTTCCTGAAGGGAGTCAAAGAAATTGTCAATATCTGTGGAGATATTATCTTCAGTGATGTTGAAAACCTGTTCCAGTTCGGAGAGGGGACGGGTAACAGCGTCCTGGAGACCGTAATCTACTGCCTTGAGTTTAATCTGCTGATCGATAAAGACGTCATGGTCGCGGGTTACATTAGAAATTTTAACTCCCTGACCGATGAAAAAATCACCGAAATTCATGGCCGGATAGGTCTCAAAATCGGCCTTCTGCCTGGAATACCCTTCTGTATTTACATTGGATATATTGTTGCCGATGATCTCAATTGATTTTTGATTAACCTCAAGAGATGTTCTGGCAGAATTAAGTGCATTAAAGAGACCGGCCATATCAAATTTTCCCTGAAAGGAGTCGACCGTTTACCTGGGCGGCAACTGTGTAAGCTGACGCCGAATAGGTTGAGGTGACGGTTTTTTGACCAAAGAATTCCATTGTCTGCCTGATCCAGCCGAGAGTTGATTTAAAGAGGAAGGCGTTGCGGCGATTTTCTTCGCGGATCTGACTGGCGATAGGCTTGTCCTGCTCGTCGATAACTTTGACATGGGCCAGGACTTTCACAAGTTCTTCTTTGGTGTTCATTGCGGCAATCATTCCCGGCATGTCAAGAGCCTTGGCGCATTCTCTTTCTTCAAAGATGATGTCTCGCAAGCGAACAAGATATTCGTGAGTCGTCTTGGCTTCCATTTTACTTATTCTCGACTAAAAATTGTAAAAGTGAGGCGGAAACTTTCTTCAGATCCGGTTCATAGGAACCATCCTTGATCTGCGCCTTAATTTCCTGGATACGTTCTGTTCTGGCAACATCAGCACTTTGGGTCATTGCTTTAGCCTTGTTGACATCCTGCAGGACGGATGAGAACTCCACCTTATCCTGTCCGGATCCTTCTGTTTTATTATCGGTTTGAACCTTTTGGGATTTTTTAAGATTTCCAATCTGTCCCGGTCCGCCGATTCCGAAAAAATCTACGCTCATGACTTCACCTAAATTTGGTTTTGCGGGCTCTGATCGACACCAGCCCAATCATCCAGTTTTTGCATTACAGTATCATAGGTTTCGTGGGATATATCCGGAAGCCAGCCGCCGAATGCGTCCAAAGCCTCCTGAAATCCATTTTCAACCCCTTGTCGAATGGCATCTATTTTGGCAGGATCACCACCTGCCATGCCTACTGCAAAATTAAAAATGCGTTCCGATGTCTTTTCTACCCCGAAGTACCCGTCGTCTGCAATTAAATCCTGCGCCTCTTCCGGGGTTATTGTACTCAGATCAATTTCAGAATTGTCTGTTGCTATCTTATAATCGAGTCCCTGTTCTTTAAAAATATTCAGGACCAGTCCTCTTAAGAGATCGAATCCATCTCCTGCCTTGGTTTCAAGAGACATGGAGCGATTGTAGGTTGTAACAGATTCTGATGTATACGTTAAGTCGACCTGGTCCGTTGTAAATTGAAGTTTTTGTTGTTGGACGGTTTGGCCGCTTTCTTGATAATTTGATGAATTAATTGATTGATTCTTGGTTAAAGAGTTTTTCGAAATATTTGTATTTCCGGTATTTGTCTCTATCATTTTCTGCCTCCCTGCTTACCTGTATACGTGCTTCCATGCACTGTGGTGCTGCTAATTATTTCTTTCTTATAGTTATTATCGGCTGGATTGTGGAAGGAGTTTAGATTTTTAGAAATTCTTTTTGCTTTTTAAAAGAATTTCGTGAGTGAACAGGGTACTTGTGGTCCGCCACAAAGTTGGAAGGGGATATTCAGGTATTACAAAACAAATGGTTGTTGGTTAAACGGATAATTAGGGTTTTTGGGAGGTCGGCTTGGATTAGGAATTCGGAAGGACGGGTTTAGAACCCGCCCCTACGTTGCTGGAAATAATATGCTGAAATAACAGTAAATTGAAGGTGATTTGTCTGGGTGTTTTTTTAATAACCTGATTTCGATTATTCTACGATCTCTGATAGTGCAAGGATGTAGGGGCGTGGTTCTAAACCCGCCCTTTTAGCAGTAATAATTGGCCATTATCGTGCAAAATAGAATTGGGGACTGGTCAACATGCATTGCATGTTGACTCTTCCAATTGCGTCGCAGGTTCTGAGTAGAATAAGAGATTGATGCAACGCATCCAAAAAATGTTCCCATGCAGCGCATGGGAACCAGCGTAAAACGCATCCCAGAGCAACCCTCCCGGTTATTTTTTCCCTTCAACCAATTCTGCCATCTGGTTATACATTGCTTCGGCAATCCCCAGACCCTTACCCTGGGTTGTGGCTCTGGCGGTTTCCATATCCATCATTTCCGTGAATATTTCAGTAGAAACGTTTTTTTCAAAAAGGCCGCTTTCCGGTACTGTTTTCCGCATGGTTTTATACATTTCCATGACAAAGAGTGTCTCAAATTCGCGGCTGGATTCCCTTAACGATTCCAGATCCTTCGCCTTGTTATTGATATTTGGCTGTGATGATGGGCTGACCTGAATTCGAGGATCTATCTTAAAGTTCATGAAGTTTTTCCGTTAAATTTAAAGAATAATTAATTCACCATAGAGCGATCCTGATGCTTTGATCGCCTGGAAAATAGCAATAAGATCGCGGGGCGTGGCACCAATGGCATTGAGCGCACTGGCAATTTCTCCAATGGACACACCTTCTTGCATATCCAGCAGGACCAGCTGTCCATCTTCTTCAAGCACTGAAATATCAGTTTGAGGTGTAACAACCGTGTCACCGTCAGCCAGGGGATTTGGCTGTGATACATTATAATCGTCACGAATAATGAGGCTTAAGTTACCATGGGAGACAGCCACAGTAGAGAGTCGGATGTCCTTGCCCATAACGATGGTTCCGGTACGCTCGTTAACAACGACTTTTGCTGTTGTGTCCGCATCAACGTCAAGGATTTCAACTGCGGCAATAAAGTCGATCAGTTTATCTTTATACACATCCGGAATGGTGACGGCTATAGTTCCGGGGCTGTCCGGAAAGGCAGTACCCGGTCCGAAACTTTTATTAATAGCTTCAGCCATATTGGAGGCGGTAGTAAAGTCAGCATCGCGTATTTGATATTGCAGACGACCATCGGCACCCAATGCGACGGAAATGGACTTCTCGACGATTGCTCCCCCGGCAATACGTCCAACCGTAGGATGGTTTTTCTGTACCTGGGCAGCTTTGCCGCCAAAAGAAAAAGCACCAAGGGTAAGAGGTCCCTGAGCAACGGCATAAACATTTCCGTCCGGTCCGACCAGGGGCGTCATAAGCAGGGTGCCGCCGGCAAGGCTCTTGGAATCACCCATCGACGAAACTTGAACATCGAGGGTCGATCCGGATTTAGCAAAAGGGGGAAGGGTAGCTGTAACCATAACGGCGGCGACGTTTTTTACCTTGATATCATTAATATTGTTGGGATCGATCGTGATTCCCTGTCTGGTCATCATGTTATAGATGGCCTGCAGGGTAAAAACCGATTTTTTCATATCATCGCCGGTACCGTTCAAGCCGGAAACCAAACCATAGCCCAGAAGCTGGTTGTTGCGGACGCCATGCAGCTGGGCGAGGTCTTTCACCCTGGCCGATCGTGCATTAACGCCGGACAGCAGTAAGAAAAAGGCGACGAAGATGATGAGTGAAGTTCGGAATTTCATTTCAATACCGGTGTGATAGAGATTTTTACGATGGAGTAAAACACCCCAAAATGGTAATCCTTTTAATCCCCGCAAAGCACGGGGATAAGTGCCTTGGTGGTTACTTTACGGACTTAATTTTAGTGGCGTGTTCAGGTTATTTGTAATTCTGACAATTTTTCTGGAGAAAGGCACTAAAACGGCCAGACATTATCTATAATACGGGTACCCCAGCCTGGTTTCTGTTTATCGCTGATTGCACCTTTGCCGGTATAACTGATTCTTGCGTTAAGAATTTTTGTAGAACTGACCGTATTTGCCGCCGTGATATCCACTGGTCTGATAATACCGGTCAGATAAATAATCTGTACCTCATTATTAACCATAACTTCCTTGCCGCCCCTTATTTTCAACTGTCCGTTGGGATAACGTCCAACAACCTGGGTGGTGAGAGAGGCGGTCAGATCTTCTTTTCTCGAGGTGGTGCCGCTTCCATCGAAGTCATTTGAAAATTCGGCATTTATCAAATTGTTCAGATCAACAGGATTAGTACCGGACCATATCGCATTGTTTTCCAGTCCGAACAAATTGGGTATTCCGGCAGATACATTGCTTGATCGGCCGGTCGATGTAGACGCTTGTTTAGAGGCGCTTGCCGTTTCAGAAATGAGTACGGTGACAATATCACCGACATCCCGCGCTTTGCGGTCAGAAAACATGGAACGATTGCCTTGCTGCCAGAGCGAACCTGCTTCCGTAATCACCGGTGCGGCATCATGGATTTCTTCGAGGGGTTCCTGGATCGAGATTATCTGCTGTTGTTTTTGAGCACAGGATGTGAGCAGCAGACAGAAAAAGGCCATAAATATAAATTTCAAAGTATTACCTCCACCAGGCCCGGAGCAGCCACCCGGCAGTAAATAATTTTATTCGAGTTGATATTTTGAACCCGAATCATTTGGTCCATAATTCCGTCACTATGGGCAAGGCCTGTTGCGGTCAGATGCAGCGGGCCGGAATTGATGACAATTTTCACCCGTTCGCCACGTTGTACAACCGGGAGGGACTCAACCATTGAAAGGAGAACGGGAGATCCGGCTCTCAGGTTTCTTTGGAGTCTTTTGCCTACCAACTCCTCCAGCCTTAGCCCCGGATTGGCTAATGAACTTATATCCATCATCGTGGTTGTAAGATGTTCCGGGCGGATGATACTTCCTCGTGTCATGGATCCGACACAAACTACAACCTGAGTCAATGCTTCGATATTGCCCCGGACGGACATGTTTTTTACAACAGTATTGTCAATTCTAAAAATTATTGAAAAACGCGAACTGCTGATAATATCTGGATTTGAAGGGATGACCTCGTAGGTCAGCTCGCCGGTTGGCAGTATAAACGGCAGCGGCAAAGAGCCCGGCACAAAACGAATTTCGGCTTCAGGCAGGTTGTTTTGGTTCTTTTTTATAAATTCTGAAATAATTGCCAGGATTTTCTCAGATCCCATACTCATGCCTTGCCTGTGAACAGTGACAGTCGGCGAACCTGTCCAGTGGATATCCCGGGGCAGAGATTGACTGGAAACGAGATAGTCTTTTATGCTGAGTGAGCGCAGGGAACTTTGTTCACCAGGAGCAGGAGATTGACCGACTGTGAGGGTGGCAAGCGCCTTGGTCATTTCAGTTTCTTCATCAAAATTGACGATGTCGCCAAGCCTGATAATTGAATCATCTACTGATCCGGTCGGGTTGAAATTGATCTCCAGCGCGTTAGCAGTCTGCAGCAGGCCGACGAGCAGGCAGATTGTTAAATTTATTGCGAATACTTTTACCATGGTGAGAATTAGACGAGGTTGTTGGTGGTTTGCATCATTTCATCAGATGTCTGGATGGTCTTCGAGTTGATTTCATAGGCTCTTTGGGTAGTGATCATGCTGGCCATTTCTTCAACGATATTGACATTGGATCCTTCCAGATAAGATTGCAGCAAGGTACCAAAGCCATCTTCTCCGGGATTACCGATTTGTGCGATACCCGAGGCAGCTGTTTCTTCAAAGAGATTCTTACCGATGGCGGAGAGTCCTGCATTATTGGTAAAGGCTGCCAGCTCAATATTGCCGAGTTCGGTACTTACCGAATCGTCTCCGATGATGGCGCTGACCACACCCGTCTCGCCGATTGATATCTGTTTCGATCCATCTGGAATGGTTACTCCCGGAATGATCGGATAGCCGTCGGAAGTGGTTAATCGACCATTGCTGTCACGTTTCAGGGCACCTGCGCGGGTATAACTGGTATTGCCGTTTGGCAGTTCGACCTGCAGGAAACCATTGCCTTCGATAGCGACGTCCAACTCGTTTTCGGTAAGGATCAGATCACCTTGAGTAAAAACCTTGGTAACGGCGGCGGGCTTAACACCTAAACCGACGAGAATTCCGGTGGGAGATTCGGTGTCAGCTGATGTTTGACTCCCTGGAACCTTCATAGTCTGGTAAAGCAAGTCCTGGAAGTCAGCTTTGCTCTTTTTAAAGCCGGTGGTACTGACGTTTGCCAGATTATTGGCGATAACGTCAATATTCAACTGCTGACTGTGCATGCCCGTTGTGCCGGTCCAAAGTGATCTGATCATGATTGTTCCTTTTTCCTCAGAAAAATTCTTTTTTGGGGTGTTTATTAACCGAGAGTGCCTAATTCTTCCTGCTGCTCACCTATGGTCGAATAGCTTTTAAGCACTTTATGATAGGTTTCAAAAGTTCGGTAGTTGTCGATCATTTTGGCCATTCCCTCGGTCATATTGACATTGGAGAGTTCAAGGCCACCCTGGACGACACGGGAATTTTCACTGGGTATTTCAAGAGCGCCCTGTTCAAGGGAAAAGGTGGTGTCGGATTCACGCTTGAGTTGAAGCTTATCTTCAATATCGACAACAGCTAATTGAGCGACTTCTTCTCTTGTGCCTTGTGGTCCAAGAATATAGATGATTCCGCCATCACCGATTGCAACATTACTGGTGTCGGTATCGGGAATAGTTATTGGAGCATTGCCATCATCGAGCACCGGCAGTCCGTTACTTGTCGTGAGCTGGCCTTCCGCGTTTATCGCCAGGTCGCCGCGTCTGGTATATAAAATTCCTTCCGGGCCTTGAACTTTGAAGAACCCATCACCGTGGATAGCAACATCCAGCGGGTTTTCGGTTGTACGTATGGGGCCGGGGGAAAAGTCGGTATAGCTTTTTCCAATGCGATCGTAATTGACACCCTTAGTCGCATTAGCCTGTGTTTCACCCTTAAGAATAGCTTCAAAGCTGATATTTGATTTTTTGTAGCCGCTCGTGCTGACGTTAGCCAGATTGTTACTGAGGTTGGCTATAGCCTGTTCTCTTGAGATCGCACCGGCAAGGGCGCTGTATTTTCCTGAAACCATAATGTATTTCCTTCAGAAGACGGGTTGAAAGTTTTTGTCTACTGTACTTATCGGATGGTGGTCTGTTTTCTTAAACATGATGGTGTCATGTTTGATAAATGTCTGGTGGCGCAGTCTTCAAATACTGAAGCAATAGAGTTGCTGTACAGCCGGATGCAACGCATCCATAAAAGATTCCCATGCGGCGCATGGGAACCAGAGTAATGCACCGTATGGGAACCAGAGTTACGCTATTGCCTTGCTATCTTCGACAGGTTCACTAATTGCTGGGCCTCATGTGTCGAGATAGCGAGGACTGCAGCAATTTTTTCGATGGACATGCCTTGTTGAATCATTGATTGGATATTGCTGTATTTCCCCGGAGGAGAATTATTCACGGTTATATTAAGGTTTTTCTTTTGAGCGTTGAGCCGCGGCTTTTGCAGCTTTGTCGTCAGTTCCGCTACTTGAAGGCTGTTTTGAAACTCATACATCTTGTCATGTTTTTCCTGGAGTTCTTTAAACTGCTTTCTGGTGAGTTCCAAAGAAACCGTAGTCTCCGTTAGTTGCTGGGACAGAAGCTTATTCTCTTTTTTTGTTAATATGATCATAACAAGCAGCAGAACGGAGAATGCCGATGGAATAACAATTAATAAAAGTGAAAAGCTCATCTGCCCCATAACAACTCCTCGCCGTTCATTTCTTGGTGAAATGATAATTCAATACAATCTTGCTTCCAGTTTGCTCTTCAGCTTAATCAGAGCCTGACTGTGCAGTTGCGAAACTCGTCCTTCTGAAAGTTCAAGAATATCGGCAATTTCTTTCTGTGTTAATTCTTCATAATAATAAAGTGAAATGACCAGCCGTTCTTTTTCAGAGAGTTGAGAAAGTACATCAGCAACCTTTTGGGTAAGCTGTAGCCCTTCAATTCTGGAACCTGGAGAGATATCCGGTCGTTCGTCTTCGAGGGAATCGAGAAAAGAACTTCCTTCCTCTGAGTCATCCAAAGTTTCGTTCAGACTAACGCAGCCAAGGTGACTGACTTCACCAAGCATGATTCGGTAGTCGTCAAGAGACAGATTCATGGCCTGGGCCACTTCAAATTCTTCGGGATCCCTGCCGAGTTTCAGCTCCAGGTCCATAATGGTTTTTCCTACTCTGGTCTGCTTTTCCCGGAGTGATCTCGAAAACCAGTCGAGTTTTCTCATCTCGTCCAGAATAGCACCTCGAATTCTATATTCGGCAAAGGTCTTGAACAGGATGTTTTTTGATGAATCGTATTTATTGGCAGCATCGAGAAGACCAAGCATACCGGCACTCTTCATATCATCTTTATTCATGAATGAAGGAACCTGGGTTACCATCCTGCCCACAAGAATATCTACCAGATAGAGGTGGTCCCGGATAATTTTCGATCTATCGTCTGTGTGAGGAATCTGATTGTAGAGCATTTCTCTTATCCCCCGATGTTGAGCAGCTTTTTCCAGAAAAACTGCAGATTACCTTTAGGAGTAGTCTGCGAAGGTTCGGAACAGATTCGACCGGCCAGCTGACGGAAAGCTGCGGTAGTTTTCGATCCCGGGAAAATTTCGCTGATAACTTTTTGTTTTCTGATTGAGTCTATCATCTGACGATCTTCAGGGATGGAGCCAAGATAATCAATTGATATATCGAGATACCTGTTGGCGACCATCGTTAATTTGCGGTACACATCCAGGGCGTCGTCTTCCGTTCGGATCTGATTCACCACCAGATTGAATTTTTTTTCATGATAATGGGTGGAGAGTAGTTTCATCAGTGCGTAGGCATCGGTGATCGCAGTTGGTTCAGGAGTTGTGACAACCAGTATTTCCTGTGCGGCAGTATTGAAATAAGTGACATTTTCTGAAATCCCAGCTTCGGTATCGATCAGTACGTAATCAAAATGATTCTGCATGGCGTCAAGGCCATCAAGCAGCCGCATTTTTTGATTCGAATTTAATCGAGTGAAATTCTGAATACCTGAACCTGCCGGCAGTATTTTGATTTGCAGCGGTCCGTCAACCATAATATCCTGGAGTTCCCGCTCACCGGAAAAAAAATGATTCATGTTGTAGGAAGGGGAGAGCCCGAAAACAACATCGATATTTGCCAACCCCAGATCCGCATCAAGAATCAGAACGCGCTTGCCCATTGAGGCAAGATTATAGGCTAAGTTGGCACATACAGCTGTTTTGCCAACGCCGCCTTTGCCACTGGTAATAGAATAAACGGCGGTTGTCTGTTCAACGTCCGCCTGTATATTCCCGGGTCGGAGAGCGTTTAAATCCCGCAAGGTTTTGGCCTGATCTCCTGCCGAATGTGATGTATTAGTCATGTGTGGATCCTTCATGTTGAGACATGATCAACTCTGCAACAAGTTTCGGTGAAATTTCCAGTAAATCTTCGGGAACCCTTTGGCCATTAGTCACATAAGACAAAGGGCTGGAGTTCTGGATCTGAGTGTTGAGGAGTATACCAAGGCTGGAGCACTCATCAATTTTAGTAAAAATGGTGTTGTTTATCTCGAGCGTACTGAACCGTTCGATAGTGTCAAGAAGTTCATTTTCGCGGGTGCCCGCCGATAAAACAAGATGTTTGTCGATATGGAGTTCCGGAGCCAGGAAAGAAGAAAGTTCATCAATGCAGTAACTGTCCCTTGGGCTCCTGCCTGCAGTGTCAATAAGGATAAGCTCCTTGTCGCTATGTCTGGTAATCGCTTGTTCAAGTTGTTCCGGGCTAAGGACAACATCGACCGGCAAATGCATTATTTCGCCATAGACCTTAAGCTGTTCAACCGCCGCGATCCTGTATGTATCGATTGTTATCAGGGCAATCGAGTTGGAATGTTTGCTCAGGTATGAAGCAGCAATTTTTGCCAATGTTGTGGTTTTTCCTACTCCGGTCGGTCCAACAAGAGCAATCCGTTGCTGAGATTGTCCGGATGCAAATACCGGCGGGCTTACCTCTATGAGATCCTGAATAGTTGAAATTATAGTCTGAGTTACATTTTCGGGATCGCTTAGTTCGAGTTCAGTGAGGCTTTGCCTGAGGAAGCCGGCTAT
>JBARUR010000439.1:0-2374 GCA_049645845.1 Desulforhopalus sp. | reverse complement strand
ACTTTAGATCCTGTCACACCTGAAAAAACTGATTGGAGTAACGAGAGTAGGCGTTTTGTGTCGGCCGGATGGTGCAATGCAGACAGTTGGCAAGAAGGGTATTTGTTTGCAGTAGAGATACTGCGGTTGTTGCAAACCAATCTGGATGTTGTTGACCGTATTTATCTCCTTGAGAACGCTTGTGCCATGCAAGTATTACGAACCTTGGCGATGCAGAGTGCACGGGTAACAGCGGCTCACGAGATGGGCTCTTGGCCTGGGTACCGTTTTGCTGTATCTGCACCTGATGACGATCGTCCCCCGATTCGCCGGCTGTCACAGGCATCTGTCAAAGCCATTGAAAAAATGATCTTTCAGTCATTAAGAAGCGATCATGTTATTTTACCTGATGGTAATAACGAACCAGAGAAAACACTCAAACAAGCTGACAAGGCATATGGTGGAAAACTGTTTATTGGATTATCCAAACGTATTGGATTTATAGTACCCAAGCGGGGAAGTGGCGCGCGGTTCGTCCTGAACGAGCAGTTATTGCGGATGTTTGTTCTTACGACCGTACCTATTGGTGGTCGCCTGACCTTTGATACTTTTAAAGAGTTGTTAGAACGTCGCTATGGCCTGGTTTTTGATGCAGATGGGTTTGACAGAGCTAGTCGGTGGTTGAGTGATTCTGGCATATATTTACCTGCTGATACCGATGGCTGGCTGCAAGAGATGCTTGAAGCAGCAGGTTTTTTGATTCATCTCTCTGATTCCTGCGCATTAGTTCATAATCCTGCCGACCATCTCGATTGTAAGGAGAAATAATGAGTTTCTTTGCCCATACAGTTTGCCAGCACTTTGAGAGACAGATCGAAAAAGTTCGTTTAGGAAAAACAAGTAACCGCAAAATGATTGTGATGATCCCTGCAATGCCAGAGCAAACGCTTAGCGCCGTTGCTGAAGCCATTACCAGTTATTACTTAAAGGATCATTCTCTTAAATTGACGCTAAAAGTAGCCACTATTCTTACTCAAAAGTGGAGTTCTCGTGGGAGGCAACTCGCAGATACTCGGGGGTGGAGCGATGAACAAGGGAACTTAACTTACTATCGTAATATTCCTGAAGATAAAGAAAGGTTCTCGCTCGTAGTGCTTTGCGGCGCCGACCGCGTTACTGATGCGGCAAGTCTTGCAGATTTTCATACCTGTGATCCAACCATGATATGGAATACGGATATGAAACAAAGCTTCCGTCCCTGGGTGGTTGAAAAACTTAAAAGCATTGGTCTTCATGATTTTGAAGACGATTTGACCGGGTTCGACCGGATTATCAAACCAATTCTCCAATGTGGCCGTGGAGATCTACTGCAAATTAGTGATTGGCTTGAAACAGTAAACCTTGACCATGCCGAAAACGTTTCTCATGCTCAACGAATTATGCTTGGGGAGTTGCAAACATTTGGTTTGCCCTTGCTTGCTCGTTTTCCTTTGCAACAAAAACGGAAGAGTTTAAGTCTTTATATTAATAAATCAGCAGAGTTTTTTAACTATACACTTTTTCTTGAAGCCCGTCAGCGCGATAAGGCAATCAAAGCGGTTGATAAAATCCTCAAGACTTTAGAGGATGGTGATCCTGTTAATCTCCCATTGGAAGATGAAGATATCTGCGGGCCTTATCTTACGGGTGAGGAATTTCTTAATGGACTGAAAAAATTTGTACAGTCTGATGATCAAATTGAGCGTAAAAAATTGTTACAGTGCGATTTTTATATCATTTGGGATAAAATTCTTAAGTTTAAAAAGCTGGAGCCAAGAGAGAAAAAGGAAAGTGTCAGAAAATTGAACGGCAATCCAGTAGAAGTAATATTAACGGCTACGTGGATGGCATTAAAGGATTTTTATCTTGAGAACAAATCCAAATCAAAAATCAAAATAGAAGAGATTTCAATCACATCATACTTATATAAACATGATGTGGAAAGTGGTGATGATGTCGAGGAAAATCAAGAGCAAGCACGAGATTATCTCACCCGTTTAATTGGTGGGATCGATAATATTTTTCTCGGACACTTGAACTTGAAGAATGCTGATGGAAGTGAAATCAATATCGCCAGCAGTATGCTCAATTCTGAGATTGCTTATAGATATGGCAAGAGCGCTGAGCCGGTCCTAGAATTTACAGTAACTATTTTTGATTCCGAGAGTGACAAGGAGTTTAAGCGGAAGTTCGGTTGGAGATTGCCTGAACATCATATGTACCGCCTGTCTGTAGAGTTACTACTGAGAGCGCGTCTAGCTCTGGCAAACCTTAAAGATATACATAAGCTTCCTGTTTTCCATATTTCGTATTATGAAGAGTTGTTACAAGCAACTGCAGACGAGGAGATTAGACG
>JBARUR010000438.1:0-7475 GCA_049645845.1 Desulforhopalus sp. | reverse complement strand
ATTTTAGATCAGGTATTGCTCAAAATGAACCTTTGCAGGCGTCATATAGAGCAAAGGACGGGAAGACAATACCTGTATCATTTAGAGGCTGGCTGGTCGTGGACGAAGAGAGCAAACCACTTTATCTCGGAGTTTTCATAAAAGATCTCACTAAAGAGAAGGCATTGGCGAAGGACAAAAACGAACTCGAAAAACAAGTGATTCGTGCCCAGAAAAGTGAAGCCATTGGTACCCTTGCCAGCGGCATAGCCCATGATTTCAATAATATATTGGGAGGAATAATCGGCTACACAGAATTGGCTATCTATAAAGACCCAACTGTTATCGACGCTAAGACCAAGAAGTACCTTGATCGTGTTTTGGAAGCGAGCAATAGAGCAAAAAATCTTGTGTTACAGATCCTCCGTTTCAGCAGAAGTACCGATACTATGATGGAGCCAATCAACCTTACACCATTAGTCAAAGAGGCGCTCCTCCTCCTGCAATCAACACTGCCCAAAACTATATCCATTAAGCAGATCATCACAGCGAACCCGGATAAAATACTTGGCGATTCAACCCAAATTCATCAGGTTATCATGAATTTGGCTACCAATGCCTACCATGCTATGCGGGAAACCGGAGGTGTTCTCACCTTAAATATAAGCAATACCACTTTGCAATCAGCAAAACAATTTATGTCCATGACAATTCCTCCTGGTCAGTATATTAAAATTACCGTTACTGATACAGGATGCGGCATGTTGCCGTCGGTAGTCGAAAGAATATTTGAGCCATATTTCACAACCAAGAGCGTTAATGAAGGGACTGGGCTCGGTATGGCTGTCGTGTCAGGTATTGTGAAAAGCCATAAAGGGTTGATAGATATAAAGTCTATACAAGGTAAAGGGACTATTTTTGAGGTCTATTTTCCGATAATTCAGGGAGAAGAAACCGCCGAAAATTTTCATGAGTTAAATCTTCCTGTGGGCAATGGCGAGAAAATTCTGATTGTTGATGACGAAGAGTATTTTCTGGAAGTCGTTTATGAAAACCTAAAAATGCTTGGTTACCATGTACAACCATTTCGAAATAGCTTGGAAGCATTGAAAGAGATCATAGACAACCCGTATGAGTATGATCTATTGATTACTGACCAGACCATGCCGGAAATGACTGGTGTGCAACTTATTCAGGAAGTCCGCAAGATGGACAATACCCTCCCGATTATCCTGTGCACCGGGTTTAGCGAAGTCGTTACTGAACAGTCGGCCCGATATTACGGAATTAGTCATTTTCTCATGAAGCCTGTGAATGTTCATGATCTTGCGACGGCTGTTGCCAAAATTCTGTACCAACCGGATTGAAAAGAGAGCTTGATGAGCAATAAGAGAATGTTGATTGTCATTAAAAATGATATTGCCAATCTGAATCTCTTCTATTCCAGCTAGCACCTGATATTGACATGCCTACTGTAGCTAGGAAGTTATGCTTTCCAAAATACCTAACTATAAAAAAGGAATTTGAGAGTAAAGCTTCTCCATGACGATTCACAGCGGAGGATGCTCTTTGGTAAGCTCAATTTTGCAGTTGCTCCATTTCTAAGCAATTCTTTGTGTTAACCGGTCCTACCCTGTCAGGAAGATTAAAGACTGGGCCTATTAAAGCACTTAATATTAGTAGTGGTAGGGTCAAATAACAACGATGGAACAATAGTCACCGATCCAGAACCAGATGGGATTATCGCCCAGTATGGCAAGGTTGGTGTAAAGATGCATCTGTTTCCAAATGGGAATAAATAAGTTGTATCATTGTGAGACCCTCTTATCTATTCCACAGTAATTTAGCAGCGAAACCAGCGTAGAGACATGCAGGATAAATAGCATCTATTTTTTCGATCTCAGTAGTTTTGACGGTTACAGTCGAATAACCGTTCTTTCCAATGACTTCAATAGTCTGCTGATATCTCGCGCTCACCAGGACAGAATGGTTGATCCTCACAATGTTTGCAGCAGGTTCTTCTCCATCCGGAAGCTGAATATTTCGAAACTCATCAAAGAGACCTGATTGCACCATGCGACGGGTGACCAGAATCTTTTCTTCATCGCATGACGAGTACATCGACATGGTAGAGGTGCTGAAGGTGATCGGATGTGCCTAATCTGGCGAATAGCTGTTTACCCCGCCTCAACCCGGTTTCGCCCCAGCCCCTTTGCTCGGTACAGCGCAGCATCTGCCCTATTAATCAGACCCTCCACTGAATCTCCAGGCACCAGTTCGGCCACACCAAAGCAGGAAGTGACTTTGCCGACCTCGGGGACCTGGATTGCGGCGATGGCGGCATGCAGCCTTTCGGCAAACATAACAGCAACGCCCCGGTCCTGCAGAGGCAACAGGATGAGGAATTCATCTCCACCCCATCTCCCGGCTATATCCGTTTGGCGCAGACCGCTTTCCAGGACATGAGTAAGCCTCTTCAAGACATCATCTCCCACAAGATGGCCGTAAGTATCATTGACTTCCTTGAAGTTGTCTATATCCAGTAGGATGATCGAGAACGTATTTTTATATCTCTGTGCACGGTCGATCTCATTTTTTAAGGCTTCATCGAGTTTTCGCCGGTTGTTCAGGCCGGTGAGGGCATCGGTATGCATTCCGACATAGGCACTTTTCAGGGCATATAGCATCTGCTGAAACGAATAGGCAAGAGAACCTATTTCATCACCCGTGGAGTGGGAGCGAACCAGATCTTGCGGCAATTCGTCAAAGGCTTCGATCATCCCCTGAAGTCGATGATGCTTGACGGCCTTTTCGGTCTCCCGGTGCATTTCACCGTCGGTGTCCTGAATATGCTGCATGGCATTGCGCAACATGTAGACGGGTCTAAGGACAAACCGTACCAGTATACTGTTCAGCAGCAGGCCGATCAGAACCGCCAAGGAAAAGATCAGGGTGACAAAGATAATGATGAGCTCCAGCGTCTGGGTATCCATGGTGGCCAGGGAATATATAACTCGCCAGAAACCCACATTTTCACCATAAGCTACAATCTGACTGGTAAAGGTGAGTACGGATTGACCTTCCCATTCTTGCAATGCCAAAGCCGGCGCAGAGTGCAATGCTGCGATCACATGATCCTGTAGGTCATCCTGCTCCAATTCGCTGGAAGAAACCAACATCTCTCCAAATTCATTATAGGCGGTTATGCTCAGTATACTCTTGCGCTGCATGATATCTTTCATGCTAGCCTGGATCGCCAGGATATGGGCGGCAAAAATTTCATTGCCCAGCACTTCGTTATACTGTGTAGTCAGATCTTTTAAGGATTGCTCGATCTGCTGGATAGCTGCGGTACGCCGCTGAATTTCATAAACCGTAAGAGCAGCGCCGAATACGAGGGTAACTGACACCAGAGACAGAGTAATAGTAAGGTTGATTTTGTAGCGAAGACTCTGCCTGCTGAACATATATAATCCCAGTCGATGATCGTTTAGTTAGGTGTGACGATCATGAATAAGGCGGGTCGACCATTGGTGATTTTCATCATCAATGCTTGCTTTACCGGGTCGCCGTTTTTGTCAAAGGATATCTTGCCCGTAACGCCGTCAAAATTTTCGGTCGCTGCAAGCGCATCACGGATTGACTGACTATCGAGAGATTCGGCGCGCTTCATTGCATAAAACAGCAGCATGGACGCATCATAGACAATCGTCGCAAAATCGGGAATGTTATAGCTCTTCTTGTATCGGGCTACAAACTCCTTGGATTTATCCGTGTCTAGATCCTCGCTCCAATGTACTGTGAAATAGCCTTCTTTCAGGTCCTGTCCGCCATTGGCATAAAACTGGCGATCAGGCCAGCCGTCACCACCGAGCATCATCGCTGTGATTCCAATATCCTGCGCCTGTCGCACCACATATCCACTTTCTGCATAACCTGGGATAAAGAGGACATCCGGGTTCAATGCCTTTGCTTCATGGAGAATATCCTTAAAATCAGTCTGCTCGGATGATTTATAGTTGAGAATTGCCAGCACCTTGCCGCCGGTTACGGTAAAATGCTCATTAAATATCTTTGAGAGACCGATGCTGTAGTCGCTGGTAATATTCATGACGACTACGGCTGTTGCGGCTTTCAAGTTCTTCCTGGCGAACTTGGCGAGTGCTCTGCCCTGGAAACTATCATTGAAGCAGGCCCGGAAGATAAAATCTCCCGTTAGGGTTACATCCGGATGGGTCGAATTCGGACTAATCATCGGCACTTTCATCTTCTGGAGATAAGGTGCCATCGCTAGCGAGTGTGAACTCCAGGATGCGCCAATGACAGCAACAGCTCCATCTGCTACAGCCTTCTTGGCTGCCAGTTTGCTCTGGATAGGCGTGCTGTGATTATCATACTCGACAAGCTTGATCTTCCTGCCATGCACCCCGCCTGCACTGTTGACCTCATCCACTGCGAAGCGAGCAGCATCGAAAAACTCTAGATTATCTTCAGAAGCCTCCCCCGACTTTGCGAAAATGGCGGCTACCTTGACCTCGTCATCTGCCCATACCATATGAATAGGGGATGAGAGAATCGCTGACAGCAAACCGAGAACTACTAAAATCTTATACATGCGAATATACCTAATTGGTGATCATTTGTAGCAACGGGCGAAACGTTCTGCTCGATTGCAGAAATTTTGACCATAATACAAAAGGAGTGTTTTTTGATTATTTCTGCTGATAAAAAAGTATCCCTGAGCAGTCGATAAAAAACCAAATTTTACCGGAAATTCAAAGAATTATATTCAAAACCGTTCAAATTATCTAACATTAGCGTATATAGCAAGCGTTTTCCCAACGCTGGACCGATTAACTCCGCCTGCCGTAATTCATTAGTAGTCGTTCACCGGGGAGCAGTTGCCGTCTCAATGGAAAGGAAAAAAAGAGAAATTTTCGAAGGACAATGGCAAGGAAGGTGCTGTTTAGCTGAAAAGGAAGCTTTGACAAGTTTGGTTAAAAATTCGAATGCATCTATACAATTCATCTGACAAGTTCAGGAATTATGTTGCGAGATTAGTTATGTTGTGTCTTTTCTTCTCTGTGTGCTTCCCAACCGAGGCTTGGCATGGCACATCTCAACCTTCAGAATGCTCCTTTTCGTGTGGGATTACAAGGCATGTTCATATATGAACTGAATCAGGAAATCAACTTGACGTGTCAGAAATTCACCTTACATTGCCAATAACAATTACATGGTGCAGCATGGTGACCGATCCTGCCATGGTAGCGGCCACGAATACTCGATAGATTTTTTAGTTCAAAACGATAAAGATAATACCGGCGCGTTTTTTGCTTTTATCGATAATATCACAAATACGCACATTAGTGGGACGAGTCGTCCAGTTAATACCTTGTTCGGCCGCTCACACTATTCCATGACCGTCTGCTTCGGTCGCGTGGTCGTTGCGGATCAACTCTCAAGGAGTGACTTCAATGCCTAGAATCAAAGCCAACAACCTGACCATGAACTATGAGCAACAAGGGACTGGGGAACCTCTAATCCTTATTCCCTATTTAACCGCCGATAACGCCTGCTATGCCTTTCAGGTAGCGGATTACGCCAAACACTTCACCTGCATCTCAATCGACCTCCGCGGGACAGGTGAAAGTGACAAACCTGAAGGCATCTATTCCACCGAGCAGCTCGCAGACGATGTCGCCCCGTTTATGCATGCCCTAGGCATCCCGACGGCGCATGTCGCGGGTTTGTCCCTGGGCGCGGCAACCGGCATGTGGCTGGCGGCCAAATATCCTGAAAAGGTTACATCCTTATAGCTGCACAGTGGATGGCCGAAAACGGACGCCTACCTTAAGGTCTTGGTCGAAGGGTGGCAGGTCGCCGCCCAAGCGCTTGGCAGCGTGCCTGAGATGGTCATTCAGAGCATCTTCCCGTGGTGTTTCACGCCGGAGCTCTATGACAGGACAGAATACCTCCGATCCTTGGCCGACTTTGTTCGTAGCCGGCCCTCGCAGCCGCTGGCGTCCTTCCTTCAGCACTCGAATGCTGTGATCGCCCATGATGTTGAGGCGCAGCTGGGTCGAATCACCGCGCCGACCCAGATCACGTTTGGGAGTCACGACCTGGTGACTTCGATGCACTTTGCGGATCGGATGACGAGGAACATTCGCGGCTCAGAATTGTTGATTTTTAAAGGGTGCGCTCACGCGCCAATCTATGAGAAGGTGGGGGAGTTCAACGCAAAAACTTTAGCGTTCTTGCAGCAGCACGCCGGATAGATCAACGAAATCATATTGGACAGTTTACTTATTTCTTTAGTTGAGATTACCTCTTCGAAAGTCTCATGTTTTTAAACAGGCCAATAATTAACATAACTACTGTTGCTTTAATGGGCTGAGACTATCCCCAGCCCATTAAGGTAAAATTATCCGTAAAGGGGCTCGATCCACCTGATCGCCTCAGAATCATTAGCTTTGCCAAGATATCTCTGTGTCGTGGACAAATCTGCATGCCGCAGAATGACCTTACTGACAATCTCAATTGGAGCGCCGGATCTCGAAGCATATGTCGCAGCATGTCGTCTGAGATCATGTGGGCGCAGTTCGATATCAACCAGATTTCCAGCCTTTTTTACCATCGACCAGGCAGCAACATATGAGATAGGGAAAATTTGATCATTGAGGCCGGTTTTGTTGGCTTTAACGTAATCGCTTAACCTTACCATCAATTTCTGTGGAACATAAACTGTCTCTCCTGTTCGGCCACTTTTGGGGTCTTGGATGGCGGGGGTTCTCTCTTGAATATCGACTGGGGTGAGGTTTAAGACTTCCCCAACCCTCATTCCACCTCTGGCCATGAGTTCGAGCATAATTCTGTTCCGGGTGTTCATAGTCCGGAAAATGATCTCATCTATCGTCTCCTTGTCGACTATTTGCCATTGAATAGCATGGGGACGCCTGAATATTTTCTTTATTACTGGTGTATTGCAGGGATTATTAAGATCTGGCAATCCTGTGTTAATAACGAAATTGTAGAAAGATGCGAGTACTGAGTAACGGTTCCTTTTGGTTGCCTGTTTATTGTCTTTGGTCAGGGAAAGCAGAAAAGCAAGAACCTCTTTTGGAGATATGCCGGCTAATTCACGTTTGCCAAATTGGGTTATGAATCGGGAGAGGACAAACTCACAGGTTTTGACGGTATTTTTTTTTTGAGTTGGCCTGGTGATACTGCAGATGGAATTCGACTGCTCGTGAAACGTTCATAGTGCACCTCCTGTAATTTTTTTAAAAACGGGAATTGTCTTAAGTGCATAATCCCATAAAAACAAGGTGAAAGATTCATCGTGAGATGACCGATGAGGAAAGCCCACACAATGATGACAATAAGCACACATTGTGTTATTGTATAATTCATGAAGCAGATTAATTGGAATGCTGAAAAGAATCAGTGGTTGATGAGTGAGAGGGGCGTATCTTTTGAAGATGTGTTGTTCG
>JBARUR010000437.1:0-3012 GCA_049645845.1 Desulforhopalus sp. | reverse complement strand
TGAATTTGAATCCATGAAAAAAGAAATACTCCGATAACCTCTGCGGGAAACTGGCGATGAAAGACAGAAATGCAGGTATGAAGAGAGATAACGACCATTCCAGAAGGCGATTTTTGAAACTGACCGGGTATGGAACGCTGGGATTGATAGCAAACGGGCTCTGGCCGGGAATAGCTCGTTTGGCGACAGTCCAACCCCCGGATACGGCATTCGTTCCCGACCTTGAAATTTCCCTTATTGCCCGCCCCGATGAAGTTACCATTTTTCCAGGAAATCCCACCATGGTTTGGCGCTATCATGCGACGGTACACAAAGGTGACCACGCCAGGATAGTTGAAACCCCAGGTAGTTATCTAGGTCCGGTCATCAAGGTCATTCAGGGTGAAAAGATACGGATTCGCTTCAAAAATATGCTCCCCGAGGAGTCTATCGTACACTGGCATGGCCTGCATGTACCCGCAATTATGGACGGTCATCCGCGCTATGTCGTATCCCAGGGACAGTCCTACCTCTACGAGTTCGAAGTAAATAACAGAGCCGGAACCTACTGGTATCATCCGCACCCCCACGGCAGAACCGGCCCACAGGTGTATCACGGTCTGGCAGGCCTTTTTCTCGTCTCCGACGCAAAAGAGCAAAATGTTGGCTTGCCCGATGGTGAATATGATGTTCCACTGGTAATTCAGGACCGAACGTTCGATTCCGGCAATCAGCTGGTATACATGTCCGGCCACAGAATGGAGCGGATGACCGGTTTCCTGGGTGATATGATTATGGTTAACGGACTGCCCGACTTCACGCTCCCCGTATCGACCGGTGCTTATCGCCTGCGCCTGCTGAACGGTTCCAATTCACGTGTTTATAAGCTGGCCTGGCAAGACGGTCGACCGCTGACCATTATTGGTACGGACGGCGGCTTGCTGGAAAGAGCGGTCCATCATAGGTATGTCTTTTTAAGTCCGGGGGAACGGTTGGAAATCTGGGCGGATTTCAGCGATAATCCGGTCGGCTATACAACATCCCTTATAAGCCTATCCTTCGACGCCGGCGGCATGGGTGGGGGGCGAATGGGTCACGGCATGATGATGGGTGGAAGGATGGGTCGAAATCAAGGTTTTCCAAATGGTGCCCCCTTTTCCGTATTCAAGGTGAACGTAACCCGGCCTGTGAAAACCAATTACCGACTCCCGGACAGGCTCACCGAGATTGGGCCCGTCAGACTTGGCGATGCTGTGAACTCTTCTCGTCCCCGTCAATTTTACCTGACGATGCGGCATATGCAATGGACCATCAACGGCCGTGTGTTTCAGATGGAGGAGGTCGCAGACGACGAGATTGTCCAATTGGGATCGACGGAGATCTGGGAATTCAACAACACCGGGGGTGGAATGATGAACATGATGAACATGCCTCATCCCATCCACCTGCATGGTAAGCAGTTTCGCATTATTGAGCGTAGCGGCGTTGCCCATCAAGGTTATGTGGATGAAGGATGGAAAGATACGGTTTTGCTGATGCCCGGTGAGCGGATCAGAATATTGGTCAATTTTGATGATTATCCAGGAATGTTTCTGTACCATTGTCACAACTTGGAACATGAGGATATGGGGATGATGCGCAATTATTTTGTGAGGGCATAGCCAGATCTCCTTTTCTTCAAATTCTTGCCTGTATATCCAATAATACAGGACGGTCTCAAGGACCGTCTCTTTCATACTGGACAGGCACCCTTATCCCAGGCAGCAGAAGAGTCAGACCAAAGATTACACTTATCTTCAGCCCCCATGCAGATTTGGTCTTGAGCTTGCAACACCCATGTCATGATCTTGGGTCGATTATAGCGGCAACCGGCAAGTAAACAACCATGGGAGTTCTCATAGAAAAGACTGAAGTGAAAGGGATAATGCGTTATTAAAACGTGGAGTAAGATAAGGTTGCAGATATCAAACCATAAGTGCGAGACAGGCAAATTACCCTTCAAGAGGTTACAGGAATGAAAAGGAATAAAATCATTGTAATTGAAAGAGGAAAAATTTCCCTGATAATTATGGTTGTTACAGTTACAACGATCCTCCATTTTGCCACGACGCAAACTCAGTTTTATCATCATATCGTATTACGGGAACTCTATTTTCTGCCGATCATACTTGGGGCTCTCTGGTATGGAGTTAGAGGAGGTCTTTTTACATCTTTAGCAATCAGTAGCGTTTATATTCCGCTTGTTGTTATGCATTGGCAAGGCTTTTCACCGGAGGATTTGGATAAATTCCTGGAAATAATCCTTTTCAACGTGGTTGCTATTGTCACGGGCACCTTAAGTGACCGGGAAAAAGTATGGGAAAGGGAAAAACAGGAGACGATCTTGGCAATGGCCGGCACTATAGCCCACGAACTCAATACACCGCTTCAAGTAGTTTTAGGTGGCTCTCAGCTTCTCCAGGAGGATTTTGAGCCGGAATCGACGACTTACAAAGAGCTACAGGATATAATAAACAATACCAGACAATCCAAGAGGCGATAAATAAGATTTCTCAACTGGATCAGTTTGTACTTAAACAATACACAGGTGATACAAAAATAATTGAAATTTAGTCGTAATCTGGAGGGGTATTTCAACGGCGTCAGCTGACGCTGTTTTCGTGTCCTGATCAACTGATGTGGAGTGGTCACGATTGCCCCATATATGACTGTTATCAAAGGATATTGTATTTTTTTATCTTATTATTCAGCGTTGTCCTCGTTATGTTGAGAAGTGTTGCGGCTTTACTCTTATTTCCGGAAGTCTTTTGGAGTGTCTGAACAATCGCTTATTCGTTCTTATTGTAGATCAGGCGGAATTTGGGGGGTCGCTACATATTAATTTCCGATTATGTTTGGAGGTGTAGGCTCTCAGGGCCTTTCGAGAGGCACGATCAACTAATGAAAAAATTATATCAATATGGCTTTTTCTGTTGGCAGGCATATGGCCTGTTATGTGAATAAACCTAATATTTAAATTATCAGTGAAAGTGT
>JBARUR010000436.1:0-5703 GCA_049645845.1 Desulforhopalus sp. | reverse complement strand
TCTCCTATGATTACATCCGAAAAGCGGAAAAACGGACACGTATCACTTACTGCAAAACCGAAACTGCTCTTACTCAAAGGACAGAGGTTGCGCGGCAGCATTTCTTCGGCTGCGGCAATAGGAGTATTGCGAGTGCCGCAAAGGGGAAGGGTGATGGCATCGGCGGCGACTGCTATTTCAATTGGTGAATAAAGGCAGTAAAAGCCAATGACTGAACGGCCGTCTGCTTTGGCCTGCTCAATTTCCAACAGGCTCTCTTCCGTTATCTGCTGCAATTTGTTCATGAGAGTATTTGTCATATTAATTTCCATTTAGATCTTAGATCTTAGATCATTGGTCAATTTTTTCTGCTGAGAAACTTTGGGTTTTGAATATTTTTCAGTATGTCAGTCAGCTCTTTGAGATAGGTGAGATAATTATTTGATTGCCGGTTTCGCGGCCTTGGAAGGTCCACCACCAGATCGTGAGCAATGGCACCCATATGGGTAGTCATGACCAGGATACGGTCACTGAGATACACCGCTTCTTCCGTATCATGGGTGACCATGATCATCGGTTTTGGTTTTTTCTGCCACAAAGCCTCAAATTCTTCCTGCAGATTGTGGCGCATCTGGTAATCGACAGCGCCGAATGGCTCATCCATAAGTAAAACTTCCGGATCGGATGCCAAGGCGCGAATGACAGCGGTACGTTGTTTCATTCCCCCGGATATCTGGCTGGGATAGAGGTTTTCTGAACCATTCAGTTGGGCTATATCAAGAAGTTCCCGAAGGCGATGCTGCTGTTCAATTTTTGGGATATTTTTTTGTTGCATAGGGAAAAGGATATTTTCCCGTACCGTCATCCAGGGGAAAAGAGCAAAGTCCTGAAAGACGAACCCCCGATCCGGCCCAGGGTGTTCGACTTGTTTGCCATTGAGCAGGATAGTTCCGCAATCCGCATTCTGGAAGCCTGCAATAATAGTGAGCAATGTTGTTTTACCGCACCCTGACGGCCCAAGCAGGCTGACAAATTCTCCGCCGTCGATGCAGATATTGATGTCCTGTAGGACACTCTTGCTCTGGTTGTTGCTGCCATAGCTTTTCGAAATGTCTTTAATTTGTAGATGCATTAGATTTATTTTATTGGAGGTCAGACAACAAACCGCCAGCGGGTTATCATCCGTTCCAGAAAAAGGATGCTCAGGTCGATCAGG
The DNA here is from genome assembly GCA_049645845.1 of Desulforhopalus sp. Taxonomy (GTDB): domain Bacteria; phylum Desulfobacterota; class Desulfobulbia; order Desulfobulbales; family Desulfocapsaceae; genus Desulforhopalus_A. Next base: position 4,508 of record JBARUR010000436.1, on the reverse strand, counting down.
TATCCGACTATGGCAGCCATTATCATAAGGGCGATCAGCAGAGGAGTTTCCATCTCTGTCTGTGCTTCTATCATTGAGAAACCGAACCCGGCACTCGTAGCAATAAATTCCGCTCAGATGACGCTCATCCACCCGGCACTCAAACCAAGGCGCAAACCCGTGATGATGTCGGGAAGTGCACCGGGAAAAGTAATTCGGGAGAAAACACTGAATTTCCCGGCTCCCATGGATCGGGCAGCATGATAATAATTTTGCGGTACAGCCCTGACTCCTGCCATGGTGTTGAGTAGAATGGGAAATGTGGCAACCATGGCGATGAGGAAAAGTGTTGGTCCATCCCCCAGGCCAAACCAGACAATTGTTAATGGGACCCAGGCCATTATAGGTACCTGCCGCAGCGGGCCGATTACCGGATCTACCAGTTTGTAGACAACTGTTGAATAACCCATGCCAAAGCCTATTGGCAGACCGATGATCATGGCAATTGCCAGGCCGATCATGACCCGATTGAGAGTGATCGCCAGATTTTTAAGGGTTTCAAGATCCTGCACGGCAAAGAGAAGCGCTTCTCCTGTTTGCCACGGAGTAGGCATGACCAGTTGGTTGTTGTAATATAAAGCAACAAAATGCCAGATAAGCAGCAGTGTACTGAAGGTTATTACCTGATATATCTTGTTTTTAAGATTAGATCCTATATTCGACAGATTTATTCTTGCCGGGGGTATTTGAAAGGGTAAGTGAAACGAACGTTCATTTTTTTCCATTTTTCGACATCTCCAACAGTAATATTTACAGACACATAATTCTGCAGTAATCGTAATAAATTATGGGGGTTATCCATTTCCCGCACCGCCTCAGCGTATATCTCCAGAAAATGGTGATATTGATTGCTGCCCAGCAATGACTTTTTGTTGACCAGAACATACGTGCATATATCCTGGCCATGAACTGAGGCAGAGGTAATCTCCCCTTTAAGATTGAAGGCCTTGGTGATATCAATAACGGCCCCCTGGATCACTCCCCTGGCGTAGGCAAAGGGAACGGCTGCGTGGAGCATGGGCACTGCACTGCTCTTCGTGCCAAATTGCCTGAAAACCATCTGTCGCTGAAACTCTCTCTTTTGAGATACGCCAATTGACGGCTGATGGAGGTCGGCATTCTGCCGGGTGATTAAAATATCCGAGTTCAGCATCACCGGACCTGCAATTTCAAATCGATCATCCCTGGCAACCAATTCTTGAGCTGCCTCAGGACACATAATGGCGATATCCAGGCGACCGGAGCCCATCGCGTATTGGGTTGCACTGGCGCAGCAATCGTAGAGGGTGTAGGGTTCGAATAGAATGGAGTGGATAGTGTGTGGTTCCATTTTTTTATCAAGCACATAACGGGCAAGCAATCCTGCTGCACCATCGGGTATTCCTACGTAATTGATCTCGTTTGTTTGCCGGATATGAGAAAAATTCAACAGGAATATAATTAGCAGAAAAAGCGAACCAACAATGAAATACCAGACGATCTTGTTGACCACTTAGATTTTGATGCTTTCGGCTTTTTTCTTCCAATCCGTATAGGACATACCGAACGGGAATATAGGGTCGACCTCGCTCTTTATAAAATCATCGAAATTCGGTACATCATTACTTGCTAAAAAGGTGGTGTCTATCACGTCTTTGTATTGTGGAGCACTCGGAAAAATACCGATATCAACGTTATGGGAGACTGTTTCGTTATATCCACCTTCTTCAAGGTCCCAACGCAATGTTCTCGATTCACCCACAGTTTTTTTGTAAATGGTCATCAGGCCTACCTCATATGGAACATGGTAGCTCTCGGCAAAAATTTCTGCGGACCGAATGGGATTTGTGTAAATATATTGAAGTGCCCGAATGTGGGCGAGAACCATTTTTTGAGCAATCCTTGGATGTTCTTTGACGAAATTACGGTTCATGACCTGGGCGCAGCAAATTCCCCAGGTGCCGTTGGGAAAGACATCGAAGGTACGGATGATTTTTCCGGTATTCTCAAATTCAGCCATCGACCCCCATGGATCGCAGCACCAGAAAGCATCCAGTTCCCCTGTTTTAAAAGCAAGATATTCATCCCTGTCGGTCATGACGAAGTTCTGATAATGTTCAGCCTCCTTGGGGATATTGTTCTGCATGGCATAGGTTACCCACCAGCCGTTGTTTTTTTCCGGCTTGGCCCCGAACGCGACTTTTTTGCCGAGTAGATCTTCGGGTTTTTGAATGTCGTGTTTGGCAACTATATACATGGAGCCGCCCTTATGGTTATGGGCCACAGCCACCATAGGTGATCCTTTGATTATCGCTTTGGTCATACCGACAAAACCGATATATCCCACATCCATTTTACCGGCAGCCATTGCCTGAGGCACCTTGCCGTTGCCCGTCACCTCCACCTTCAGTCCCAGATCGGCGAAGATACCTGCATCCCTGGCAATGGGAGCCGCTGTCATATGATCGCAGTCGTAATAGCCCAGGTGAACAACATAATTTTCTTCACCTTTACCAAGTATAAGATTCGGGAAACCGATGCCTACAGCTGCAGATGCCCCTAATATGCCGGCACCTTTAATAAATTTTCGGCGCGTAATTTCTTTCGATTGTTCCATATCTTTTTCCCTCATGTTGTTTTGTGAATAATTTTTCCAAAGTGTTTTAGCAACAGTCTTCCATGCCTTCGCCAAACAGGTCGGCCAGTATTCCTTCCTCGATACGAAAAATGGCATAGCCAACCTTTGCCCCTTTGCGGCCCTGAACAATAAATTCCAGAGGTGGTTTTTCGTCTATGTCTCTAAACGTGATGAGTTGATCGGAAACCGGCGCCGGTACAGAGTTGGTCGCTGTTAAATCCTCACCGTTGTAATGAATGACACACATCTGGTTTTTGCTCTTTTCAACGTTATAGATAACTATCAGGTCTTCTCGCCCGTCATCGTCCAGATCGGCCTGGGCATATTTAAGAATAGTTTGTCCGGGATGGTTATCGGCAAAGTATTGCAGCATCTTGTTGTCATACAGACTTGATGTGCTGAAATTCTTTTGATCTCCATTGCCGTCAGGGTCTTGTTCAGAACAGCCGCAGAAAGAAAGCAAAAGTAAAACTGTCAATATTTGCAGCAGGGAAAGACTGTTCTCGCTCATGCCATGGCCTTCTGCCAAAAGGACGCTGCAAATGGTTTATAGGCTCTCATAAAAAGAAGCAAAATGACGATGGAGCAGGCCGTTTGAATCGGTTCGGGAACCGAAACGATAAGCCGGTTGGCGAGTCCTATGGCATTTTGGCTTTTGTCCAGATTGTAGAAAGGTATAAAACCAGGTAAAAGGTATTGATTAGTCAACCAGCCGATTATCAGGGAACTGAAGACAACCAGGCTGCTATAAATCATCACCGCTCGTTTCCCGATCATTTTGTAGATGCTGATTAACTCCGGCAAATTGGTTGCAGCGCCGGTCATCAAAAAAGTGATGGCCACACCCGGTGCAGCACCGGTTGCGACCAAAGCAGCGACAAAAGGTATGTGGCCGACGGCACAGACGTAGATTACCGAGCCAAGTATGGCAATGCCGAGAATGGAAATCATGCCTGGATTTCCCAAATATCCCTGGATCAGATGCTGCGGGATGGCGGCAATTAAAATACCTGCCAGCAGCACACCGAAGACAATGTATTTGCCAACCATGGTGCCCAATTCAAACATTCCCCATTTGAAACCAATCGACACCTTTTCGCTGATCGAAATCTTTTCTTCACCCTCAAGGTTTGCCTGCTCAATCTGTGCATCCATACCAGGTGCATGAATCTCGTCACCTGCAAGCAAATTGCCAATAATTCCTATGGCTATCGGCACCAGAAATCCCCCGATCAGATAAATTGTGGCGATCTGGGGACCAAGTAAACCATAGGCCAGAAGGATGGCAGCCGGATTGATAATGGGGGTGGCGACCATAAAGGCGAGAGTCGGCCCAAGGTAGGCACCGGTGTAATACATGCCCAACCCCAGAGGAATTACGCCGCAACTGCATATCGGCAGCAGCATTCCGGAGAGAGTTGCTTTGATAACTGCAGGAAGTCCCTTGTTCCCCAAAGCTCTCTGGAATTTTGCCGGATCCAGGAACTGCCGCAACAATCCGGCCATGACAAAACTGACCACCAGCCAGGGAGAGACATCGCCCAGAATATCCCAGGCCGTCAGTAAAATATCGGTAATCAGGTGTGGTATGATCATTTTATGCTTCCAAGGCCTGGCTTATGGCTTTTTCTATGGTTTCTTTAGAGAGATTTTCATATTTTTTGGTACCGTTGATGATCATGGTCCCTTTGGTCACCATGCCGTATTTTTTTAAGTAGCCGAAGTCCTTTCCGGCATAGTAGATGGAAACATCCACCTTATCCCCGAAACGGGAGGCGATATTTCTGATGTTTTCGCCATGTTCATCGCAACAGGCGCAGGTATTGATAAATTCCACTTGAACCTTGGTCAT
>JBARUR010000435.1:0-22097 GCA_049645845.1 Desulforhopalus sp. | reverse complement strand
AAGTCCCAACAGAATTTATAAAAATGAAATACATCTACAAGTCCTTGGAATTACCTCATATTTCGACATCACTTCCGTAGGGGCGGGTTCCAAACCCGCCCTTTCAACGTTCAATCGACCATCAATCTGACAGATTAACTGGGAAACAATCCAAAATTAAAAATACGACAGTCAATTATTTCCCGGTCGCATTCCAGTTGGCACGTTTCTTTCATGTATTATTTTAAAAAGATCCAGCCGTTTTAGATAGAAGGTTGGAGAATCGATAATTTTCTCAGCATTCTGGAGGTATGCTCTATGGATATAAATAAGAAACGCGCCATTGAAGCCAAACTCAAGGAACAGCGTCAAGAGCTTATCAAAAAACGCCTGGGCAATGAAGAATCATGGCAGAACCTGCACAAAAACGAAATTGAATTCGAGGAGTCGGCAACCAATGAATATTTAGCGGCAAGCCTGGACCAGCTTGATAAGCAGGACAAAAGAAGAATAGAAGAAATTGATATCGTATTGGGCAAATTGCAATCAGAATTATATGGAATATGCGATATCTGCGGAGAAGAAATTTCCGACAAACGACTGGAAGCGCTGCCCTGGACTACCAAATGTATTGATTGTGCCGCAGAAATGGAAAGAAGCGGCACGGTAAATCCTGTTCCTGTAACCAGTCGGCAGAGAGATGTGGAAGAGCCAACAAAATTATCTCCAGAACTTGAAGGGCTTAGCGACGAGCAGCTGGAGATGGCTGTACTTGATGCACTTCAACGGGACGGCATGGTTGAAACTGAAGAATTGATAATCAAGTACCGTAATAATACACTCCGTTTGTCGGGTTTTCTGCCGGACAAAAGGCACCATAGCCACTTGCGGCAAATTGTGTACGATGTGCTTGGATTCACGGATGTGGAGGACATGATCAAAATCGATCGTACAGTGTGGGAGCGAACGGACCGTACGCCAGGCATTGAAATAGAAGAAGAGGATACTGAGCCTGATAGTATTGAAGAGAGCGGCACTGAAACAATCGAAGCCATCAAGGAAGGAAAAACAATGGCACCGGCTGATGAAATTATTCCTGAAAAAAGCAGGGTGTCTAAAACCTAAGAAAAGGATTTTATTCATTGAGAAGCATAGAGAAGACAAGGTTTCCGTTTGGCTGATTCTACAGGCGGAAAATATGTGTTGCTTAAAGAATTGACAACAGGATGGTATAAATATGAAAACCATAGAAAAACATGAAATTGAACTTCTTTTACAACATGATGAATGGCCGGCAATATCGATTTTTATGCCAGTTAGCCGGATAGGGGATCAGCAGGATTCTCTTCGCTATAAAAATTTTCTCACCGAAGTGGAAGCAAAAGTCATCAGTGAGGGGATGCGGGCAACTGAAGCGCGCAGCTTGTTGGAATCTGAATATGACCTGGTGAAAGATGTTGAATACTGGAAAAACCTTGGCTCGGAAGGATTGGCCATTTTCCTCTCCAGGCAATCCGTAGCGCGCTATCCGCTGCAAATATCCTTTAAAGAGAGGGTCACCGTAGGACGACGCTTTCACATCAGGCCGCTTCTTCCATTACTGTTTGGTGGACAATATCTGGTTCTCGCTCTAAGCCGAAACAAATTACAGCTTTTTCGTGGAGACAGATATCATTTGCGGGAAATTGAAACTCCAAAAGATACACCAAAGAGTATGAACGAAGCCCTGCAGTTTGATGATCCGGAGCGACAATTACAATTCCACACCAGAACAGGTACCACCAGAGGCGAAAGAGATGCCATGTTTCATGGGCATGGTGCTGGATTTGATGATCAGAACGAAACGCTCATACGGTATTTCCAGGCAATTGATCGTTCTCTTTTTCCTTTGCTGGAAGACGATGATGTACCGGTCATATTGGCTGGAACGGAAGAGCTGCATGCTGTTTATAGAAATGCCAGCAAAAGTAGAACGATCCTTAACAAAGGTATTATGGGTAATGTCAGTGAGCTCTCAACGGAAATTTTACACAGTAAAGCCTGGGATATAGCAGGGGAGTTTTTCGCAGAAGGAGAGCAGGAAGCCGTGCAGACTTTTCAGGATAATCTGGGAGGAGCCAAGGTTGCCGATGAGCTGCAATCTGTTATGACAGCGGCCTATGATGGTCGAGTGGAAAACCTTTTTGTGGCTGAAAATGAACAACTCTGGGGAGAGTTCGATCCAGATAATCGTAAAGCTCTGGTCAAGAAACAGGAGAGTGGCCAGGTTGTTGATTTACTGGATGAAGCTGTGTTCTGGACCTTAATTAAAAAAGGGACAGTCTATGTCAAAAAGAGGCCTGAAATGCCGCTTGACACATCGATTTGTGCTCAATTGCGCTATTAACTTTCCATTTTCGGAGGATTTATGAATTTTAAAACCTTCCTGGTCGTTATTTTTGTTTTACTGCTGATGGGATGTGAAGGACCGGCTGAGAAAGCGGGTGAAAATCTGGACGAACAGGTAACTGAAGTTCGTGAAGAGGTTGAATTTCTTCAACAGCAGATTGAGAATTATGAGCAAATAATTCAGGATTCTCGTCGTGAATTGGAAATCAGTAAAGAGCAGTTGGCAAAATCCCGACAGGATCTCAAAGAAACCAGGCAATCACGGCAGGAAATTTTGCAGCAGATAAAAGATGCTCAGCAACAGGAAACTGCGGCTGGATCATCAGTTTCGGATACTTCTGAGAATCAACAGGCAGAACCGAATTAATTAAGCTGCTTTTAATGAAAAGAGATAATGAGGGGCCGTTTTATTTAGAGCTTTAGAAATACAGGTCTGCTTTTTATAAAGAAAATAATCTGTAGCCATTAAAAAGCAGACCTGATCCGCGGTTTCAGCCGGTTTTGCCTGTGGTGACCGGTCTGTAAACAGGGATGGCAGTTGGAAAAACTACCATCCCGTTGTTTGATCAAATGCGTACAACATTTGTGGCCATCTCACCTTTCTGGCCGTCAGAGACTTCAAAAATGACTCTTTCTCCTTCGTTCAGGGAGCGAAATCCCTCAGCTTGAATTGATGTGTAATGAACAAAGATATCCTTACCGCTGTCTTGCTCGATGAAACCATAACCTTTAGCCTCGTTAAACCACTTCACTTTTCCTTGAGCCATTTCCGTACTCCTGAGTAATGTGGATTCATTCGAATAAGAATCCATTTTAATAAATATGATCGCAGCCTATCTTTTTTGCCGGAGGCATTTTAAAAGCTGCAACCAAGATGTCAGCAGTCTCACCCAAAAAAACAGGGCTTATTCGTGCCAACAGTAATTAACTCACTGCCTTTCATTTATGGTCTTATTTTTGACAACTCTGCCGCCAACAGCAATCCATCTGTAAGCAATCAGTTATTGTCTTATAACAATCAACATTTCCTTCCTTGATTTGTATTGTCTTTATCAGTGCCGCCTTATTCATCCTGCCCGGTTTAATTCCACGTTTCTTGGCAATGGCTCTGATGTCGTCCATTTTCATATTTCATAACCTCTTAAATAAAAAATTAAAGCCACTTGAAAATCTGTCAGGATTTGTTTTGTAAGCAAACTTCTGCGATATATGTTGTACCGAAACCTATTTCATTTTGAATGCGGATTATGCCATCAAATACGCCGGCTATCATTCCTGCATAATAAAGATTTGAAACACGATTTTTAGTCGAACTCTTGGCTTTATGATTGGGCAGAAAAAGTGTTTTTTCCCTGGCGAGTGGAATACCAAGACCGGGAACCGTAAAAGTGAAATAAATGGAGTGCCAATTACTTTTAAACGGCTCTGAATGAATTTCCAGTTTCACTCCACCGGTTACGAGATAAGTCTGTGTGAAACCGGCGAGATCCCAGAGCAGAAAACCAAGCATCAAAACATTGCCCTCAAAGAATCTGGGAAGATCCCGACTGATAACTGTTGTCAGTTGATATCCTTTCAGTTCAATAGCCCTGTCATACCAGTTGCAGAAATCCTCAATTAACTCATGAAGGTCAAATGGTTCTTTTTGGTGTGCTATACGCCAGCACGTCTCGTCCGGTTCATATGCCCCTTCATAATTATGATAAAGGGGTTCGTTGAGACGGGATAATGGTCTTATTGAAATTAAATCGATTTCCTTAGCCGCATATAAGCCCATTTGTTTGCCGGTATTTTCTAAGTTATGAATATTTAGCACTTTCTCTCCTTATGAGTGAACGTTTATTATTCAAAATCTTGTTATTCATCCATACAGGACAGGCGTATTTTCACCATGAATCGTGTGCCGAAACCAAAACTATTTTTCACACTAATGTCACCGTCATAAAAACGAGAAATCTTTCTGGCGTAATAGAGGGTTGGACCGGTTTCACCCGTAGTTTTCCCGTCTTTCATTTTATACGGTGAAAAGAGATCTTTCTCTTTTGACCCGGGAATACCATTCCCGGACATTGTGATTGTGATAGAGATAAAGTAGCGATCCTCATTTTCCTGTTCGGCTTTAAAATCAAGAACTACACAGCCTCTTGCATCCTGTACAAGACTGACCTGTGAGAGCTCGTGAAGAAGCTGCATGATCATTGAAGGATCTGCGATAAAAAACCGTGGTAGGTCGGGATCGACTCTGGTTGACAATAAAAGATCCTTATTACAAAGTTCCTGTTCGTAAGAGAGACAGAAGTCATTTATAATCTGCAAAATATCACAATTGGGAGTGTGATCTACTGTATCTGCTGCGAATAAAGAAGAAGCCATTTACAACCTGTTTGTTAGTTCTGTTTGTTAGTTATCCCACAAGATACATTTCAATTTTAATATCTCATCCTGCAGTTCTGATTGTCAGGTGATTAATGAATTCTTGAAATGTATTTTTGCAATTATTTAAATAAAGATAAGTGAGATAATATTTATTCATTTAGTTGAAGAAAACGATCCTGGCTTTATCAACCTTATATAGAATATTATTCTCGTTTTGATATTTTGGAAAGGTCATAAAATCAGGAAGGAAATGGTTAGATGAGTTACCCATTCGGAAAAAGAGATGAGTTGAGGGTAAAGGCATATTATAATTTCCATTCAACTTTGATTCTTTCAAAACAACCAGGGCAACAGCCGTGAGAAAGAGTCACACCTGTTTTACGTACCAGGTATTCTTCCCACTTAACCCAATCTGCCTTTTCGATTTCTCCGGTATCGTCCTTTATATTCCGACAATAGGCGCAAACCGTGAGAATATTATCCGTGAAGGCAATTCTTTTGCGATATTCACGTTTTTCAAGATGATCTGTCAACCGTGCAAGCAGGTCGTCTGTATCAAGGGGTTTCAATAAATAATCGTCCGCACCCAAGCGCAGGGCTTCAACTGCCGACGACATATCCCCATAGCCGGTGAGCACGAGCGCACAGATCCCGGGATTACGTTTTTTTGCCTCTCGCAATACATCAATGCCATTGGTGCCGGGCATGACAAGGTCCGTAATAAGCATATTGAAATTGTTTTCCCAGAGAGCTTTTATGGCTTCGTCCCCGTTGGTAGCTGTTGTGACGATGTAACGCTCCGATCGAAGATCCCGGGCATATGAGCGCAGAATGCTTGCTTCGTCATCTACCAGTAAAAGGTTTTTGTTGTACATGTAAGACTCCTCAGTACATTAAAATTCATTCTTGTTTTAAGAGAGAATTTCGGGAAGGTACTTAGTGCCAGGCTTCTTAGGTGGAAAGTATGGCAGTATTCCAGCAGCGAAATAATTTATATTCCGGTAGCGCCTGGAGGTTGTTTTTTCTCTGTTGATGTGCATGGCGGCATTCTGACATAGATATTGGGAGTTGCCTAGGTCATAAAAATAGGAACATAATGGTGAGGCGATCTACCCATCTCCATTTTTTCATTCGTGGCAATATTGATTCTATATAGAAAAGAGATTTGATGTCGATGGGTTAAGCAGTGGGTAGGCGGGTTTGTGGTGCAAGGGAGAAAGGCGTTGTTTGGGGCCTTTATTGGTACCCATTCGTGGTAACGGTTCCCATGCGCGGCTTAATACTGGTTCTCATGCGCCGCATGGGAATCTTTGTGTGTGTATCCATTTTTGTAATGGTAGAATAGACTGCGACGCAGTCGTAGTTGTGTTCCCATGTAACACATGGGAACAAGAATAACGCATGGGAACAAGAAAATAAGATAGTGATGCAGAATCATATTCTGCATCACTATGGTACTGGTTCCCATGGGTCGCATGGGAACTAGAAAGTTCATTTTTAAAACAGGTATATATCAGAAATCGACACAGAAAAGCGGGCTAGAAAATTTGAACGTATGGAGACTGAAAAAAAACCATACAGGTATGATCTATTTACCCCGCTCTGTTTCCCTGAGAGGCAGCTTTATTCTAAATGTCGCTCCTTTGCCGGGACTGCTGTTTACTTCGAGGATACCGTTGTGTTTTTTTATGATGCCGTAACTGACGGAAAGTCCGAGGCCGGTTCCCTTGACCTCCGGTTTGGTTGAAAAAAACGGTTCAAATATATTGTACTTATGTGCCGGATCAATCCCCACACCTGTATCTTTAATACAAAGAGAGACATATGAATTATCGGATGCGGTCGTTATAGTAACTTTTCCGTCACCTTCGCAGGCATCAATTGCATTGTTGAGGATGTTTATGACGACTTGTTTGATCTGGTCGGCAACCGCATAAAAAATGGGTATATTTTCTCCATAATGTTTCTCGACAATAATGTTGCTGGTGGAGAACTTTTTTTTATAGAGCAGCAGAACGCTATCCAGGGTGTCATGCAGGTCAATGGGTGCACGTATTCCTGATGACGGTCGGTTGAAGTCCTGCAGTGATTTGAGCAAGGTTCGCATGCGCAGGCATTCGTTGAGGGCTATCTCCATTAACTCTGAGTCTTCGGGCTCAAGTATAGCGCGCCTCCCGACGCCTTTGATCACATTAAGTATACCTTGAAGCGGATTATTGAGTTCGTGCGCAATTGAGGCCGACAGTGCGCCTATGGCAGCCAGTTTTTCGGAATGAAGCAATTGACTCTGTGCCTGCTCTAACTTGAGGGTGCGTTGTCTAACGCGCTGCTCAAGCTCTTCGTTTAACACATCGACCGCCTTTCTGGCCTCAACAAGTTCGGTGATATCCGTCATGGTGAGCAAAACCTGTCCGGATACGTCTTTTTCAGAGGATCTTGGGACACTTTCGAGCTGCACGTGAAGAACAGAACCATTTCCGGTTTTTATTCTCAGGAGGCAGGATCGTTGTCTGCATGAATCCTTCAGCCTCTGTTGATGCAGGTAATAACTATCCTGATCATCAAAATGAACCAAGAATGAAAATTTTTGGTTGAGAAGATCTGATCTTTCCATGTGCAGCAGATGTGCAGCCTTCAGATTTGCTTCGATTATATTTCCTTCGCTGTCGAGGGTCATGTAACCTGTCGGAGCAAAAGAATAGAGTTCGTTGTATTTAAGGCGGGCGGATTCAAGTTTGTCCTGGGCGTCTCGCAGATCTTCGTTTTGCAGTTCGAGTTCAACCCGGTTGGATTCGAGTTCAAAGATCAATTGTCTAATATCACCGCTATAATAAATAGGATTCCCATCCTGATAGTTGCCAAGAACTTCAAGCGCCTTTTGGCGTAATTCGGAGAACTTTTGGTTTGGTTTGTCTGCTTTATTGTTCATATCCGGTGTTTGTCAATCATGATATTCAAGAGGATATTTTTCTTGCTTCACTGACATATATCACAGTGCTTTTTTTGCCGCCATAGATAATCGGTGCTGCAGAAATATCACATACGACAGTGCTCCCGTCAATTTTGATGAGTTTTTCTTCGATGGCAGGATGTGTGTCCTGTTCATTTCCCATTTTGCTTAACAGTCCAAGAAGATTTTCACGTGATTCTTCGTGCACCCAGTTAGTAAATGATGAGCTGTGAAATTCGTCAGGGGAAGAAGAACCCAGGATTTTTAGACCCGCCGGATTGGTATAATTTATCGTATGCCCGGTGAGGACAAAAATGCCCACCGGCGAGTGTTTAACAAGCTCACGCCAGAGTATTTCACTCTCGGTCAGGGCTTCCACCGTTTTCTTAAATTCGGTTATATTTTCAAAGGTGATGACGACACCTTCGATAATATTATTTACTGTACGAAATGGCCGGACCCGCATACGGTATTTCTGTCCGTCGGTATCTTCTACCACAGACTCGTACTTCTCAAGATCTTTTAAGACCTGACTGGCGTGCTCTTTAATGTCCACGTCCTTCAGGGTTGTGGCAAAATGTTCGATAGAGCGTCCTCTGTCGGAATGAGTCAGATGTAAAAAGCGTCCAATCAACGGGGTGAACCGCCGGATGTTGAGGTTTATGTCGAGAAAAATGGTTGCTATATCGGTAGCGTCAAGCAGGTTCTTGATGTCGTCATTGGCGGAAACCAGTTCATCTATCCTGCCCTGCAGTTCAGAATTAACGGTGGAAGACTCTTCGTTTAATGATTGTAATTCTTCCTTTGAAGTCTCCAGTTCTTCATTGGTACTCTGCAACTCTTCGTTGGCCGACTGCAGCTCTTCGTTGGTTGATTTCAGTTCTTCGTTTGAGGTTTCCAGCTCTTCTATAGTCTTCTCGAGATTTTCCCGGGTAAAACGAAGTTCATCTTCGAGCCGTTTAAGCTCTTGACTGCTTTCCGACCTGTCACCTTTGGTGTGATGAGTCGATTTTATTTTTTTTGTTTTGGATAGATTAGCTTGTATTTCATCAAATAAAATCAGCATCAGTCCCCGGTAACCACTTTGAATATCCGGCAAGGGCCTGAGGATTAAATTGATATCCTGGGAGTCTCCATTATTTCGAACTCTGAGATTTTTGACTACTATCTCCTTACGCTCAATGGACATTTTCTGAATAGCATTGGTCAATCCGGCCTTTAATCCAGGTCGGGCCATTTCAGGTAAGTTGTTGCTGGCTTCGCCTTCGGCAGGCTCAAGAAAGCGACCGGTTCTCCCATGGGCATAAATCAATTCCCCTTTATCGTTAACAACCACAGAGACGGGGAGATCACTTCGGGAAAGTATTGCTTTCAGTAATCTGACAGTCGCGGCATCTTTTGAAAAAATCGCAGCCCTGTCGACAGTTTTTTCAAACTGCTTTTCTATCGCTTTTGGTTTAGGCATATCCATAAATTGCCTCATACTGCCATGATCTTCCCGGCGTTCAAATATTTTCCATTTATTGTCGAGTAAAGTGAACTGGTCGGCATAGTGTCCGATATTTTCCGAAGTGCCGAGCAATAGAATACCACCGGGATTTAAACTGTAGTGAAAAGTCGGAAGTAATCTCTCCTGTAGTTTTGGGCCAAAATAAATCATCAGGTTTCTACAGCTCAGCATGTCCAGTTTGGTGAACGGGGGATCTTTTATCACGCTCTGTTCGGCAAATATAATCATCTCCCGAATGTTTTTCTTGACCTGGTACTGATTGTCCACCTTGATAAAGAATTTTTTCAGGCGCTCCTCGCTGACATCGAGTGAAATGGAGTTGAGATAAGTTCCTGTCCGAGCAGTGCTGATTGCTGTTTTGTCGAGGTCTGTACCAAAGAGCTGAACTTCAAGATTGCGGCCGAGAGCCTCAAGGCTTTCCTGGACAATTATTGCCAGGGAATAGACTTCCTCGCCGCTGCTGCAGCCCGGTACCCAAATACGAAAACGAGAGCCGTCTGGTTTTTTCTTTAAGAGATCGAAAAGATATTTTTCCTTCAGCAGCCTGAAGGTTTCAGGATCCCTGAAGAAACTGGTGACCCCGATCAGCAACTCTTTAAAAAGAATGAATACTTCACGTTCGGATTGTTTAAGGTAATCGATATATTGCTCAATGTTTGCGAGCTGATGAACATATATCCTCCGCTCGATTCGGCGAGAGATAGTATTTTGTTTGTATTGGGAAAAATCATGGCCGGTAACGGAGCGAATCAGCATGAAGATTTTTTGCAGGGCGTGATTCAGGGATTCATCCTTCTCCTGGGGTAGACCTTTTTCTCTCTTACTGTAATGCTGGACATAGAGCATTAACTGTTTTGGCATCTGTTCCGGAGGAAGTATATGGTCGGCCAGCCCTGTTGCGGCGGCACTAGAAGGCATTCCTTCATATTTTGCCGAACCACTGTTCTGTACTATTATCAGTCCTTGCTCTGCCTTAATAGCCTTGATGCCTAATGTTCCATCTGTACCGGCACCTGAAAGAATGATGCCGACAGCCTTATTACTCCTATCTTCGGCAAGGGATCGAAAAAAAGCGTCGATCGGTCGATAAATGCCATCCGTTTTTTTTCTTTTCAGCAACTGCAGTCTACTGTTGAAAATAGACAGTTCCTTGCCAGGCGGTATTATGTACACCTGGTTGGCCGCAACTTTCATGTTGTCGGTCACCTGACTGACTTTCATTTTTGTTTTATTCTGGATAAGGTCCGGAAGCATACTGTCGTGCTGCGGATCAAGGTGGGAAACCAGGACAAAAGCCAGCCCGGAATTATCGGGCATTGCAGTGAAAAATTGTGTCAATGCCTCAAGTCCGCCGGCGGAGGAGCCGATCCCGACTATAGAAAACGGCGCATCCGTGATTTTTTGGTTCCGGTTCATTTTTAAGGTATCGGATGTTTTTTCTTCGGACATATCCCGTTCTCGCTTTGTTTTTGTGTAGGGGAAAATGATCTGTAAGGTGCTTATACCGTCTTATTTCCTGTTGACCGCAGGCTTGTATTATTACAAGCAGACAGAGCGGAATTCCGCAGAGACCAACTAGTAAGGTACCTTTTTTTATCCCTTTAGACAAATGTAAAAAGTCAGGACCAAATGATTCTTCCACTCCTAAAAAAGCTTTAAGAGTGGAAGATGATTTGCTATGACAAAAGGAGTTACAGGGAATGAAATCTACAGGAAGAATATGCCCAAGATCATTCGGATTCGGGTATGCTCAAGAGACGAATTATAGCTTCATACCTGGTTCCGGACCCTAGTTTGTTGTCAATGCGTATATCGCCGCCGAGGACTCGGGCAATCATTCGTGCGTAATAAAGATTCTTAGAGCGAGATCTGAATCCTTCTCTGTCCGGTTGTCTGGTGGAAGGATGAAAAAGCTCCATCTCCTTGTCGGTAGGAATACCGCCGCCGAATAAGGTGATGGTGAAGGAGATTTCATAACGGCGTCCAGCAAGCCGCTTTGAGTCAACTTCCAGGAGAACTTCGTTCCTGCCAAGATAAAACAGGCTGTTTTGGCCCAGCTCGAAAAAAATATGTTTTAAAAGAATCTGGTTGCCTAGAAAATATCTGGGTATTTCAGGGCTTATTTGTGTTCTCAGTTGATGGTCCTTTTCATTAAGAGCCTGCGTGTACCATTTGCAGAAGGTATGAATAAGGAATATCATATCGATCTGTTGCCTGCCCGAATCGAACTCCGGTAAAGGAGTGGCTGCCTGCATTGTATTTTTCATATGAGTTTGCATTGAAATCATCTCCGTAGCCCCGGATTTTTCACCTGACCAGATTGCCGTTGCCATCTATGCGAGGCGCGAACCGAGGCTGTAGTTGCCTTGTGCATCTTGCTCTCGTAATTTGCTGCAGACACAATCAAAACAGCGTTTTTGAGAAATCCGGGATAGCTGCCGGCAAAGCAAAGACCATAATATCTGAAGGTGTTTGTGCCGGCAAACTCCCTTTGTATCAGCTTATATCATTGCAAATTTGATGGTATTTGCAAAGGTCATAACTTTGGGGAGGGAATGGTTATATGATGTACCTATTACTGGTGTGCTGCTGACATCCAGACAAGCTGCACATCATTCCTCTGCCAGAGAAGCGAGAAATGTCTGAAGGTTCAGTGATTTGTTCCGGATGCCGAGTTTTTTACGGATTTTTTTACGGTGTACGTTGATTGTATCCGGAGCCAGACAAAGAATATCGGCTATTTCTTTGGTCGATTTCCCTTGCTTAACATGGGTGGCCACCTGTATCTCCATTGGAGTAAGGCCGACAAATTCACTGGTAAGTTTGCTGACAAAGGAAGAGGTAATATCGTGCAGGTTGTCTTCTATTTCGTTGACAAGTTGAATTTGATCGTCATCAAGATCTGTTCTTTGCAGTCTTCTGACCAGCGGCTCGATGATTTTCACCACATTTTCGCTCAGTCGTTCTTCCAGTTCGTCTTTATCCTGCTGACGTTTTTTGAGAAGTACTGTGAGGGCAGCATTGGCTTCAGTGAGTTCCTCGTTATGTCTCGCTAATTCTTCAGTCTGCCTGCTGACATTCTGCTCCAGGGTTTCCTTGTTTCTAAGGAATTCCTGATGCATTTCTCTGGAATCGCCAATATCGCTCAGGAGCCCGATCAGCCGTCGCGGTATACCTTGTATAGTTCGCTCAACCACCTTGCAGCGAAAATGAGACCACATCCAGCTGCCATCGGCTTTTTTCAAGCGCAGCTCATTGTCGTATGCATCTGTCAGGCCGTCAAGGCAGTCCTGGTAAACAAGAAGAGCTGCTGCTTTGTCTTCAGGGTGCAGGAGATCCTGCCAGCTTATTCCATTTTCCTGCAGCTCGCCGGAACGATAGTCAAGGAGCTTGTTCCAGTTGCTGCAATAATATGTTTTTCCGGACTCAAAATCACAATCTATAAAGCCGGTGGATGATACAGAATGCACCAAGCGCAGACGTTCTTCATTTTTCTGCAGACCGATATTATCGTGAAAAATATCGGTTACGTCCGTCATGCTGATGGTAGCCGACGTTATTGTTGTTTCACCATCTCTTACTACGGGGCAATAGGAGACGACCATGCTGCGAGTCCCCTTGCCGTCGAAATTGAATAGGTCCAGATGTTGAACGGCGGTTCCGGAAAAACAGCGAGTCAGCCAGTGTGCGATTTTGGTTTCATATATTTCACGGCCGATTATCTCCGGCATGGAGTGGCCTAGCAGTTCCTCTCTGTTCCAGCCGAAGGCTTCCAGGTAAGACCTGTTGGCTTCCAGATAGATGCCGTTCACATCTACCAGGGCTATCAGCTCGGCATTGGTGGATAATATTTTTTTATAGAGAGTATTTTTCGTGTTTGCGTTCTGCCTTTCGAATGTTTTACTGATACGCTCAAGCAGTTCTTCGACATCACACGGCTTTAATAAAAAGTCATCTGCTCCTGTCCGTATGGCATCTATGACCGCCCTTGTTTCACCGTATGCTGTAATAATAATTCCCTGCATCTCCGGACTGTTCGCTTTTGCTTTTTTAAGCAATTGGAGACCATCCAGGCCCGGCATGACAAGATCGGTTATGAGCAGGTCGAAACGTTTTTCCGAAAGTTGACCAAGGGCCTCTTCGTAGGATGAGGCTGCAGTTACCTCGTAATAATGCTGCAGCTCTCGTTTGAATGACAACCTGATGACTTCTTCATCATCAACAAGGAGAATTTTCTTTTGCATTATTTCTTTTTGATATGTTCACCTTTACTGCTATTGTGTATGGGCAGCATGACTTTTAAAACGGAACCATTTTCATGATCGCCCTCTGTCTCGATAGTGCCGCCATGCATTGTTATGATGGCATAACTTGTCGC
Organism: Desulforhopalus sp.; assembly: GCA_049645845.1. Lineage (GTDB taxonomy): Bacteria > Desulfobacterota > Desulfobulbia > Desulfobulbales > Desulfocapsaceae > Desulforhopalus_A. Next base: position 8,516 of record JBARUR010000435.1, on the reverse strand, counting down.
AAGGCCAAAGTCTTTCAATGTTTTTTTTGCTTTAGAAATGTTGAGTGGTTCGCTTATTTGCGATATCATATACTGATTGATGCCGCAGCCGCTATCCTCTATTTGCAAAATCAGAGTATCACCCTCAGCATAGGCCGAGATCTTGATTACAGCATGTTGATCACAGATCATAATGACGGCATCCAGCAACTCCTGCAACATTTTTTTTATCTGAACTGCAACGGCATGGATCAGCGGTAAGTTTTCTGCACATTCTGTTGTGATGGTAATGCCTTTATCAGAGAGTCGTTGTTTATTCAGGTTGATGATGTTTTCAAGCTCAGCCTGCATATTCAGTAGATCCGTTTTCCCGTGAATCGGCTGGTAAAACTCCCTCAGGTCCCTGACCAGTTCTGTGAGCTTTAAGGTCTCACGGTAGGCAAGATCCACCAGCGGCATATCTTCGGGATCAAGGGAACCCCGTCGATGGATACCGCCTAAAACATTGGATATCGCCTGTAGCGGATTATTAAACTCCTGGAGGATAGTCGCTGAAACCCGCCCGACAGCCGCGATTTTCTCACTGCTCTGGAGACGTTGGCGAGCTTGTTCTAATTCTGTGGAACGTTTATCAATCTTTTCCTCCAGCTCATTTATGGAGATCTCCATGGCAGTTTTATTCGTTCCCCATTCCGTAATATCGAAAGCGCAATGCAGGCAGATGTCATCTGCTATTGGAATCCAGTAATGATCCCAGTATATACCCTCGTTCCAGAGCTGCCGGCGAAGAGTTTTTTGGGTTTTCTTTACTGATTGGACCCTGCACCACGGACAGGGGAAATCATTTTGGGACCATAACTGATAACATGGGCTTCCCGTCACCGCGCCTTCAGCGGCGGCCGCTCTGTTAGCGGCAATGATTTCATGGGTGTCGTATTTGAGCAGAACGGCAAGGCAGGGGAGTGAATCGATAATATTTTGACGTAACTGTATCTCTTTTTCCAGTTTATTTCCCAGTTCTTTAAAGAGACTGATGTCATGGACTGCAAGATGATGGTTCTGGTCTTCGCCTGAAGGAAAGAGAGGAAGATAGTCGAGTCTGACGGTGGTTATCTTTCCGGTGTTGCTTTTTAACCTTATTTTATAGCTTTGGCGTCTTTGTTCCTCTAGGTATTTTCGGTGATTAAGAAAGAAAATTTCCTGATCTTCTTCAACAATAAAAGAGGCCAAAGGTTTGCCAAGAACCTCTGGTCGAGGAGTTCCGAGCATTTCTGCAAGAGACTCATTGAGTTCTGTGACTATTCCATGCTGTCCGAGACTGAGATAACTGATCTGTGAAGAGTCATAAAGGTTGGTGCATTGTGATAAGGTTTCTGACAGCCTTTTATGGCTTTGACGCAATGAGTCGATTTGCAGTTCGAATGCAATCTGAGAAACTCCGGGATCATCTGCTGATTGAGATGTCTTTTTCATAAATTCCCTAATCAGGTTTCAAAGTCCAAACTCCAGAAGGACCATTTAAAGCTGCGATTCTTATCGGCACTTGTTCTTTTTAATATTTGATAAAGCTACTAACATTAAGAAAAAGGCGCCTATGTAGTTGAAAATAAAGGAAGATAAAAAAAACAGCTCTGAAGGGTGTACTACAGAAGAATATAAATGGAATATATACTACTTGTTTCTAATTGTTTTCAATATCTTTTCGACAATCAGGGCAAATTGGTCTTATCGCCTTTCTATTGGAAGGTTGATTGACGTACTCTTCAAGGTCCAACCATTTGTTATCTTCGAGAAGAATTCTTTTGCATCCTACGCAGATAGGTAAAAGATTCTCCAGGTATTCTATTTTTTCTAAGGCAAGGACAAGATCACTCAGGATATCATATTTCTCATGGAAGATCTTTTTCCGCCCTATGGCATAGGATATTGATTTAAAGAGCAGGATAGGTGAAAGGAATTCTTTTTCCAGATAGTCTTCGGCACCATAGCGAACTGCTTGCCGGGTTACTTCTATATTGTCTGGTTGGGAGAGAACCAGGACTGCCGTTTCTACATATTCCGTGATAATTCTGCGTGCAGTATCGAGTCCCGAGGAATCTGGTAGATCGAGATCAAGCAGCACAATGTCAAAATCGTAATGAGACAGAAGTGACAGTCCCGCTCTGAGGGAATCTGCCTCTATCAGTTCATAACGAAAAGGGGGGTTGTCTGATAGATACTCTTTTATGAGCGATGTATCAGCAGGGTTATCCTCAACTAAGAGTATCAAGATTGTGTTCATTATATTCCCTTCCATCAAAATTATTCATGAATTGATAGCACTTTTTGTAATATTTTGCAAAAAACATACCTAATGGTAATACCAATCCGGTAAATCGAAAATAAACTGTGGAGGTACTATTAACAGGTTGTTATTTCGTAGAGCGGATAATCGCTGATATGTTCTAACCCTTCAACGAAATTATAAAATTTAACTTCCGTAGGGCGGGTTTAGAACCCGCCCCTACACAAAAGCAGAGATCATAATGGATTATCGGAAATGTTAAAAATATAGTTGTCCCGGCATAGAAAATTTCCAATGAAAGCAGCTAAGACGTGCTCTAAGTAATTAACAAAATTATATAAATTAACTTCCGTAGGGGCGGGTTCTAAACCCGCCCGGTATCAGCAAAGCATTGCCATATTCACCCGAAAACTAAAAACCCGCGCGTCAGTTCATCAAAATTCCACAGATTGATTTGTGAGGTATTCGTTGTTCGTAACTCAGGACGGGTTTAGAACCCGCCCCTACACAAAAGCAAGATCATAATGAATTATTGCAAATATTTTAGTTTACTGGTGTTTAATGCATCATTATGCTATAATACCTGATCAACTGTTTCTGACTAAATCATTAAGAGCTGTCGTTACAGTCTTTTCTCACAGGCGTTTCTTTTCTGTATTTTTTCTACAAAATTATTAAAGTATTGAAAAAGTTGCATTGTTCAATATCTATTTATCCAAGTACTGTACTGACCGTATTCAACATAAATACGTTACAGTAATGCATTAACGCCTTAACAACCAATGCTGTTTTGGAGAGGTCTCAAATGCAAGATAATGATTCTGCCATTCTCATCATTGATAATGACCCCAGGGTATTCGATATCCTGTTGAAGTGTAAGGACAAACTTAACGTTCCATTCAGCTATGCGCCTACCCTGCAGGAAGGGTTGGAAAAGTACCGGAGCAGTAATCATCAGATAGTCCTCATGCGGGATTCCCTCACCGATGGATACGCCTGTTATGCGATACAGGATTTCTGTAACGAGACCCAATCCCCTGAAATTATAATCTATTCAACCAATGGGAACCCGGAGCATGTTGAGGTTGCACTTAAAAGCGGTGCCTGGGATTATATCATCGGCCCCTCTCCGGAGCATTTCCTGCCGGATCTCGTGCATCGGGCACTTCGTTATCGCCAGAGTAAAAAAGATATTGAACCCCTTACTAAGAATGAGATTCGTGATCAGTTAAAACATCATGGAATTATCGGTCACAGCCTGGCGATACAGAAATGCATTAATTTCGCAGCTAAGGTCGCTCAGTCTGACTCAAACGTCCTCATAACCGGAGAAACGGGAACCGGTAAAGAGCTTTTTGCCGCAGTGATTCATAATTTGAGTAATCGTGCCTCAAAGCATCTGACCATCGTAGATTGTGCCGCACTTCCCTCGACGCTGGTTGAAAGTATCCTGTTCGGTCATGCCAAAGGTTCTTTTACAGGGGCAGATAGAGCCCAGGCCGGTATAATCAAACAATCGGATGGAGGCACACTGTTTTTAGATGAGGTGGCCGAGATGCCGACTGAAATCCAAAAAAAGTTCCTGCGAGTTATCCAGGAAAGAAAATATCTTCCCGTAGGTTCCGGCGTTGAAACTAAAAGTGATTTCAGGTTGATAGCAGCCACGAACAAGGACCTCTATGCTATGGTTAAAGAGGGTACTTTTAGGGAGGATCTCCTTTTTCGCTTGAAGACCTTCCATCTTGAACTGCCTCCGCTTCGCATGAGATCAACTGATATTGCAGAACTGGTTTATCATTACCGGGATCTTTACTGCAAGCGCAATAAATTGAAGAAGAAAAAGCTTTCCTCGGATTATATCATGTTTCTGTCACAATACGATTGGCCGGGGAATGTCAGAGAATTATTTCAGGCTATCGAATGCTCGATCGCCAGTGCTCAGGACAGTACTATCCTGTACTCGAAACATTTGCCTTTAAACATCCGGATCCAGATCGCAAAAAACAAAATAAAGGGCACAGACGTCCACGAACCGGAAGTCGATGAACCAGATTCTGCCCCACCGGATCTGCATGATATGCCTACGATTAAAGGGGACAGGGATAGAGTTATCGCCAATCAGGAAAAGAAATACCTTACCCAGTTGCTGGCCTTATCAAAGGGTAATATCAGAAAATGTTGCGAGACGTCCGGCCTTTCACGGTCGAGGCTTTATGATCTGCTTAAAAAGTATCAGCTTTCTCATAAATGATGTCGTCGTAAAAAACCCCGGCCAACGTCATTCCAGCCTTGATCCGGAATCTGCATCTACCTGAAGACAATGGATTCAGGATCAAGTCCGGAATGATGAAAACCTAAGAGTTCAAGTTTGTTCAGGTATTCTCATTACGGAGAAAGCAAAATCCTTTTAATCGTCCCATTTGAATGGATTAATCCTGTTTGCCAGGACAATTTTTGTAAAAGTTTACCGACTAAGGCACCACCGTGACCGGGCAGTAAATAGTATTGAGTACTTTGTGGGTAACACTGCCGAGAAACAGTCCCGATACATCCGAATGACCGTGTGAACCCATTATTATAATGTCAAATTCTTTGGATTTTGCCAGATTAGTCAGCACCTTGCCCGGAGAACCTAAAATAGCCTTGGTGGTAAATTTTACACCTTCCTTTTCCATGACATGTGCCGCTTTTTCCAGAACGTCGGCGGCATGTTTCTCGACGCTTTTAATAACTTCCCTGGCGAACACTCCACTTACTTCCAGAGTAGTGTCAAGCAGTTCATAACAGTTGACGGCATGGATTCCGGCGCCTGTCTGTTGAGCCAGGTAAATTGCATAATCTAATGCATGAGCGGAATGTTGGGAGCCATCCAGAGGAAGGAGAATATTGGTGATTTTCATATAAGTTCCTTGGTTCTAAGGTTTAATATGATACGGCATTATCAGCTGTAATGCATAAAAAAATATAAGGTGCTCAGCCGGCTTAGGCAAGGTTTTGGTGTGTTGGTACGTTTTTAGCAATGGTTTTTGCAATATTTGCTGGTAACAACCTTTGTTGCGTCATTTTCGGCTTTTTTTCAGGAAAGCCGCTCAAACCATTCCTCAATCCTGGAGAGGCACCTATGAAAGAATATGATCCGCATGGCTTGAGACTGCCAATTAAAATCGATTGCGCTTCAAATGGTGAACATCCCCCAATTCCTTTAATCGGTGAAGAAGTTGCGGCTAACCGGCAGGCTCATCTGGATGCGGCCTGCTTCAGCAAAAAACTCGGTCAGTCCCGTCGGCAGTTTCTTAAATCTACCTGCGGTGCGGCTGCAACCTTGCTGGCATTTAATCATGTATGGACTGTTCTCGGGGCAAGGGGCGGCAGCTTTATGATACCCGAGGCGGCGGCTGTTGAAAATGAAGCGGCTGAAGCTGCTCTTGGTGGTAATGAGCTTATCATCGACATGCAGACTCATTGCGTTGATCCGGGTGGCGAGTGGGCCAAAGGAAAAGACGGCCGTCAATGGATGGAGGTATTGACAGAAGTTTTCGGTCAGGCCTCCGAATGTACCTATGATGAACTTCATTGTTATTCGGCGGACCAGCTCATAAAAGAAGTTTTTCTCGACAGTGATACGGATGTGGCGGTCATTTCTGCATTATGGGGTGGAAGGGGACACAATCCCACACCTACCGAATATGCAGAAAAAGCAAAAAACATGATGATCGAGAGAGTGGGGAAAAACAGGGCAATGATTCATGGTGGTGTCCTTCCCAATGAGCCCGGCCAGCTTGAGTTCATGGAAACCCAGGCCCGGGTGCACCGGGTTGATGCCTGGAAACTCTACCCGCAATGGGGGCCGGATGGAAAAGGATTTTTTATGGATGACCCTCGTTACGGAATTCCGGTGCTGGAAAAGGCTCGGGAACTAAAAATACCAATTATCTGTGCCCATCGAGGGCTGCCTTTGCCTAACCTGGAGTACGAGTACTCACGACCTGATGATATTGCCAGGGTTGGCCGCATGTTTTCCGATCTTACTTTTCTTTGTTATCATGCGGGCTTTGAGCCAGGCGTAGTTGAAGGTCCATTTAATCCTAAAAACGACAAGGGAGTGGATCGCTTCATTAAGGCATATCTGGCAAATGATTACACAGCCAATAAAGGAAATGTCTATGCCGAACTCGGGAGCTGTTGGCGGCATTATATGAGCAAGCCGGATCAGGCTGCGCATCTGCTTGGGAAATTACTCAAATACATGGGTGATGAACGAATCTGCTGGGGAACGGATGCTCTCTGGTACGGCAGTCCCCAAGATCAGATTCAGGCCTTCAGGAGCTTTCAGATTTCACCTGAGTTTCAGGAAAAATATGGTTATCCTGCGCTTACCAGCGAGATGAGAGCTAATATCCTTGGCCGAAATGCTGCCCGTATTCATGGCATGGATATCGAACAGCTTATGAAAGCCAAAACTGCAGATCCTGTCTCCAGCTTTAAGAAGGAGTATCGTGATAATCGTAATCCAAGCTTTAAAACCTATGGGCCGAAGACAAATAAAGAATTTGCCGATCTGCTCGAAAAAGGCGGAGGATTGCCGGGATGATTTGAATCCCTGGTTCCTTATTTAGCTCCATCCTCAAAGGCTTCCTTTTTGAATCGTTTGCTGAGGTGAATCGTGGCGGTTTCTCTGTTTTTACGGATTCGGATATTCAATAGCTCTACGCATACTGAAAATGCCATGGCGAAATATATGTAGCCTTTGGGGACATGAAAACCAAAACCTTCTCCAATCAGGGTAACTCCGATAAGGATCAGAAACGAGAGGGCAAGCATTTTGATCGTTGGATTTTGATCGACAAACTCACCGATCGCTTTGGCTGAAAACAGCATTACTCCGACCGAGACCAGGATGGCTATGACCATTATCGAGACGTGCTGGACTAGTCCTACCGCTGTAATCACTGAATCAAGCGAGAAAACCACGTCAATTATAGCAATCTGGACGAGAACTCCTAAGAATTTCGCTGAAACCGGAACAGCATGTTCGGAACGAACAACCTCAAGGCTGTCATGGATTTCCACCGTTGATTTTCCAAGGAGAAATAAACCGCCGGTAATCAGGATAAGATCCCGGCCGGAAAAATCATTTCCAAAAAGGGAAAACCAGGGCTCGACGAGTCCCATGACCCAGACGATACTGAAAAGCAGCACGAGCCGCGAGACCATTGCCAACCCCAGGCCAATCGTTCGTCCTTTGGCTCGCTGGTGTTCAGGAAGTTTACTGACGAGAATGGAGATAAATATGATATTATCAATACCGAGTACAATCTCTAAAGCAATGAGCGTCGTTAAAGCAACCCACGCCTCCGGATTTGTGATCCATTCAAACATACGATTCTCGAATTATGAGTGAAACTTCCTGAAACTGCCTGTAAATGTTGTTTTTACGCTTGCATCGCCAGCCGATTATAACCATAGCAAAGGGGCATGTCCATGTCCCCGCCAGTAAAAACATACATTTCTACCAGGTTTCTGGGTACCTGTTTTTATATTACATTTTAACCAATTGGAGTTCTTCTGTAAGAACGCCGCGAAACATATCCACTTTGTAGCCATTCTTATTAAGCGGAGTCGCTGAGGCTACCGCCGCCCGGGCCGCCTGGTCAATAATATCGGCGGTTAACTTTTTACCTTTAATAACTTTTTCCGCCTCGGTACTTCGCCAGGGAACGGGGGCTGCTCCGGAGAGTATGACATTTGCCTGTGATACCTTGTCGTCCTTTACAACGAGGGCGAGAGCAACACCGGCAAGAGCAAAATCCCAGGATCTGCGGGCCCGGACTTTTCGATACGAGGAATACAGGCCGGCAGGAGGCGGTGGAACGGAGATATGAGTTATGATCTCATCCTGTTTAAGAACCGTATCCGCCTGAACATCATCAACCGGAAGCACATGGAGTTCTTCAACCTTTATGGTTCTTTCGCCCTTCGGACCAATCACTTTGACCGTGGCGCCAAGAGCCACCAGGTTCGGTGCTGTATCCGACGGATGAGTGATCGCGCAGATATGGTCATGACCGTAAATGGCATGAAACTGATTTTCCCCGTTCATGGCAAAACAGATGTCGCCTCCCTTGCGCAGGCAATGAAATTCGCCTCGATAATACCAGCAGCGCGGCTTTTGGCAGAGATTTCCCCCAAGTGTGCCCTGGTTACGCAGCTGGGGACTGGCAACTTCGGCTGCTCCCTGGGCAAGGCCGGGGTA
>JBARUR010000434.1:0-5033 GCA_049645845.1 Desulforhopalus sp. | reverse complement strand
CTGGTTATAGAAATACGCAATGTCCTTGCCCATGCAATCGAATGCGGCGGATCATCCATCAGTGACTTTCTCAATGCCAGCCAGGAGAAGGGATATTTCCAGATAAACTTTAAGGTTTATGGCAGGGAAGGAATGCCCTGCACCCGATGTTCCACTAAAATTGAGAAACAAAAACTCGGTGGGAGAGCCAGTTATTTCTGCCCAAAATGCCAAAAATAATTGATCGACCATGAAACTCTGATTCCGTTGACATACCGATACACCAGAACTAACATTGAAGCACAGAGTCACATTTGTGGCTAAAGGAGTATCTTTTTGTTTTGAGACTGTTTTTTCACATGAATCGAAAATAGATTTTATTGCCCAGGCAAAAGCCCATGGCTATACGATCATCCTGATTTTTATGAATTTATCTATCTCTACACTCAATGAAGCCCGGGTTAAACAGCGGGTGTCGGAGGGAGGACATGACGTTCCTATAAAAAAAATATATGCCCGGCTTCCCCGAACATTGAAACATATCAAGACCGCCCTGACACTAGTGGATGAAGCCAGGTTACTTGATAATTCTTTAAGAAATGATCCCTTCCGCCAGATTGTCGTGCTCAAATCAGGCAACTGCAAGAAACTGGTATCTCCTTTGCCGGTCTGGGCTAAGGATCTTTTACCATGAAACCAAAACGAACACGGGAACAAAGCAGATGGACGATAAAAATATGGATATCCGTTGGAAGCAACGGTTTGCGCATTATAAAAAGGCCTATGCCTTGCTTGAGCAAACTATCGCCATTGAAGATCCTTCAGATGCAGAGCGGGCCGGGCTGATTCAATTTTTTGAAATGACGTTTGAACTGGCCTGGAAAGTATTGAAAGACTTTCTGGAAGAGGAAGGATTCAGGGTGATGAGTCCAAGAGACTCGGTGAAGCAGGCGTTTCAGGCCGGTCTGATTGTTGATGGTCATACTTGGCTGGAAGCCTTGCAGGACCGCAATCTCACTGTGCACACCTATGAAGAAAAGATCGCCATTGCAGTGGAAGAAAAGATACGGAATGCCTATTTCCCGGCTCTTTCTCAACTTTTTCAGGATTTTAGCAAAAAGGCCGAGCAATGAAGTATGGTCTTTCGCAACAGGACATAGAAGAAATATGCAAGGCATTCAACCTTTTTCCGGAAATCGACGAGGCGGTTTTGTTTGGCTCGCGTGCCAAAGGCAATTACAAATCCGGCTCTGATGTGGATATAGCCATAAAAGGAGAAAATATTCAGCACTCATGTGTTAGCCGCCTTTCCGATATTTTGAACGAAGAATCCCGCCTGCCGTATTATTTCGACATAGTGCATTTTGAACAGATTACCGAGCCGGAACTGGTATTGCATATTGAGCGGGTTGGGAAGTTGTTGTATGAACGTTAATTGCTCATCTCCCGATGTCCCCATCATTCAAATTGAACAAGATACGGATATTCATATTTGACATAGCGGAACAACCTCCTGATGACCGTACAGTTACATTCCAAGAGAGTCAACTGACATTAACCGATCGGTTAATGTTCGATCAAATTAACGTAAAAAGGGTTTTACGATGCCAACTTTAAGCCACACCTGATTCAGTATTGGGAAAAGGAAAGAAAATGGCTATAATAATGAAAAGATTGTACGTTCGTACATTGAGGCGCTCGATAAATTTTACCACAGGCATACAATTCGGAGCCTGCGCATACCTCCGAGGAAAAAATTTTTGAAAGCAACCGGTAAGCGAAGTATGAGACTCCGAGAGTTAGAGCCCGTTACTGGACGGGCTTTAACTATGGTCTGCATTGGGAAGGGAGGTGTCTATGAATGAAACACAACTCTTAATGGAATTAAAAAAATTCAAAGCTGCACATCAGCAAGAGTACGGCATAGAACTTCTGGGTGTTTTTGGTTCTTATGCCAGAGACGAGGCTCATCAGGGGAGTGATGTTGATGTAGTAGTCAGATTAACTAAGCAAGACCTGTTCAATATAATAGGGATCAAGCAAGATCTTGAAGATATCTTGCATCTATCTGTGGATGTAGTGAGTTACCGCCCATCAATGGATTTTTTCTTGAAAAAATGTATAGACAGGGATGCTGTCTATGTATGACAAAGAGCTTGCATGTCACATTCTTGACCAGGTTCTAAGAAGTGCAGAAACAATCAGGATGCGCTTTGAACCTGTAGAGTCCGTTGATGATTTTACTAACACACCCGCAGGCATGGAGAAGTTTGATTCTATTTGTATGCTGTTGATTACGATCGGCGAAAGTTTGAAGAATCTCGACAAAGTTACAAATGGCGAACTTCTATCTGGGTACCCTGAAATTGAATGGAAAAAGGTGAAGGGACTTCGTGATATCATCACTCACCAATATTTCGATGTTAATGTCGATGCAATTTTTAATGTATGTGATGAAAAACTTCCGGAACTGATAAAGACAGTATCAATGATGCTGGTCGATATGCAACAATAGAAACCTGGGAACTGTTGGATTATGCCCGGTTTCTCCGCAAAAATAGAAGATGTCAACTTGCCTGGATATAAAGGGCGGGTTTAGAACCCGCCCCTACGCAGCCTTGGACAGAAATTGTTGGTAAGTTTGGCAGATAATCCAATATATCCACGGCCCCGCGGCATGCTTCACCACAATTCGTAGCTTCCACTCCCGCAATCCAGATCCATTTCCATCTAATTATTGTAGTAATAAAAAATACCATTTTCAAATTCATGCAAGGTTTACGTGCCATGACGAATTCAACACATAAGATACTACTATGGCAGTATCTTATGTGTGTCCAAACGTTTTTTATATTTGATACTGGCTCAGCAGTATTTTAGATTGACATGAACTTCTTCGGCAGATAAATACTATTAAAGTAGTATTTAATGTTTGCTATCGGAGGAGTTATGGCCAAAAAAGTAAAACCATTACCAACACCAATTCAGCAAGGGCCTTTGGAGGCCAAACAACTCGGTGAATTCGTTCGGGCCAGACGGACACAGGCAGGAATGGGTATGCACGAGACGGCAGCATTCTGTGGTGTAGCGGTGGATACATTGACCAAGATCGAAAAAGCTATGGGAGATGTACAGCTATCCAGCGTTTTAAAGGTCTGCCGGATGCTGGGAATAGTTTTGAAAGTAGAACCGTGGGATGAGAAATGACGGAACAACTTGCCGTATATAGCGATCAAAGGCGATTAGGTTCAATAACTTTCGACGGTCATGATGATAAATTTAGTCTGCTGTATGATCCGGAATGGCTGGAGAAGTCAGGTTTCGCGATTTCTCCCCATCTGAAACCAGGAGTATGTAAGTCGGAGTCTATTAAAAGATTTTTAGCCAATCTTTTGCCGGAGGGGAGATGGTTGGAAGAGTTATCGGTTGATCGCCAGATATCAAAAAGCAATATTTTTGGTCTGATAGCTTCCATTGGTGTCGAAACGACCGGTGCTTTGACTTTCCGTCAAGATGGTGGAAAGGCAAGGGAAATGCCCACTTCTTTTCGATCGGTCAGCATCGAGGAGTTGCAGGACAGGCTGGCCAGACGTCAACAACTCTCCATCGCAACTTGGGACGGAACGCCAAGATTGTCTGTGGCTGGTGTCCAGGAAAAATTACCGGTCTTAATCAGGCCAGATGGAGAAATGGGGTTTGGTGAGGGAGATTTGGCGTCAACCCATATCCTCAAGTTTGGGACAAAGGCTGATACGCATCTGGTTGTAAACGAGTTTATCTGTATGGAACTTGCCCGTATGGCAAAACTGCCGGTAGCTCCCGTCACTTTGGCAAGGTATGGCGAGCCGGTCTTGGTAGTTGAAAGATTTGATCGACGGTGGTCAGGTAGGCGGGTAGAGCGGTTGCATCTGATTGATGGTTGCCAGATGCTGGATTTGCCACCGACCTACAAATATGAACGCCCTTTCGGGAAATCAGGTGAAGGAGCTAAGATCAGGACCGGAGCAAGTCTTCCTGCCCTGTTTGCTGCATGTAAGCTTTGCCGGATTCCGGCGCTCGCAATCCGTGACCTATTACATTGGGTTCTGTTTCAGTTGTTAATCGGGAACAGCGATGCCCATGGGAAAAATATTTCATTTTATGTAAGCCGGAATGGAATCGATGTCGCGCCGGCCTATGATCTGGTGAATGTTGAAATATATGGCAACCGATATGATCGAGATCTGGCTATGGCGGTTGGCGACACTTTTGAGTTTAACGCAATCCATGCTTACCAGCTGGCCGATATGTGCGATGAATGTCAATTGCCGCAGAGGCAGGTGGCAACGACTCTGCAGTCTCTTTGCAATTTGATGATTAAGGCTGCCGATACTATTGATCTGTCAGGCCTCTCGATCGGCGAGGAACATGCGTTTGGCCAGGACCTGCTGGGTGAGATAAAAACTCATTGTCAGCGGTTTTTAGAGATTGCAAAAGAACTGCCTGGTGTCCAGTTGTAAGTTAGTAATCGGCGGTTCCAAACCCTCCCATCTCCAGGTCATGCACCCACATTCGAGACTACCCTGTAATTTATATGTAAAAATATATTTGCGAATCGCAAAATATGTTTTAGCATATATCTATGCAATCAATTATCGAGCAACTCAAATCAATACGACTGGCTAATGGTCTCAAGCAGGCAGAGATGGGACAAAAAATTGGTCTTCCTCAAAGTCATGTATCGAAGATTGAGCAAGGGGCGACAGATCCACGGATATCCACAGTGTTGGAAATGGCCCGTGTATTGGATCAGGAGCTGGTTCTTGTCCCCAGGCAATTGTTGCCACAGTTTCGGGCTCTGCTCTACGGGCAGGAAGAGGATGAGCGGCGTTGGCAGCTGGATGAAGAGGACAACTCATGACAAGCATCCTGCAAGTGCACTTGCACGGGACTGCAATCGGCAGTCTCACTATGCTGCCAAGCAGAAAGGTATTTTTTTCATTCTATGAAAATTACGCCGATAATTCCGACAGGTGTATCCTCAGTCAATCATTTTTCCGGCCATCTGGAGAGCG
>JBARUR010000433.1:0-2731 GCA_049645845.1 Desulforhopalus sp. | reverse complement strand
AAGCTGAAATTCTAAAGGTTTACCGTTTTGTTATGCCCATTGTTATAACTGGAGCGATAGCTATTTTCTTGCTCAGGGATTTCATCATTCGAGTCTTGTTCACTGAAGATTTCTACCCCATGCGTGAACTTTTTCCGTGGCAATTAACGGGTGATGTCATCAAGATCGGTTCATGGGTGCTAGCCTACATAATGATCGCCAGATCGATGGTAAAGCTGTATATCATTAACGAGATATTGTTTTCACTGCTTTTTTATCTGCTTAGTTGGTTTCTGGTTGGATTGTTTGGACTAGTTGGTGTTCCCATGGCCTACGCTATAAATTACAGTTTATATTGGTTCGCAATGGTTTATTTTTTAAAGTCCGAAATGAAGTGAGTATATATTTTTCAGAATAATCTCGAAGGGGATTATTATAGCTATTTGTAAGTTTATTGAAAAAATGTAAGTGATTGAGCTCTATATATCTAATGACTTAAAGTGTTAAATTATGTGGCCTTGCAATACTTCATAGTACTTCCTTGAACTAGGGTGTGATTCCTTTGAATTCTAGGTTACTTTATACATAAACTGAAAAATCAAAATTTAGGGTATTGTTTTTTCCTATTATCCTGCTTTTTTTATGAAATTATTTGGTGCCAGTATTTACTAGCCACTACGGAAAGGTAAATTAATGTTAGCTAAAACACTACGTCGACGACTAAGAAGCTTGATTTCCCGACTGCCATTTTTGGCAAAATCTTACAGAGATATACGTGATTCTCGCGATTTAAGGAAGGAACCTCAAACTATACAATTGGGATTTAAATTTATTGGAAACGAATCCATGCAGCGGGGCGAGTTCGAGCCAGAAGAGACACAGTTAGTTCAATCGATAATTCCGAATATAGATGCGTTTGTGAATGTAGGTGCTAATGTGGGGTACTATTCCTGCATGCTTCGTGCATCAAATGTTGAAACATTTGCATTTGAACCGATGCCATTAAATCTTCAGTATTTGATGAAGAATGTGCTTGCGAACGGTTGGGATAGCGGGATTGAAATATTTCCTCTAGCTCTTTCAATCGCACCAAGTATTGTGAAAATATATGGTGATAACACTGGAGCATCTCTCATAAGCGGTTGGGCTGGTACTGCAGAAAATAACGCCAGATTAGTGCCATGCAGTACATTGGATCTAGTCCTTGCTGATAGGCTCGCTTGCAAAAGAGTCTTGGTTATTATGGATATAGAAGGAGCTGAATTTGATGCCTTGAGAGGGGCGACAAAATTGCTGAGTCAAGTTCCAAGGCCGTTGTGGCTGGTAGAGGTCTGTGTTCACGAACATCAACCCTTAGGCATTAAGGTTAATCCCAATCTTCTTGAGACCTTCGAGATATTTTGGAATGCAGGATACGTTGCAAACACCGTATCTCATTCCCCAAGGCAGGTTTATCGTGAAGAAGTGCTTAAGATTGCTGAAGGCGGTGAAGATACACTCCAGACGCATAACTTTATCTTCACTGATGCATCATGTAGTTTTAGTTCTAAAACTATTGTTATTAACGGGTAGGCATGCTGCGCGATAGTGGATGATTTGTATATATATAAATTTAAATTCAATCTGTCCCAAATGGGATACAATTGGAATTTGATAGTTGATCTTATTGCGCTTACGAGAGATAAACCTGGTTGTTGACTAAGACGATTTCGTCACGTTCCTTGACTGCGCCACAGCGTAAAGAGTGAGGACACTACTCTTTATGCCCGGTGAGCCGAATAATCTCGTTGCCATTTATCTATAAAAAGTGATGTCTCGGAAGCCTCCGCTTTTCCACCATTTCAAGACTGCCATATATTTCGAGCAAGGAATTAGCATGGCAGTTACGAACTCTTTGCTGGTTGCTGTGCAATCTTTATTGGCTTTAAAATTTTACACAACACTTCAACGAGAGGTGGTCTGTTTAAATGCTGTTTGGGACAAGAGTGGTTTAAAATTAAAGTTGGATGCAATATGAACGTTCTTGTATTTCTGCAACCGCAGCGAGGCGGAACTAATGTAGTGCTTCACAGTGCGAGTAAATGGCTAACAAAACAGGGGCACGATGTTACGGAAAGTGATTTTTTTAACGAAAGTCTTAGTGGTAAATATGATTTGGCACTTTTGCCGACGTCTGAAATGTATCGACTGGCATTGGTTCTCAGTGAAAGTAGTAGAATCAAGGTCCGCCATGTCCTCGTGTGGGCGATGGGAAGTCGTTCTTTTAATGGTGCATTTACCAATCAGATGAACATTTCCCTGACGTATAGAGTTGTTACTCTTCCGCTGAGAAAATTGGCGAATAAAACCTTGGAGTCATTACTTTATGGTCGTGCGATTATCTTTACCGATGAGGTCGGGATGTACGCTGATGTGGGTCACAATAAAGGACACTATATTGAAATTGATGATTTAATATATCCCATTCCCGTAGATGTTCAATTTGAAGGAAAAGTTAAATCGTCTTCATCGCGCCCTAAACGGTTCATGTGGATTGGCCGCATTGATAAAGATTTCAAGGTGCTCCCACTATTACGAATAATTCAAGATGTTACGACTGCAAAGCGTGAGGGAAAACTTAATGGGTGTATTGAGTTTTTAATTGTTGGTTCGGGAGACAGTGATATACTAATTAAAAATGAAATTGACCAGAATAATGACATCGACTTCAGGTGGTTAAAGTGGGTTGCCTTATCAAGGCTCAATGAATTGC
>JBARUR010000432.1:0-5005 GCA_049645845.1 Desulforhopalus sp. | reverse complement strand
GCTTATAGCCGGTATCTAAAATGTGCTGACGCGTTTCTTTGGTATCTTTATTCATGAAACGAAATGTAACATATACTAGACCGGTCGTCTAGTTAAATTGTTAGTTATTTTACGGAAAGACTTTCGCTCATTTATTGTGTAGCAATGCAGAGGAGTTATAAGACTCGGTTTGTTTTTTTAATATCGAGTCTGTAGAATAAGCCATTTTCTAAGGCTGAAAACCTTCTTTCATCGCCAATTTTTCCAAAAAATCGAAGAGGGATGTAAAAAAATATTCTCAGAACCAGGAAAAAGCTGACACAAAAAACCTTCGATGAACTTCATCAACTTCCTGAAGTTCATACCAGCATAGTCATGGCCACGATAGCCGCGATCAACGAAAACCTGCCCTGGTGATTTTACCAGTTTTGTCACCTGCTCAAGCGTTTTTGCCAGGGGATGTCCATCGTACAGATTGCCATGGAAAACCTGCGCACCTACGAACCAACCGCCGCGACTTGTGGTGGCAACACTTACCTTGGCTCCGAACTCGTATCGTTTATGGGCTTTTCCTTTGCTTATGCACTCCACGGTTGGTTCATGTACACTGTACACCTTGTTTTTATCCCGCCGCCGCTGGTTGAAGATACGGTTGGCAGTTACCAGCAGAGATTGAAGTTCCCCCTCAGGAGACGGACATTTTCGCTCAATGTCTCGAATAACCCGCCCCAGATATGTTCTTAGTTTTCGAGTACAACTTCTGGCCCGATTCATCTGCCGGGCATGGGCATATCTACTCTGCTTGTGTACCAGATTTCTTGACAGGCGATTGTAACTCTGGCGTAGATCAATGTCCCTCTTCTTTGCCTCCTTGACCAACCGTTCCCTGGCACGATCATACAATCTGGCATCTGTTGGATAACGAATGTCCTTTTCCTGCACCGTGGTGTCGACATTCACCCTTTTCAGCTGGGTTGCCTTAACTGCTTTCAGTTTTAAACCCGCTTCGATGGTCTGTTTCAACAACTCTTCTGCGCCTGCGTCGCCGATTCTTTTACGCCACCGGGTGTCATACTGTAAGGATGAATCGGCACCTTGTGCTCGAAGTACTTCATCCCGCTAAAGTACTGCCAATATGGATTCTCCACCCAGCCGAGGAGCACATCATCGTCACTGAGATCGAAGGTGTACTTGAGGCAGTGCAAGGCCACCATCAAGCGGGTGCTGTGGGCAGGTCTTCCATTTTCCGGACAGAAGGTCGATCCGAAGGTTTTATCGAGCTTTTTCCAATCCACCACCTTGGCCAACTTAACCAAGGAATGGGATGAATTTATCATGCTGACCTGTTCTGCCCTAAATAAATTCGCCTGCTTATTCTGCTGCGGAGCAGATTTTCGGTTTCATGGTAAAAAATGCAAGAAAAATGAGCGGTTAACGTCCGTTATCTTGTATTTTACATAACACATTTTCGGCAAATTATCTTGTCTATTCAGCAGGATAGTTTACTTATCAGCATCGACTAGTTAACGTATTATCCTGCCTCAACATGTCACTCTTTACGCAAATCCAACTCCATGTGAGTGGACCTTTTTCAGATTGTGGACAATACAGAACAGGTTCCATTGAGTATTTACCTTCCGTTTTCCTCTCAGCGTGAAATTATCAAACCTGAGAACTGATCATATATGGGCAAAGGGAGGTTCACCTACTGCCAGTCTCATGCTATAGATTGCTCTTTCGATTGCCGAATCGATCTTGCGCTTCATTTTATCGGTAAACCGCTGCTTGCCTCTTGCATTCTTGCCGGTAAAGTAGGCGACCTGTCGGCTCTCTGTCCTCTCAGGATAACGAAGACACTCCCGTCGAAGTTTTACACGGGACACAATACTGTTTGGGTCCTTTAAATTTATATGCCTGGAGGTCTTTCGCTTTTACATTGCAGCCGCTGCGGCAGAGATTTTTCCCGGCCGGACAAAGGCAGTAACTGAAGTCATCAGCAAAGGTAAAATCAGCTGGTGCGAAAAGCTTTTTACGATTCTTTCCAGGAGGAACATCCCGCCGTTTCCTATCTTTGAAACGATCATACGTTACAAAACGTGGGTCACGTGATCGAAACCGTGTATCAGCAATATAGCCATCAATATTCTCTGTAAAGATGTACTCCATGTTTTTCTCAGAATGATAGCCGCTGTCAACGGTCACCTGTGCCTTAGAGAGCACGTCTGTATCACAGCCAATTTCAGAAAAATTCTTTCGAATACCTTCAACCATGGGTATCAGAAGATTATTCTCCTGGCCTTGACCAACGACAATAACCTGGTGTTTTTATCAACAGAAGTGACGCCAACATAGCCCAGGATTACTCCTTTGGAGGTCTTCATCTTAGCCGATTCTTTATCGGTAATATTGCTCTTTATTACTTTACCGCTGGAACCTGTTCTATCGTCGTTATCCTTCAGCCATTTCTTGACCTTGGCCGCCTGTTTCTTCAGCTTGGAAAGATATTTCTCCTCTTTATCTATAACTTCGGGCTCTAATCAAAGAGTCATACTGGGCTTTGTGTTTAGCAAGCATCTGCCTGATTGCCTGCTCCATCTTCTGAACCTTTCTCTCGAAATCCGCGTTGCTGATCACAAACCAGCAAAACTTCAAGCAAGAGATGGACGATCTGTTGGTCCATAGATGAAATGAAATATGCAATGGTGGTAAAATGAGGCCTGCTGTTTACAGAAAGAGCCATGAAAAGGACATTCTCTTCACACAACAACGGCCAATCGCCCGACTTGAAGTTATCCCACGGGAATAGGCAAACAGAACTACTTTTAGCAGGATGTGAGGATCATAGGCTGGGGCGCCGGTCTCATCGTTGTTAAATTTTTTGTCAAAGATCGACAGATCCAGTTCCTTGTCAACAAGATAGCTCTGCGAGTACTCAAAAGTGCCTTCCTGGATCTGTTCGTTGAAGAAAACGGGAATAAACTGACCTTGCGCATAGGAGCACGGCTTATATTTTGCCACTGCTTCCCCCACTTTTGTAATGGTTAAGTGGTCAAACTACTGGTTCCAGACAACAATATACCGTTAACTATCAGTTTTTCCGAGTCTTTTTACCTTTTTCTACAGGCTCATCTAGAAGCTAACCTTTACACATGGTGTTCTCTTATATCTATCATGCAATCAGCATTGATTATTGGTAACGATATCTTTTTGCAAGGTTAAATATGTTTTGATATAAGCAAATTAACCTTTTTCCTTGATCGTTTTAAATTCGTTCTTCGCACAAAACCATGCCAGAAATGGAGCTTTTTGTACTTGGTGAAATCAAAGAGTATTTCCCAAAAAACATAGAGGCAAGTGGAGTATCGTAAAACTCTAAATGTTTCCAGTTGTGCCGAGATAAATCCACAACCTCGGAAATCAGGTTCATCCTGAAGAAATTGATTATTGCTGGTGTCTCGTCAACTCTCATGTGTCGGATAAAGACGCAGTAATTTTATCCGAGCGTTGTCAGTAGTAAAATGCCAATTCACTTTAGCATTTTTATTGTTTCTATGTTCCTGCCGCGCACTTACTTCTTTTCTAACTTCTTCGATGTTGTCGATTCTGCTGTTCAGACATTGACCTCTGAGGACGTTCAATTCTATCTCAGCCATATTGAGCCCGCTCCCATTTTTCAGGGGTGTACACAAATTCGAATCGGTCCCACAGCGCTTTTGCTTTTGCCGGTGAAAAACTTTCATAAAGAGAACCTGGTTCATGAGTGTTCAGATTATCCATCACCAGAGTTATTTTTTCTGCTTTTTTGTATTTCTCAGCTATCTCTTCCAGGAAAAATGCCCAATCCCGCTTAGCCTTTCTTTCGGTGATCGTCACCATACGCTTTCCAGCCAGTGGTTCGCTGGCGATAAAAATTGCAAACACCATGGCGGATGTACTCGTAATCGTGCTTTTCCGGTTGTCCTTTTGACGCTGGAATCGGAACTTTTGTTTCCCCGCTCAATTGTTTTGGCGACTCGTCCATGCATACTACAGGATGGAGAGGGTCATGAGGTCGCTTGTAAACATCCAGCACCTTTTGCATATTGGCAACAAAACTGCCATTGTGTTTCGGTGGAATCAACCACCCTTTTTGCTGCCAAGGTTTGAGTTCGGTTTTTTTAAAATACGTCGAATTGATTCATGGGAAATGCTGTCTATGTATTCAAGTTCAACTGCTTTATCGGCCAGTAATCTTAGAGACCATCGGGAAAATCCCTCTGGAGGATCTCCGCAACTCAATGCAATTATACGAGCTTCGAAGTCTCCGTCAGCCTTTTTTGTATATATTCGATCTGCTTTTCTTTTATCGAGTGCTATATCAAAACCCTCCTCAACAAACCGTTTCTTTACTCGGTCAATTTTTTTCATGCTGATATTCAGGACCTTCGCAATCTCTTCATTCTTTAAACGGTTGACCTGAAAATCACCAGCATCGCAACCAAGCAAAATCAAAGCATTGAGAATTTTTTGTGATTTGTGCTCCCCTTTTGACGCAAGGTCACCCAGAAGTTCGCGCTCTTCTTTGGTGAGTGTCACAATGTATTTGTTCATAATTGAACCTCCTGGGTTGAGTATGAACAAATAATAGATTTTATTTACGACATATCAAGGATGACATGACACTAGCCAGTGGATGCGTATCAGCAATAAGTACAAGTCCCACCTGACCAAAGCCTAACCAGCAGGTCAGTAGTGAAGTCTGTGGATAAACTCGGTAACGGAGTCGGAAGCCAGATGGATCAAGAATGCAGGCTCTGTATTGAGCCCTGATAAATCTATGACCGTGGTCTAATTTGATAGGTTCCGACGTATTGGAAGTGAAAACCGACGGCCTCTGGATTCCGGAAGGCAGCAGACCTGGGAGCGCTTAGGTGAGTACTCAGGTCACCACCGGGGTCTTAGACCAGAGCATGCATTCAAGGGGTAGCGTGGGAATTTGGGAGAGGGTTATTTTTGCCCATCCCCCGATATGGTCAAATTTGGTTTT
>JBARUR010000431.1:0-1935 GCA_049645845.1 Desulforhopalus sp. | reverse complement strand
TTGATGGGGTGGATCTTTCCGCCAACATGCTTTTGCAGGCAAAAGAAAAAGGCTGTTACAATAATCTGTATCAGAACAACATCATCCATTATTTAAAGACAACCACTGAAACCTATGATTTTTTCCTCGCCACCGATGTATTTATCTACGTTGGTGCACTGAACGAGATTTTCATAGCCCTGCGCGCCGTCGCCCGGCCCGAGGCAATTTTCTGCTTTTCTACGGAAAGTCTGGATTCTCCAGGCTTTCAGCTGCGCAGTACCGGCAGATTTGCCTATTCCCGCGATTATATTCGTAACACTGCAACTGCTGCCGGCTGGACGGTACTGGTAGAGGAGAAAACTAAATTGCGTAAAGAAAGAGAGCAATGGATTGCTGGTGATCTTTGGATTCTGCAAATAAAAACTTGGGAGTTATGATGCTCTGTTAATTTTTAAGAGGATTCTGGAAGATTACCTTATATTTTGGGTGTGGGCGATTTGAGGAGAGATGTAAAGATTATCTGTTGAGTTATTGTTAGCAGTAATATTGCAAACATTTCATTACATTTTATTCAACGACAGGAGCTTAATATGGCAATGGGTTCAGGAAGCACAATGAAAGTAGTTAGCATTATCCTTATTGTCGTAGGTGCTGGGCTTGCGCTATGGGGATATCAATTATCTGGTTCTGTTGGTTCGCAAATAACACAGGCTGTTACAGGTTCGGATACTGATAAGGTAATGACTCTCTACATTACTGGTGCTGTCAGTTTTATTGTTGGCATATATCTTTTCGTTAAAAATTAAAACTGATAACAGGTTTCTTTACGATATTCCTCTATGGTGAGATTGCGCAGACTGGAAGTCTGGCCGTCGGCATTATGGACAAAACCAACGCCTGAGACGAAAGGTTCAATGACATGAATCTTCTGCAGGGGAGTAACGATAAGCAGCTGCAGATTGAGCTGAGCAAAGAGCTGCAGTCCATATTGAGCGGATTCATCCGAACCACGACCAAAGGCCTCGTCTATCACCACGAAGCGGAAGGAACGCGAGCGCACCGCGCCCCACTCCAGGCCAAATTGATATGCAAGGCTTGCGGCCAGTACGGTGTAGGCAAGCTTCTCCTTCTGGCCCCCCTACTTGCCGCCCGAATCGGCGTAATGTTCAAACTCGCTGTCATCCTCCCGCCACCGCTCACTGGCAGCAAAAGAAAACCAATTGCGTACATCCGTCACCTTGGTCGTCCAGCGTCGATCCAGCGTCGATCCAGCTCCGACCGCCCTTCACGACCTCGAAATCGTTCGATGATCCGGCGTACCTGGAGAAATTTTACTTCCGAATACTGAGCATCGTCCGAGCCGGTAAGGCTGCCTTCGGTGCAAGCCCGCAGCTCCTCCCGGAAGAGGCGGACGTCGGCATCTATGACCGGTGTCGCCTCCAGCACTATATATCGTCCCGGATTATAATCGATTCGGGTGAGCGACTCATTGATGCGGCCGATACGCTCCTTGATGGTTTCCTGTTCCCGGGCCAGCTGTGACTGGAAATTGGCCACCTCCCTTATTGTGTTTTCGTTCAGCAACTCTTTGAACCGGGCTTCGAAACGGGGTAAATCGTCGGCCTGCAGCTGTTGGAGCATGGTTTGGTAGTCGGTCGCTGCCTCTAGCGAAACATCGACTTCCCGTGTAAGATTAAACAAAAAGCTTTTGACTTGTACACCCTGTCTGATCGTGCCAGGATTGTACCGGAGTTGAAAGATCAAGGAATACATATCTATCGCGAAATAATATTGCATCCCTGGCGCATTATTTACCGAATATCAGCTACAACCGTTTTTGTGTTATCTGTCATAGATTCGCGACGGAATGTCGAAGATGTTTTATTGAACCGATTCGTCAAATGAAAGAATTGCCAACCAGACCATATACTCGAACGAGGGAAGATTGCTGCG
>JBARUR010000430.1:0-11042 GCA_049645845.1 Desulforhopalus sp. | reverse complement strand
TGCTCTTTCAAATAAGGTTTGGGATGATATCCTACCCCAAGACCTGCTGCTTGTATCATGGCTAAATCATTGGCGCCGTCGCCTATGGCAAGAATATCGGTGGAATCCAGACCGGAAGCTGCCTGGTAGTGCTGAAGAAAAGAGAGTTTGGCTTGATGATCTAAGATGGGATCGTATACTCTTCCGGTCAGCCGGCCGTCCCTGATTTCCAGGGTATTGCCATGATTGGCATGAAAGCCAAGTTTTGCGGCTATGGGTTTAGTAAAACAGGTAAATCCACCGGATACCAACACGCATTTAGCACCATGCCGTCGCATTGTAGAAATCAATAGTTCAGCTCCCGGCATAGGCCGTATGGCCGCAAGAGTCTTTTGCAGAGCCCGTTCCGACAGATCCTTCAACATCTCAACCCTGTTTTGCAAGGCAGTTTTAAAATCGATCTCTCCTCGCATTGCAAGCTCAGTAATTTGAGCGATCTGTACTTTTAGACCGCACTGGGCAGCAAGCTCATCCAAGGTTTCGCCTTCGATCATGGTATTATCCATATCAGCGACCAGGAGCCTCTTTTTTCTTTTGTGAATATTGGCAATGACGAAAAAATCAATGCGATCTTCGGCCAGTAAAGATTCCAATTGTATACGTGCAGGACCGACAGGCTTATCCATTAAATGTAAATCTGCCGCTTTGTCCGGAGACAGCCACCGGCTTTCGGTATTCTTAATGGAAAGGCATCTTTCAACTGCTTTTAAATGCTTTTCTAATAATGGTTTTTTATTATCAGAAGAGACCAGGGTGAGAATGCAATTCATAGTTTTCCTGCTTGCCGGATTCATTTTCGAAAGAACTTCATAAGCCATTTCCAGGGGAATAACATTGAGACGTGTTGTTGATATCGTTGATAACTTACACCGTATTGACTAATAATTTTCCTCTCCTCAAGCATTGCTCCAACCACCAGATATATACTCAGGATGCAGACAGCAAGAAAAACGGGCAGTGGATAGGCAGGCAGGATCGACCAAAGGAAGAGCAGGGAACCGAAGTACCAGGGATGCCGGGTGATACCAAAAACTCCTGTTTCGCTAAATTCCTCAGTGTCATTTAACAAAAGATGTTGCTCGCCTGTCTTCAATTGCTTGATTCCAAGAAAATAAGATAAGTCATATTCTTTTGCTCCCCCTTTAAACAACATGAAAGCAGCTGCAAGAAAGAGAATGCGAAATGGAACGAGGTATCCTTCCCAGCTTATAATAACCTGTCCTTCTGCTAACCGAGTGGCAACAACAAGTGGAATAAGGGTGATCAGGGAGAATGCATTATAAAATAGACGGTAATACCGAGTCAGACCGGATGCATGGATTTTAATAAATTCGAGAACCGAGGTGGTAATCAGAAAGGAATGTATGGTGCACCAGATAATCCAGAGGATGCAGAGAATAAATACGGTCATATAAATTTCTCTCGAACTGCAATAACAAATTGTATTGAATCGATGTTTTCTATAATTGTAGGACTCACAACAACACAAGACAAGGTAAACGTTTTTTAATCGTAATCTCATATTCTTTTAGCATCAATCTAATATGTTCGGGATACAACTCCCGGCATGAATACAAAAATACACCTCCATGAAACGGTTTACGATATCGAAGCAGACGTCAGTCTCTTTCTGAGTGCCTTAAACGTCCGCGGGATTCAGCCCTTTGTCGGAGAAGATACCAGTGTCGGAATGGAATACGAACTTCAGGTGGCCGTTGAAGGCGGGCACCAGGATGTCGATCTGGCAGCCACTATCCTAAATTCCAATTATTTCAAAAATGTCACAAAGCGTACGGCACGAGGAGATTTGCCACCAGCCTTTCTCGATTCGCTGAAAGATTTTCTTTATGGAAATAATGCTGGTGTCTGGGAGAATAGCTGGATCCGTTTCCCAGAATATCGCCTGACAGCATGGACCAGAAAAATGCTGGACCGCGATTTTCTTGCAGATAAAAGCATCCTTCATCCCAGGCAGAGAAGCGATGTGCAGAGATTTCGCTGTGTCTATAAAGGTGAATCGCACCTCCGGCTTCCGATCAGCTACCTCCTCAAGCTTTCCCTTGCTAATGTAATAAGTGTCGACGACACACTCTCGCCCGTCCTGTTTAAAACCGGTAAGAGTTTATTGGATAATTTCCTGAGTGACAATACCTCACCGGAGATTCTCAGCTTCAATATACCCACTGCAGCACAAGGCAGGATCGGCGATCTAGCTGCGGCAGAAACAGCAAGAACTCTGCTGTTCAGCCAATTGTTGATCCAGTATGCCAATAAAACTTTCGGGCTGGAGGAATCGGGGCAGAAATGTCTTCTCTACTGCGCACCGCATGCACCTTCCAGGCAAAAACAGCTGAATGAAATAGTACCGGATGGTTTCTACCGCCACCTCTTTATGAGCCCGTGTTTATCCGGATGGGATAAGGGTGAGGAAAAGCATCGCTATATGGAGATCTGTCATAAGACCCTCTCCCGCAGCCAGCTCAATACCATAGGGAAATTGAGAGATGCCGGAATAATAACCAATAATCTCGTCGTCCTGCCCAACACTTCCAACACCTGTCTTGCCAATAATGGGACCCATGTTTCCTTGGGGAGCCGGATTCTTACCACATTAGCCTCAGACCGTGAATCGATGTTCACCCCCGGGGTCGAAAAGTATTTTGGTGATTTAGCCATTAAGATTGTTGAACATTTCTTGCCGCTGTTTGTCAACACCTATAGCGCATCCCCATACCGGCTGGATTTTGCCGACTTTCATCCGGAGAAGGTACTCGGTTTTTTACCCCATGAACTCGATTACACCCATCTGCGTATGATCTGGCGAAGATGGAAGAAAAAGGCCGATATCAGTTTCTTCGGCAGAACGATAACTCCTTTTGGGCCTCGCTGGCTTGACAGCACTCTTGCCAACCTGCTTCAGCTGAAGGGCGACCTGGTGCCGGATTTTCGACTTATCGACTATCTGGTCACCCTTCTTTCAACTGAAACCTGTCCAGGATTGAATGGGATGCCCGGCAATCATGAGCGTCTGAAGTCCGAGCTTTCCGAAATGGGTGTATTCGATACAAGAATGTCCATCTATCTTCTGTACCGGCAGCGCCTTTTCGGCACCTCCGGATATTCCGGATTTGAGGGCAGGAGTTATTCATTGTTTCACAGTTTACAGGAAGATATGGCGGAAGCGGTAAATATTCAGAATCTGGTTACGGCTCTCGCCTGTCGATATATTAAGGAAGGAAAGGTCCATCATCATGATATTCCGGATCAGCCTTCAATTGAGAGTGAACGGCGCCAGATATTCTTCGCCGGCGCCGTCGGTATCCCCACCTTCTATGTGCGTGCCGACACCGGCAACAGGCTGCTGAGAAAAATTCTTACCCATGTGCGTTCCCAGCGCAACAGTCTGCGATATAAAGGATATGTCAGAGTACAAGTTGATGATTACAAACTCGCCCTCCTGCACATACTTGAAACCGACGGCGCCGACTTTATCGAACAATTAGGTCTTGCCTCAAACATTCAGTCACTCCGCAGGCGGCTTACAGACAGCACAGCTTCGACATACGGTAAAATAATGAGCGCCGTTCAAGTGGAATTGCCACGAAAACGAACTCCTATGAATGTTTCAGCCCAGGAATTTAACTTTGCCTCTGAGCGATATTATCGTACCGGGCTGAAACAAAAGCATCTCACCGAATCGATAACAGTTTTTGTTGAAGACTGCAAACGTCTGGAGCGGCTGGAAGACCCTCACTATAGACAGGTCATGGCCTCAACCGATCTGGAAATATCAGGTGCTGAATTTATCCTCCGGCATCAGGATGCCATCATTCAGGAAACCGCCGAGCCGGAAATCCTGCTGCAGATGCTCAAAATCGGCCTGGCCATCATCAACCATGAACGGAATACCTGAAAGAGAGCCTCGGCAATGAATCCATCAACTCTTATCCATCAGTATATAGATAGAAATTCCCTGCAGGTTATTACCGAAAAACCTATCGGTGATCGAACCATCCAGTTCATTTACAACACTCTCAGGGAAAGTGCGCCCACGATGTTCAGGGTTCTTGTTTCCGGTAAAATGTCCAGTCTTCTCGGTTATTTTCATTATGACATGCCAGGAAAGAAGAATTGCGGCAAGGAGCTTTTCAATCGGTTAGGAGCGTATTGGCAGGAGTGTGTTGAGCCACCCGATTTCTACGATTCTCACCGCAAGTTTTTCGAGCGGCAGATTCGTTATTGGGAAACCCGACCGATGATCAGTAAATCGAGTACTGTTGTCTCTCCTGCAGATTCCAGGGTGTTGATAGGAACTTTTGCTGAAACCTCCACACTTTTTATCAAGGATAAATTCTTTGACCTTGAGGAATTGCTGGGATCGGAAAGTTTGTGGTGTTCACGTTTTATCGGCGGAGATTTTGCTGTATTTCGGCTCACGCCCGACAAATATCATTATAACCATGTGCCGGTAAACGGGAGGGTGGTCGCTGCCTACAATGTTGATGGCCGTTATCATTCCTGTAATCCATCCGCTCTTATCAGCATGGCCTCCCTGTATTCAAAAAACAGAAGGGTGGTGACCATAATCGATACGGATGTTGAAGGAGGATCCTTAATAGGTCTTGTGGCGATGGTGGAAATTGTTGCCCTGATGATTGGCGACATCGTTCAAAGCTACAGTGAAGAGCGTTATGACACTCCACAGGAAGTATTTCCGGGGCAAATGGTGAAACGTGGCTGTCCCAAGTCTCTTTTTCGTCCGGGCAGTTCAACAGTGGTTCTTGTGTTTGAGCCTGGCCGGATAGCTTTCGCCGATGATCTCGTTAAAAACTCACAACGTTGTGATGTAGAAAGCAGATTTACCAGCGGCTTCAAAAGACCATTGGTTGAAACAGATGTACAAGTACGCTCATCAATTGCAAAACCATTGATTTGATGAGGTATATTCAAACATTTTTAGAGAGGGAATTTAATGAACGATTTGCTTTTCCTGTCGGGCCTCGGATTTATTCTGGCACATTTTCTTGGGTGGGGTTTTAAGCATTTACCGGGCGAGCGTTGGCAGATGCTGGCGGTGGTCCCGGTGCGAAAAGGAGGAGATAATCACTGGACGGGATCAAACCTTACCTATTACGGCTTTTTCATTGCTACCAGTCAGTTGATCTCCCTGACACTTCTGCTCATTTTGCTTGGAGCAATGGGTCTGTCAATTCCCGGAACCATGCTGGCTATTCTGCTTGTTCTCGCCTGTTGTATTCCGGCGGCCAGACTAATGGCAATACTCGTCGAGAAAAAGCGTCATACTTTCACTATTGGCGGGGCATCCTTTATCGGTATTCTTCTTGCTCCCTGGTCAATTCAACTCACTAACCAAATACTTTTTTCGGATGAATATCAATTGCCGCTTATCCCGGTGCTTGCTGCTATGGCAATTGCTTATACCTTGGGTGAAGGCCTGGGCAGACTCGGCTGTATCAGTTATGGCTGTTGCTATGGCAAGCCGCTTAAAGAGTGTAACAAGTTTTTGCAGTGGGTTTTTATCCGGGCAAACTTTATCTTTTACGGATCTACAAAGAAAGTTGTTTATGAAGCCCAATTGGCCGGTGAAAAATTAATCCCGATCCAGGCAGTCACCTGTGTACTGTATTCGCTTGGAGCGCTCATCGGCAGCTACCTGTTTCTTATAGGTCTCTTTACTCCCGCTTTGGTTTTTACCATATCCTTGACACAGTTATGGCGTATTTTCTCTGAAACTCTGCGAGCGGACTTTCGAGGTTTTGGAAGTATCTCCGCCTATCAGAAAATGGGAGTGATAAGTGTGGTGTACATTGTTGGTGTTGTTTATTTTGCTCACGCTGCACCCTATGTCGATCCCGAGATCCTGGATGGCATTGACGTTTTATGGAATCCTTTTGTCATCCTCGGACTGCAACTCCTGTGGCTTGTATTCTTTTTTACCTTTGGCCGCAGCACAGTCACTACTTCAACTATCTCCTTTGAGCTTATCAGAAAGCATATCTGAGCTGATAAACAACACTTGTATCCCCTCGAAGTTCATTATTTCATTGAATTATCCTGCCTTTTTGTTGACAGAAGCTCACCATACGGCCGAAGGAGCCGGCCTGTTATTGGTATTATTCTTAAACCACACCGGTAATGGCAAACCAACCTGCAGTCAGGTTGTAGAGACCGAGATCCTTTCCGCTCTGCAGGCCAATGAATCGATAAAATTTGCTACTGTAAAGGCGAGTTGCTCACGAGCAAAAATACCATCGATTGGCTTATGGGGATTGTTTTCAATGTAATTCTCTGGAAAATCAATATTTACTGAGACATATCTCCAGTGAGAATGAGTTCGGATTGCTGTTTTACTCCCGAAAATGAGAATAAATTTGACTTCGAACTTGCTCCTTTGATAACATTCAGCATGGTGGAAGGAGGTATAAAGAAATCCTGTTTTATCAAGTTCTTTGGCGGATGATAGTTCTGATTTTGTGATCAACAGGATTGTCGTTGGATGGCGACGACAGAAAAGTTTTTGCTTAACAAAAAAAAAATAAGGTTAGGCGTTAATATTAAGAATTGGCATAGTCAATAGACTATGGAGGAGAAAACATGAGGTTTTTCAAGCACCTTCGGAATCAATCAGGACAGGGGATGACAGAATATATCATCATTGTTGCTCTTATTGCCATCGCAGCAATAGCTGGTTTTTCTTATTTTGGTAAGACTGTACGTAATCAGACTGCGGCCATGAGTGAATCACTTGCAGGTGATGAAGGAAAAGCAGCTGCTTCAGTGACATCGGCAGGTGCAGCTGCAGATGGTGCCCAAAACGCGGCCAAAGAAGATAAAAATCTCAAGACGTATGTCGATGACCAGGCAAAATAAACAACGGCACAATTAAATGTTCAGAGGAGAAAGCTGCATGCTTGTTAAGCTGAAAGGCAGTGAGGACATCTCGATGAAAGTTTAAAGTTTTTGGAAAATCCTTATCTGTGAAATTCTTCTTTAACGCGCATAAGTTACAGAAAAGACTATTTATAAACCATCAGGGACAGGCCTCTGTCTTCGTCCTGGCCCTGATGGGTGTAGTTCTGGTAGCGACAATCTTTCTCTACCAGTCAGGTCGTGTTACCAGTGAAAAAATGCAGCTGCAAAATGCTGCTGATGCTGCTGCATTCGGTGCTTCAACCCTAGAGGCCCGTTCCCTAAATTTTTCTGCATATACAAACCGGGCAATGGTTGCCAATGAAGTGGCAATCGGTCAGATGGTAGGAATCCTCTCCATGGTTGATGAAGTTAAATCCCTTGGTGAATATCTGCAAGCTTATGCCATCGCCATAGAGATTGCTACAAGCTGGTTGTTTTTAGTAGTGACGGTAGGAGATGTCATTGAGGGAATTATAAGCGGTCTTGTTTCAGTTCTCGAATCGGCTGGGGAAGGTATTGAGAGCATCGGTGAGGCTATTGAGAAAGTTCTGGATGTAATATCGACTCCTGTAGTCACAGGTCTTTCGATAAACAATGAGGTTTACAGCATCAGTCAGCAGCTTTATCACGGCGCAACCATGGTGCTGGTGACTACCAATATGTTCAAAAGTCTCGAAGACAATACCTACGGTACTCATTTAAGTTTAGCTGATTTAGTTAAACGAAAAAGGACAGGTGCTCAAGTTTCCGATCTGGGTCTTGTTTCTCTTGCCATGCATATGCCATCCTACTGGTCAGGATACACGAAACGGTACAGCACCAGTACGCCAAATACTAAAAAGAATAAAGCCAAGAAGAAGGAAGAGAAGAAGAAGGCAGACAAACAGAAAAAGGAAGATAAAAAGAAAGAAGACCAACAAAAAAAAGATGATCTGAAGAAGGAAGCGCAACAGAAGAAAGATGATCTAAAGAAGGAAGCGGAACAGCATAAAGAAGATCAAGAACAGGAAAGTAAACAGAAAAAAGACGATAAGGCTCAGGAAGATAAGTTGAAGGGTAAAGATAAGGAAGCCAAAGAGAAAGAAGATAGAGATAAGGAAGCTGCAAAGAAACTACATGATCAAACTAAAGAAAAAGAAAAGCAGGCCGAAGATAAAAAGAAACAAAATGACCAGAAAATAGCGGATCAAAAAAAAGAAAATAAACAAAAATTAGCTGATCAAAAAAAAGAAGGTAAAAAGACTAAGAAAAAAAAGAAAAGCAAAAATGATACTGGTATGAGCCGGTTGGCTGCAACTGTCAGACAAGCAAGGGATCCATTCACCAGTGGCGGTGATCCTATTCGGGTGAAAAATTTTCTTGGTATGGAGGTTGATTATAAAAATCGCGATTGGTTTCTGGGACTGGAACTGGTTCTAAACCCTCATGGTGCTATAGGCATAGAACCCCTTAAGGTGAAATATGCATTAAATATGGGATTGTCGGTTGGAGTACGCAGTAAGGGTGGTTCTGAGATTCGATATAAGGATGAAACCTATATTTGGTCAGGACTGGACACTCTTCTCGGGGGCCCAGGATTTAAATTTGGGTATGATATTGATATTAAAGAGGGATTTGGGAAGCTCGCAGTTCATGAACATATCAAAGGTAAACATGAGGTTGAGTTGGGAATTCCTCTTGGGGGCGGTGTCTCTCAGGCAATCAAAAGCACTGCCGAAGATGTAGGGGGAGGTGCGCTCAACCCAGTAGATTTCGTTGATTCTCCAGGCCTTTTTACACTTGAACCTTATGCTTATGGTGAAGCAGGCAAAGGCGAGCGGATGATTATGGTCGAGCTCGCATCGCCGGATCTTGAGGATAATCAGGTCGACGGATATTCCGGCTTGAAGGCCTATCGGGATAGGCCGATAGATAAGGCAAAGGAAGATCCCAAAGATCCACCGGTAATTCCTTTCAAATCACCCTTCTTCCTTGTTGGGCTCACCAGGCAGATGCATGATATAACCGACAAAGGGCCACAATTTAGTGGCAAATTTGATCTCATCAATGATGCTGACAACAAAATCATTGACCATATCGGTGTCCTTGCCAAATCGCAGGTGTATTTTTCAAGACCCCAGGATCTCCGCTATTTTTTGCGAGAAGACAGGTACCAAGAAAAATCGAATATTTTCAGCCCATTCTGGCAGGCACGATTGGTTAACACCACCGATCTGGATCGGGTATTGGCTCTGGCCATGCAAGACCACGTTGTCTGGTTATCCGGCAATATCCAGGATGACGTTCCGGGGCTGAGAAAGGTGATACAATTTTTGCAGGATGTCTTCGGTGTATTTCGGTGAAAGTTCTGAAGTCTGCGTTTATCCCCAGTCTGGGACAAGGTGGTCAAGCTGCAACAGAGTTTGTTATTGCAGCTGTTTTTTTGCTGGTCCCACTTTTTTTAATTATCCCTCTGCTGGGGAAATATATCGATATTAAACATGCCGCAATACAGCAGGCGAGATACGAAGCTTGGGAGTATACAGTCTGGTCAGGTCCGAATGAACATATCATGTCAGGGGTGGATGATAATAAGAGTGTTGGTCGAAAATCATTCAGTGATACACGTGTTGAGGGATTACGGTATTTTTTCACTAACCCCAATGCACAGACTTACGGAAAGAATGCTGCCCCCCTCAAACTCAATCCAAACTGGAAAGATCATCGAGGCGATTCGTTATTTGTAGGAAAGGGAACAGCAATAGGCAAAGATGGCATGCCAATAGACACAGAGAGTAGGCAAAGAGAAGATAAAACTCCTGGCCCACTTGGCGGTGTCTTTGATTTTGTTATAACTTTTTTAAATGATGTTTTTAGCCTTTTTGGAGATTTGTTACATCTTGTTGGTGTTAAGGCAAAATTTGATGCCATGTATACAAATGGATACTTTACCAGTGATGTAAAATTACATATTCGGTCGATTGATGACATTCTGCCGGAACAGTCCCTGGACAAAATTTCCAAGCATACTTCCACTACACCACTGGTGTTCGAGACAAAAGCTGCGGTTCTTACCAACAACTGGAACGCAGGGGGAACTGATCAGGCCAATCAGGAGAGCAGGGGGCTGATTCTTACTTCTTTGTTATCACCGATTTCTGATACCGTCAACACAGTTCTATATGGCATACAGAAGGTTGTAGATATATTCCCTGTCAGGACGGTGGAACTCCCCAATATGCCAGATTTTGGCTATGTGGCAGAGGATCTTCTCCCCTATGAGCATTTGAAGGATAATAGTATGCAGCTAAAGGAAAAGGATGGTGTTTCTTATTATGTTAAGCCTTCAAAGAAATGAAATCAGGGAAGAACAATTTTGAATTGTAGAAAACATAAACCAGTTCATCTATTTTTAACCAGTTTGAGTGCGTTGCTGTTTGCATCGATCTTTATTGTTGAAATATGCGGCGCCGTGGAAATCCCTAACCCAAAGTGGCTAAATCCTGTACTTGTGGCCGACAAGATGGTCATAAATGGTCTGCCTTCGGTGGTGTATTATTTTAAAGTTGATCGTGCAGCTGAGGATGTTCTGCAATTTTACCGCACTAAGTGGCAGATGAGCGAGGATGGAAAAAGTCCCGGTTACAAAGAAAAGCGTGCGGATAATTGGCAGGTCATTTCACGCCTCAGCGATAAACGTTATTTGTTGACAGTTCAGGTTAAGAATTTGGAAGCCTTTACCTCGACGGGATATTTGGCGATAGGTGATCTAAAGAACATGGAAACCAGGCCGGATGTCGGTATCGACGTGCCGCAAATGAATGGAAGCAAAGTCGTAAATGATCTAACCAGTTATGATCCCGGTAAAAAAGGGAGATCGGTTATGATTGTCAATGATTTCTCAGTTCAGAGTAATAGTAATTTTTACAGACAATATTACTCCGATCGGAATTGGTCACAACTCATTGATCTCCCCCAGCAAGGAGGCCAGGTACTTGCTTTCCGTCACTTTGGCAAAGAAGCTCATCTGGTTATTAATGAAAATTTCGGCTCCACCCAGATAGTTTTGCTTCTTGTCGAAAATCTATGAT
>JBARUR010000429.1:0-3847 GCA_049645845.1 Desulforhopalus sp. | reverse complement strand
AATCAGATAAGTGGAATATTCCTTATCAGCATACCAGATTGAATCCCAAGTCCGGGTAATATTCAGTCTTAGTCCGAGTGGATTAACCTTCTGCCCCAAAACAGTCCTCCAACAAATCCATTGTTCTATTAATATTTAGAATTTCCAAAGTATCAGTAATATTTAAGAGATTAATTTTCATCCAGAACAACTGTGATGTGACTTGTTCTCTTAATGATACCTGTAGCTCTACCTTGTGCTCTAGGACGAATCCTTTTAAGGGAAGGTCCACCGTCAATTACAATTGTTTTAACATACAGATTATCTACATCTGCTTGATCGTCTTGAGTAGCGTTGGCGACTGCTGACTCAATAACTTTTTGGATTATACCGGCACCTTTTTTGGGCATAAAACGAAGAGTAGTAATGGCCTGATCTACCCCCATTCCCCGGACCACATCAGCGACTAATCGTGCCTTTTGCGGTGAGATTCTAATGTATTTCCCTACGGCTTTTGCTTCCATAGTTAATGCTCCTGATGATTCATGCCAGAAACGAAATATTTCTAACTATCTTTTACCTTTTTTGTCCGAGGCATGACCATAGTAGGTTCTCGTCGGTGAAAATTCGCCGAGCTTGTGACCGACCATGTTCTCTGTAACAAAAACAGGAATGAATTTCTTCCCATTATGTACAGCGAATGTAAGTCCAACCATTTCGGGACTAATGTCGGATCGCCTTGACCATGTCTTAATAACCTTTCTGGATCCGCTTTCAAACGCTTCTGTCACTTTCTTTTGAAGATGATCATCGATGAAAGGACCCTTTTTGATTGAGCGTGACATACTTAACTCCTCGTAACTTATGATCTCTTCTTGACAATCATTCTGTCAGAAGCCTTCTTTTTCCTGGTTTTGTAACCTTTAGACGGAACACCCCAAGGGCTACATGGATGCCTACCACCCGAACTTTTTCCCTCACCACCACCCATTGGATGATCTACAGGGTTCATGGCAACACCGCGAACATGAGGTCGCTTACCTTGCCATCTGGTGCGACCTGCTTTTCCTAATTTTTGACTTTCATGCTCACGATTACCTACCTGACCAATACAAGCCCGGCAATTATTATTAAATTTTCTTACTTCTCCGGAAGGCAGTCGAACAAGTACATAACCTCCCTCTTTTGCCATCAATTGAGCAGAAGTACCAGCACTCCTCACCATCTGAGCACCTTTACCTATTTTCATTTCAATATTGTGAATGACAGTACCAAGCGGAATATTAACAAGCGGCAGACAGTTACCTGGTTGAATGTCTGCAGAGTCTCCTGCTACAACGGTATCTCCTACAGAAATCCCGTCAGGTGAAAGAATGTATCTTTTTTCACCATCTTTATAGTTCAGTAATGCTATATTGGCAGAACGGTTGGGATCATACTCGATTGCAACCACTTCTGCATCAATATCAATCTTGTTACGTTTAAAATCTATGATGCGATACTTTCTTTTATGACCACCGCCTATATGTCTGGCTGTAATTCGTCCATAATTATTTCTACCGCCCGATTTACTGAGACTGCAAACGAGACTTTTTTCCGGTCGTTTAGCAGACAAATCCGGATTTTTAGACGACACATGCTGTCGTTTACCAGGTGATGTTGGTTTGTATACTTTAATAGCCATGATTTCCCAATCGCTCCATCATTATTAGATTAGATAGAATCTTTCAATGTAGAAGGTAGATGATCGTATATTTAGAAGAAGATACTATCTACAATTCATCCGCAAAGTTAATAGTTCCTTCCGACAAGGTTACATAGGCCTTTTTCCAATCATTGGTAAAGCCGACCGTCTTTCCAACCCGTTTCTTTTTTCCATGAAGATTTACAGTCCTAACATCCCTAACCTTCACATTAAACATTAATTCAACTGCATTTTTTACTTCAATTTTATTAGCCTTGGGATGGACTTTGAAAACGATCTTCTCATCTCTTTCCTGCATCAAGGCAGCCTTCTCGGTGAGGCAGGGCCCCTGTAATACGCTATAGATGTTTTTCATGCCATTAACCTCTTCTCAAGGCTTTCGATTACCGGTTGTAGCAAAATCACCTTTTTGTGAAGCAACAAATCATACACATTCAAGCCTTCCGATGACATTACTTTGTAACCATTGACATTGCGGGATGACTTTGTCAGATTTTCGTTCGCATTGTCTGTTACTATAATCCCGTTATCAACGTCAAGTACATTCATTATCTGGACAAATTCTTTAGTTTTTATTTGATCCAGTGAGAAGGCATCCAAAACGACCAAGTTGCCTTCTTGAAATCTAGCGCTAAGAGCCATCGAGACTGCTTGTTGCCTTACCTTACGATTCAATTTAAAACTGTAATCTCTTGGTTTCGGACCGAAGGTGACACCACCGCCGCGCCATAAAGGCGACCGATTAGTACCAGCTCTCGCTCGCCCGGTTCCTTTCTGTCTCCAAGGCTTTCTTCCTCCACCACTTACTTCAACTCTTGTTTTCGTACAGGCATTACCGGCACGTTTTGCTGCGCGCTGCATTCGAACAACTTCATGAAGGACGTATTCTTTCACCTCACGGTTGAACACGGCATCGTTCAGCTCTATTTGGCCAACACTTTCATTTTTAGTGTTAACTATATTTACAGTAGACATATTAATCTCCTCGAACCTGTCAGACCAAATTACAATTATTTCTTAAAAATCTTCAACAGGCCGTTTTTTGCACCAGGAAGAGGTCCTTTCAAGAGTACGACATTTTCCTCAGACCGAACGTCAACAACGATCACGTTTTTTCTTAACACGGTATCGTTACCCATTCGGCCAGGCATTTTCTTCCCTTTAACAACCCTTGCCGGAGTAGCACTGCAACCGATGGAACCTGGTGCCCTGTGGAACATAGAACCATGTCCAGCACCACCGCCACTAAAACCGTGACGTTTAATGACACCCTGGAAACCGCGTCCTTTGCTGGTTCCTTGAACATCAACCTTATCACCAACTTTCATCACGGTATCAAGACTTACTTCCTGTCCAACTTCATAGACAGAATCATCTTCAATTCTAAATTCGCGGATAAAATAGAACCCGTCTGAATTTGATTTTTTCAGATGACCGCTTACGGCTTTGTTGACTCTGCTGGCTTTTTTATCACCAAAACCTACCTGAATGGCACTGTACCCGTCAGTAGCTTCGGTTTTTACCTGAAGGATTTTACACGGCCCAGCTTCTATGACAGTTACTGGTACAGCCTGACCCACCTCATCGTAAAAGCGAGTCATCCCAATTTTCTTCCCAAGTATACCCATTGACTTTGGCATAATATTACCCGATACTTCGATTTACTTTTACGTCGTGCCTGTTACGGCAACTTGATTTCGACATCGACGCCTGCGGACAATTCCAGCTTCATAAGCAGATCAATGGTCTGCTGTGTAGGCTCAAGAATATCCAATAACCGGCGATGGGTTCTCATTTCAAAATGTTCTCGAGACTTTTTGTCCACATGAGGCGAACGAAGAACACAAAATTTATTGATCGTTGTAGGTAAGGGTATTGGCCCCGCCACAGCTGATCCTGTTCTTCTGGCTGTTTCAACTATCTCTGTTGTGGATTGATCAAGTAATTTATGATCATATGCCTTCAACCGAATACGAATTTTTTCTGTTGGTATCATTACACACCTTTAAGCTATAATTTCACTGATGACGCCGGCACCAACAGTACGTCCACCTTCACGGATGGCAAAACGCAAACCGACATCCATGGCAATCGGCGTGATCAACTCTACTGCTGCGCTAATATTGTCGCCTGGCATTACCATCTCAACGCCCTCGGCGAGAG
>JBARUR010000428.1:0-3075 GCA_049645845.1 Desulforhopalus sp. | reverse complement strand
TCGAAATAGAAACTCTGGCGGAAATAGAGCGCAACAAGGTTTTCGGCACGGTTTTCGGCGAAGGCGGTTTCCCGCGAGAAATAAGCGGCTTTTATCGTCTGTCGGATGTGCCCTGGTATCTGGTGGTCATCGCTTCGGGCGAGAAGGTCCTTCAGCCCATTCTTACCTTCAGGCTTTACTATTCCCTGCTTTTTGCCTTCGCGATCTTCATCATCATCCTGTTTATCCGGTCGATGACCTCGACCATGACAGGGGCTATCAAAAAAGTGTCTAAAGCAGCGGAAAATTTGGCCAATGGCGTTTTCGGCCCGCCCTTGCCTGTGCATTCGGTTGACGAAATTGGGGAGTTGACGAACAGCTTTAATAAAATGACCGCGCAGATGAGGCAGAGCGTGAAGCTGCAAAAGGCCATGGAGATTGCCCGGGAGGTGCAGCAGAATTTTTTGCCCGCCTCGAGGTTTGCTGCGGCAGGGATAGAAATATACGGAAGCAGCCGCTACAGTCAGGAGACAGGCGGAGATTTTTTTGATTTAGTGCGCTTCAGGGATGCTCCGCAGAAAATCGGGGCTGTGGTTGGTGACGTAGTGGGGCATGGCATCGGTGCGGCTTTGCTCATGGCCTCGGTCAGGGCGATGATTCGAACGAGAAATGACCAGGCCGGCAAACTGGCAGAAATCATAAGCGACGTAAACCGTGTTTTGTGCCGCGACACGCAGGAAACCTCAAATTTCGTAACGCTCTTTTATGCTGTCATCGATCCCTCCAGCCGAACCATCGAGTGGGTCAGGGCAGGTCATGATCCTGCATTGCTCCTCTATCCCGATCGTCATGAATGTCTCGAACTGTATGGGAAGGGGGTGGCCTTGGGCGTCGATGATAGTCTCAGGTACGAGAGTAATACCGTGGAGATTTCGGCTGAAAAACAATTGATCGTGATTGGCAGCGATGGCGCCTGGGAGGCTCAGAATGAGCGGAGAGAGATGTTTGGTAAGGATCACCTCAAGAAGATACTGCTGGAAAACTGCGATGAAGATATCCAGAAATTAATCGATCTGATCAACAAGGAGATCGATATTTTTCTTGAGGGCACGCCGCCGCAAGATGACATTACCTTTGTCGTCATCAAGATCAATGGCTGCGAAAGCGACCGAAACTGAACAGTACGACCGCTTTTCAACTTACCTGCTCTTTTTCGGGACTTTGTCCATTTCTACATCCCGAGCCACCCGGAAGCTTGTGTCGGTGTAGTATTTGTCGGGGTCCTTGACCGAGACGAGTTCGCTTTCAATCATGGTGGAAGAGGACCGGCCGAGAACCACGAAGCTGCCTTCCCGATTCTTTCCCCATTCGGCAATCTCGTTGATTCCGCGAATGTCAAACCTGTTTTTCGAATAATTAATGACAGGGGTGGGTAGTGCCAGGCGAACGGCATTACCTCTGGGTTGTGATGCCTTGAGTGCATACCATTCCCGCGCCTTCGGCAGGCGTAAGCCGTAGTGACCAGCATAGGCCTGTGCGCCATAGCCGGTAACCATAAGGACCGCGCATGCGGCATGCATCGGATGCTCCACCACAAATTTTTTGCCATCGAAGAGGATCGGTTTGTATTCCCTGATCTTTTCACTGAGTTTGAGAATGAGTTTGCCATCCAGCATCAGGTCGCTGTCCTGGATTTTTAATCTGTCGATAACACCATTGAGGAAGGCTACGAACTGCTGATTGGTTATAGGATTCTCCGAGAGATAGAACGGATCCACGGCATATTCGTCAAATGACTGATCCGTATTTTCCGGCAGGTTTATGCGCAGGCCGGGAATAAGCGTCATAATCGAGTTGTCATTGGCGTGAAAGATATCCGTTACCTTTTCCAATTGCGGATTGGTGATAACTTCCACGCCGGCCAGCGCAGTCTCTGTTGCCGGATTGGCGTTTTGCTGTGGAGGAGAAACGGTTTCGTCATGGATATAGACAACATATGCCATGGTGAGCATGGCTGTTGCCAAAAAAAGCATAAGCGCATGGACCATATTGAGCCGTTTGACAAAAGGCAGATTATCCTCCTGACGTTCCCGGAAATCGACACGGCAGTAGAGAATATCAGACAAGCGCTCCATTAATTGCCGGGCCGTGGCGATCCTTTCCTTGGGATTCTCTGCCGTGGCCTCGGCGATTACCTCACCCAGCGTCTTGAAAAAAGGTGTATCGGTCCGGCTTATTTTAACTTGTTTGAAGGGTTTTATCTTTTCCGTCATGGTGCCTTCCACCACTTCATAGAGAATTCTGCCCAGGGAAAAGATGTCGGACGGTTCGCGGGCGAGACTAAAATTGTAGAATTGTTCGGGCGACATATACTTGAGGGTTCCGAATATATCGACCATGGGACCGGTGACCGAGGGCTGGTCAAGGCCAAGCGACAGGCCGAAATCGGCGAGTTTGGCTTTGTCATCCTTGAGGAAGAAGTTTTCCGGTTTGATATCCCGGTGAATTATTCCGCTGGAATGAATCTTGTCCACACCGTCGAGTATGGGGATCATGTACTGACCGATCCATTCCTTGATCTCATCCTCGCTTTCAAATCCGCTTTCATCCATGGTATCCCGCAGCGTTCTCTGGGCGAGCAATTCCATCACGAG
This sequence comes from Desulforhopalus sp., assembly GCA_049645845.1. Classification (GTDB taxonomy): domain Bacteria; phylum Desulfobacterota; class Desulfobulbia; order Desulfobulbales; family Desulfocapsaceae; genus Desulforhopalus_A. Next base: position 442 of record JBARUR010000428.1, on the reverse strand, counting down.
ATAATCGATATCGACGGTCCTGTCCTGATATTCAGTGGTGTCCCTATTGAATCCAAGGATTCTGATGACGTTGGGATGGTCGATTTTGGCTAGAATACGGGCTTCGGCCTGAAAACGCTTCAATGCCACTTCACGTTGTTCCTCATCCATGCCGGTGAGGGCATCTGGGGAGATGACCTTGATGGCAACGTTGAGGTCAAGGCTACTGTCATAGGCCATATATACAGTGCCCATTCCTCCCTGCCCGATTAACCGTATTATCTGATATTTACTGCCCAACAGAGTGCCGGGTTTGAGAAAAACGGAGGAAGTCGAATCATCCATAGCGCGTGACCCTCCTTGTTTGAGAAAAATGAAAAATCGTGATTAACGTAATATAATTATGTGAGATATGCCACGATTGCGGTTGCATTGTCGTGTCCTCCTCGTTGCAGAGCAAGAT
>JBARUR010000427.1:0-5018 GCA_049645845.1 Desulforhopalus sp. | reverse complement strand
AAAACACTATAAGCAGCATTGGCACTTTGAACTACTCTTTCCTATAATTACAAGAAAGTGTCAGTTATTTTCTTATGGTTAATAGATTCCGCATGACTTCCACTAATCTCTTCGAGGAAAATGGTTTTTCCAAAATCGGCGGATTACCTTCAACTTCCGTAAGATCTCCATAGCCGGTGGCAAGGCTGTACGGCACGCCTCGTTCACGAAGAATCCCGATAATCGGCCAAGATTTCTGGCCGTGCAGATTGACGTCGACCACCGCCGCATGCAGATCCGGTGCGGATCTTGCGAGTTCCATTGCCTCGTTGATCTCCCCCACCGGCCCAACCGGCTCGCAACCAACCGTACGCAGGCCCTGCTCGATTCCAGCGGCGATAAGCATGTCATCCTCGACAATGAGAATACGGCTGCCATGAAGAGAAGCGGTATGCGGCGACTTTCGATGGACTGGTTTTATCATCACTAGAGATTGCAGTTGCCTGGTATGATCAATGTGTACTTTAGAAATGGAGAATTCACAACATACTCCCTCGGAATGCCATCGGCAATTGATGAAACCGCCAAGCTGTCTCTTTATGGCACTGCCTATCAGCGATGAACCAAATCCTTTCTTTTTCGGCTCCCTAACCTGTGGGCCGCCTGATTCCCGCCAAAGCAACCGTATCTCCCCACTTGTCGTGAATTCCCAACGAACCTCGACTTTGCCTTGCGTAACAGAAAGTGCCCCGTATTTCGCGGCGTTGGTGGCAAGCTCATGAAACACCATGCCCAGAGACTGCACCGCTTCGGGTATGATTACCACCGGTGGCCCCGACAGCGAAAACCTCTTCCCGTCATCTTTGAAGTACGGTTCGATTTCCTCGCTGATTATCGACTCAAGATGGGCACCTCTCCATCGGCCTTGCGCCAATAACGAATGTGTCCGGGCCAACGCCGCCAATCGCCCCCGGACGGCGGCAGCAAACTCCTCAATGGTGTCGGCCTTGGTCAGTTGGACTACCGATTGGACGACAGCCAGGAGGTTTTTTGCCCGATGATCAATTTCCCGCATCAGAAGATCACGTTGTTCCTCAGCCTGTTTGCGTTCGGTAATATCAAGAATGTGTGTAAGGAAATGCAGCGACTTTCCTTGCGCGTCACGCAGAAGAGCAGTTACCACTTGCGACCACACCACATGCCCGTCTTTGGCTATATATCGCTTCTGCATTTCCCAGGTATCTTGCTTACCGGCCAGTAGTGCACTCGTGCATTCTTTACTTATTGCAAGATCGTCGGGATGTGTAATATCAATGAACGATTTTAAGGCCAGTTCTTCCTTGCTGTATCCGAGCATACGGCAAAAAGCTGGGTTGGTGCGCTCAAGGACACCAGCAGGTGTTGTGAGGCATTTACCTAGCGGAGCGTTATCGAATAACTGTCGAAACAAATTTTCACTTTCACGAAGTGCTTCCTCGGAGGATTTGCGCTCAGTGATGTCTCTGCCATAGGCGAAGATATATTCCTGTTCGGCAGATTCAAAATGGGTCACGAGTATCTCAGCAGGGTACTCGCTGCCATCTTTTCGGCGGTGTGTAGTTTCCAGAGTAAAGGACTTGCGTTCCCTGACTTCCTGCCAATGTTGCTTGTACTGTTCCCGGGTGAAGCCGGGGCTGAAGTCCAGCGCCGTCATGTTCAGAATTTCTTCATGTGAATAACCAAGCTCTCGGCATGTGGCATCATTGGCATAACAGATTTTGCCGTCCGGGATGAACCAAGCGATCATTTCACCGGCAACATCAACCGACGCCTGGGTGAGTTTCAGTTTCTCCTCGGCCTGTTTTCGCGCGGTGATATCGATGCTGACCACCATTCCTGCGAGAATTTTTCCTTTTTCACCGCGGATCGGCACATACGCCGATGAAAAAATTCGACCCTTTAAAGGCGTCTCAAGATGAAGAGATTCTCCAGCCAATACTCGTGGATATAGTTCTTCCAGGAACCGGCATGTCTTTTCATCCGTGGCTTCCCATATGGTTTTTCCCACCAGGGCCTCTCTACTGTAGCCCAAAGAAGTTAACGCCTTTCCATCAGCGGACCGAAACCGCAGATCATGATCGAATACAAAAATCGCCCCGTCTGGGAAGTTTTCAGCAATCGCCCGGTAGAGTGACTCACTTTCGCGAATATCTGCCTCTCGACCCTGTATTTTTTCGGTCATTACGTTCAAAGTTGCCGCCAGAATTTGTACCTCATGGGGGCCTTCTGCAGGAATCTTCACGTTTTGACCGTGACCGATGGCAGCGGCATGATTCTTCAGCTTTAAAATGGATTGGATTACAGGACGGGAAAGCCCGAGAGCCGCTCCAAATGCCGTCAGAGTTACCAGCAGGGACAACCAAATCTGGGGCATCAGGACCTGGATAATCTGAGAAATAATATCACTTTCTGCATGACTGGCGGCTGCCACCCAGCCAATGGAGGAAATAGGGACGAATGCGACAAATCTCAATTTGCCGGTTGTTTTTGGTTTTACAGACACTGTCATTTCCTTGCCTTTTAAAGCTTCCCCGATAATAGGGTAAGACTTCAGCCAGTTGCGCTGTTCCCAGGAATATTCGGTTGTTGGATAGCGGGTGACGTGCCTGCCTTTGTCGTCCAGAAGGCTTAAGCCTGCATCTTGATGACGGTTGATACTTATTATTTTTTGTAGACGGTCGGGTTCAACGGAGGCAGCTGCAATGCCCAGCAATTTACCGTCATCATCCCGGATGGCTCGGCACACGATAAATGTAGGCCTTTTGGTTACCTTGTCGATGACGAGCTCACTGACAGCCCAGTCCTGTCCTTCTTTAAGCTTTTGGAAATAGTAACGATCAGTCAGACTGCGTCCAATGTATGAGCGAAGACTTGAGGCGATGACCATTCCTTCTGGATTTATCCAGTAGAGGCTACGGATTTCAGGAAGATCTGCCTTGAGTTTGTCAAGTATGCGATCACGGTCCTTGTCAGGCAATGAACGGGAAGCAGTAAAAGCCAGGCCTAGAGCGAGTTCTTTGCCGAGGAGACCTTGTAAAAATGTTTCAAAATTAACTGCAGCAGATCGGGCCAGCTCAAGGTTGACTTGCATTTCCACTTCTTTGCGCAGATGAAACCATCTGTAAAAGACGAAGGTTTCGAGGAGCAGAAAGGGGATAAGGATGATGTAGAGGGCCAGAATGATTCTTTTTCTGATCGCCATGCCAGACTGCGTGCTGAATGGGTTGTTCATCGTATTTATGCAGAGATTGTTTCTGTGATTAGGTTAGATAATTACAATAAATTATTATATTCATCAGCAGTTTCGTATTAATCTCTGTCAAAGAATACGAGATAACACAACTGTATCATTCAATGGAGGCAGTAATTCTTCGACTACCTTTTTTGTAGCTCTCAGTTTGAACCTAGCCTATTGACAATTAGTGTCATACTACCGATTCTCGACAACAGGGGGTTCTTCGTTGATGGGCAAAAGAACGATGAAGGTCGAGCCTTCCCCAGGCTGACTGTCGACTCGAATTTCTCCCTGATGGCTCTGGACAATACCATAGCAGACCGACAGTCCCAGACCTGTCCCTTTAACTTCGGGTTTTGTTGTGAAGAAAGGCTGAAAAATCAGGTTCTTGTTTTCAGGCTTAATACCTATGCCGTTATCCTTGATCGCCACGGCGATGTTCTTTTTTTCCTGCCAGGTAGTTATCGTGATGACCCCGTCTCCCCGGCAGGCGTCCGCGGCATTGTTCAATAAATTAAGAAAGACTTGTTTGATCTGGTCCGGAATCGCAAGGACCTGCGGCAATTGATCGTCATAGTTTAATTCCAGGCGAATCTTTTTCCGCTTAAAATCAGACTTGAACAGCAACAGCAAGGAGTCGATTGAGGCATGAATATCGAATACCGTTTTCTTCTCCGAGGAAGGCCTGTTGAAATCCTGGAGGTCACGGATGAGATTTGTCATCCGGTCATTTTCGTGGATAGCCAGGTCCAGGAGCTCTTTATCCTCTTCGTCGAGAATAGCTCTGCGTTTCAAGCCCTTGAGGATAGTTCTAATACCTTGAAGGGGATTATTGAACTCATGGGCAATCGAGGCGGACAACTGACCTATGGCGGAGAGTTTTTCAGCATGCAGGTATTTTAACTGCGTTTCCTGTAATTGCTGGGTCCGCTGTTCAATTCTAAGTTCCAGCTCGTTATTCAGGACCAAGAGCTGTTGTTCACTTTTCCGTAATGCCTCTTCCACCTGCTTGCGCTCGGCTATCTCATGTTGCAGTTCAAGAGAATATTTTCGGAGATTATCTTCACTCTCTCTCAATTGTTGTTGAGTGGTGTGCTTGTATAACGCCATCTCGATTTGAATTGCAAGATCATGATCGTTGTACGGCTTCAGGATATATCCGAACGCTCCATTAAGTTTCGTGCGCTTAACCGTGGCCATGTCTGAGTTCGATGACAGAAACAGTGTCGGCAGGTTGCTGTCACGATGGATTTGCCGTGCAGCCACAATACCATCCATCGCACCAGCCAGGCGGATGTCCATCAGTACCAGCGATGGTAGTTTCTGGCAGGCAAGTTCGATTGCTTCCTCGCCGGTTGCTGTTATTCCAGCAACATGGTAACCCATTTTACGTATCTTACCTGCGAGGTCTTCGGCGATAATCGCTTCGTCCTCAACAATCAAAATGGAAACCTTATTCATAGTTCACTCTCTTCCAGATTAAAAATAAATTTGAAATGATTTAAAGTACTGATTTTGCTCACTATTTCAAGTACGATGGCGGGCAATTACCTTCCAGGGTTTTTCAAAAGCCGCAAACCGATCAATTCGAATCAGCTCCAGCGGAATATGTTAGAGAAACAACAGGAATTCCCCTGTCATCCTCTTTTGTCGAGGTCAATCGCTGGGTGAGATCGTGCATTATCATGCGCAATACTTTCAAAACGAGTGAGACTAATGCAGTTGTATCAGTGTCTCACTTTCGTTCATCTCCATGACCTACACC
>JBARUR010000426.1:0-2193 GCA_049645845.1 Desulforhopalus sp. | reverse complement strand
TTCCACAGGGGCTGGGCTTGTGGACGAAAGTAACCCATATGTCCGATACCTCCTTGGTGTTTATGAGGAACCAGATCAATGCATTTTACCGCCGCATGTTTATATGCTTTGACAAATGCATCGCGAGAACGCGGCTGTGCCCAGAGGTCGTCCAAAGCATTTGCAGCTATTATCGGTGTCTTCACCTGGGAAAATTTGTCTTTGAGGTCAGGCGATTTCGGATCATCAAAAAAATAATGTGGGAAAGTACACCAGTATCGCCATTGTTTATATACTCCCAAAGGTAAGTCCTCGCCGAGACCAAGCATAGACATTGGCGCATATCCTTTGAGGGCAAGAATGGGCAATATTATGTTCCAGAGCAGACGTACCTTCAGGCTTTCCATCGGCGGCATCCAGCCATGCCAGCCTGCTCCGGTTGCAAAAACATAAAACCGGTCAATATGGTGATGGTTAGGCAATAGGCCCAGCGCATGTCCACCGAATGAATGCCCCACCATAAAAAGCGGTGCTTTTTCGCATGCCATGCAGTTTACAGCTGCAGCTAAATCAAGACTTGCCCAGTCAAGAAAAGTCGCTTGAAAACCAACTAAAGTTTGCGGTTTTGATTTTCCTATCCCTCTGTAATCCAAAGTTAATGTTGTAAAACCGCAGGCGCTGGCATAGCGGGCAAAGTTATAGTAAAACTCCTGAGGAACACCCGTTGCCCCTGCCACAACCAGGTTTCCCAGGAACTGTTTTTGGGCCTTGAATCTTGATACTGCTATTCGGTAACCATCATCGGCAGATAACTCAAACATTTCAAGCCTGTGCGACACCTTTGTATTCATAGCAATCATCCTTTCGGTTTTTTGACATTTCCAAAAACTGGAACAAGCTCTATGGCTGGCTGACCTCCACCCCGTCCCGGAGAACATTTACTAGAATTCGACAGGGAATATATCTGTGCAGTGGTGTGCCGAAACGATCACGATTGGTGTTTTTGGTGAGACGGTTTACATTGATGCCATAAACCTTTCCATCATACAGAAGTCCGAAACCATGCGGGATCATTACAGTACCACTCCTTACCTGTTCGGTGATCTCGAGCTCTCCCATTTCGCTGCCGGCTTCCGTTGTCACACTTACAAGCTGACCGTCCATAGCCCCTAACTTCTTCGCGTCGTCAGGATGCATGGCGACAGTACAGGCCCGTTTTTCGCCATTCCACTCCGAATTCCTCAGAAGTGTGTTGGCGTTATACTGCGTATGACGCCCTGCCATCAGAATAAATGGGTATTCCTCTGTTGTCGTTAACGCCTCCTGCTCCTGCTGTGGAGAAAGCGAGAGGATTTCTGCCTCCATTTCCTCGATAAATATTTCCAGTTTTTGAGATTTAGTCCGAAGACCTGACAATGATTCTGTTGTATCCACTGCCCCTAGCCAGAGTCCTTGAGGATTGTCCAGAACCGCGCGAAACATTCGCTCTCCCTGATCCGGCCCGACGGCAAAACCAACCCGATTACCATTCTCCCGGGCATCCCGCGGCAAGGTCATCAGCATTCCCCACAGGGCGGCCTTGTTGCCGCTGTCCCACAGATCTCCAAGAGTCTTCGCAAGGATAAATGGCATGGCTCGACGAATAGATGGCTCCCGTGCAGCCCATTGCATTAATTTTGCGCCAAAGACCAGCCGATTGCCAGCAGCAGCCTGACGCATCTCATCCGTGATTTCCGGAATCAGTCCCATTTTATCTGCAAGACGTGTAAAAATCTGTGATGGTTCCAGGCACTCACTTGAAGGTGTGAGCACAGGTGGCCTCATCTGGAAATAAACCTCGGGATAGGTCCAGGGAAAGAAGGTTCCATCCCAGCATTCATACAAAGAGCGTGATGGCAGCACGTAATGGGCGAATTGAGCAGTTTCATTTAATACGATATCAGTGACAACCAATAGATCGAGAGCAGCAAACGCCTTTTCATAAGCAGTAGTATCGGGGTAAGATCTCAGAGGATTGCAGCCATTGACCAAAATTGCCCGTAATCGTTCGGGGTGATCATTGAGTATTTCTTCCGGCATAACTGCGGGCGGATAAAAACCAGCCGCTGCTGGAAACATCCCGGTGGCGACGGTGCGCCAGACTTTTGTGCTCCTTTCATCAGCATGTCCACCCAGGGGACGGATCATTCCGGGTATGACATTACCTCCACGGAC
>JBARUR010000425.1:0-15989 GCA_049645845.1 Desulforhopalus sp. | reverse complement strand
CTCTCGCCGAGGGCGTTGAGATGGTAATGCCAGGCGACAATATTAGCGCAGCAGTAGAGTTGATCACGCCGATTGCCATGGATGTCGGTTTGCGTTTTGCCATCCGTGAAGGTGGACGTACTGTTGGCGCCGGCGTCATCAGTGAAATTATAGCCTAATCTGATCATTCAACAATATTGCCCTGATTCCTGAAGAAAGGAATCCGGGCGATTTTAATATGGGAAAGGTTCAATGAGAGATACCGTAACTCTTGCATGTGGTACGTGCAAGCGTCGTAACTATACGACGACGAAGAACAAAAAAAACACTCCCAATAAATTGGAGTTCAGTAAATTTTGTCAATTTTGCAGGGCACATACTCCGCATAAAGAAACAAAATAGATTTTTTATAGGCCAGTAGCTCTAATGGTAGAGCGCCGGACTCCAAATCCGGATGTTGGGGGTTCGAGTCCCTCCTGGCCTGCCATTTTTTAGTTATGGCGGGGATCTTGTAAAATTGCTCGGATCTATGAGTAGAGTGAGTGATGTAACGGCATGGAGGTAAAGTTGCTATGGCAGCAAATACAAAATCAAATAAAAATAGTGCTATGAAGTCTGAAAAGCCTTCACCATTCTCACCCGCTCAAATCAAGAAATTTATTGATGAGGTAAAAGTCGAATTTTCAAAAATTGTCTGGCCAGATAAAAAAATGACCCTGGGGCTTACGGGTGTCGTGGTGGTTCTGACGGTTGTTATATCAATTTACCTCGGCTCAGTAGACTTGCTTCTTGGAAAAGCAGTCGCATCTTTTTTGCGATGACTTCGGAGAGAAAAACATTATTATTTCTCAGCGGGTCGATCTGATACTGCAAACTGGTATGTCCATAACACTTAATTTCTGGATCACATGGCTAGACAATGGTATATACTCCAGGTCCATTCGGGGTTTGAAGATAAAGTAAAGGCAACTCTCGAGGAACGAATTCGCAAAGATGGTTTGGAGGAATTCTTCGGTGAAATATTGGTCCCTACGGAACAGATTGTTGAGATGATCAAAGGTTCACGTAAGACCTCATCTCGACGTTTTTTTCCGGGATATATGTTGGTAAGCATGGATCTCAATGATGAAACGTGGCATACAATTCACGATGATATGCCACGAGTTGTCGGATTCGTTGGTGATGATCGTGATCCTATACCTTTGTCAGACACAGATGCAGCAAAAATTATAGGAAGAATCCAGGATGGATCAGAGCGTCCAAGGCCTAAAGTTGTGTTTGATGTAGGTGAAGTCGTTCGCGTGGTAGATGGACCTTTTGCCAACTTTCAGGGAATAGTTGACGAGGTTTTCCCGGAAAAAGGACGTGTTCGGGTTATGGTATCGATTTTTGGAAGAGAAACCCCAGTCGAGTTGGAATTCGTCCAGGTTACAAATACATAAATTTTGTATTCATGGTTATTGTAACTTCCCGGTGTAGTGCTCGGATGTTCAATTTACTTGGAAGTACTTGAAAAATAGTTAGTGGAGTGAAATAATGGCCAAAAAAGAAACGGCTTACATCAAGCTGCAAATTCCAGCTGGCAAAGCCAATCCCTCACCACCTGTTGGTCCTGCACTCGGACAGCACGGTGTAAACATCATGGAGTTTTGTAAAAACTTCAACGCTAAAACGCAATCAATGGGCGATACCATCGTGCCCGTTGTTATTACCGTTTATCAGGATCGTTCCTTTAGTTATATCACAAAGACCCCACCAGCATCAGTGCTGTTGATGAAGGCCGCTGGTTTAAAAAAAGGATCTGGTAATCCGAAAATTGATCGTGTTGCCGAGATTGGTCGCGATAAAATTCGCGAGATTGCCGAATTGAAGATGCCTGATCTCAATGCGTATGACGTAGAAAGCGCAATGCGTATTATTGAAGGTACTGCTCGTAGTGCTGGAATTACCGTCATTGATTGATACAGATTAATTTTTAATATACTGCTGATAGGAAGAGTGTTTCCTAATCAAGTAGGAGGCTGATATGCCGAAACACGGAAAAAATTATAAAAGTAAAACCGAAGGAATTGATCGTACGGTTTTGCAAGGTATGGAAGAAGGGATCGAGTTGGTTCTAAAATCTACCTTCGCAAAATTTGATGAGACTTTTGATGTTGCTATGAAACTTGGAGTCGACCCTCGTCATGCTGACCAAATGATTCGTTCTTCAGTTACTCTGCCCCATGGAACTGGTAAAGTGACGAGAGTATTAGTTTTTGCCAAAGGAGCAAAAGAAGCTGAAGCTCTTGAGGCAGGGGCCGATTATGTTGGTGGTGACGATTTAGTAGACAAGATAAAAGACGGTTGGCTCGAATTCGACAAGACTGTAGCGACTCCTGATATGATGGGTGTTGTCGGGAAAATCGGAAGAATACTCGGGCCACGAAATCTCATGCCAAATGCAAAACTTGGCACTGTTACTATGGATGTTGGTAATATTGTGAGAGACATTAAAGCCGGTAAAGTTGACTTTAGAGTAGATAAAGCAGGAATTATACATGCTGGAATCGGTAAACTCTCTTTTGGTAAAGAAAAACTTGGCGAAAATCTTGTTGCATTTATACAAAGAATTATTCAACTTAAGCCTTCAACGAGTAAGGGGATATATCTCCGTTCCATTACAATCTCTTCCACAATGGGTCCGGGTGTGAAACTCGATCCTATAGCTGTTAGAGCAATAGTAAAATAAAATTGTTTTATAAATTGCCGAACTCAACTTATTGGCAATTTATCAGTCGAAGACAGCGGGTACAATATGTTTAATCGTGTCAATCACGACCTGCCGAGACAAAAAAGGCTAGATAAATTTGTATTCTGACATGTAATTATTTCAGCCGGTCTTGAAGAGTTGTAACTGCTGTTTCGAATATTGTTTACCTTAACCTAGGAGGAGTACTTTGAATCGTGATGAAAAGTTAGCAGTTGTCTCGGATTTGAATGATTCATTCAATCGAGCCAAATTAACTGTTGTCGCTGACTATTGTGGTTTAAAGGTTTCCGAGTTTCAGAAAATTCGTATTGAATTGAAGAACTGTGAATCGGAAATCCGCGTAGCCAAAAATACTCTCCTGAAAAGAGCAGTTACGGATACTGGCAATGCCGCACTGAGTGATGATTTCTCTGGTACCACCGCGGTTGTTATGAGTTATGCAGACCCCGTCGCACCCGCTAAGGTTGTTACTAAATTTGCATCAGATCATAGCAAGTTCATAATTCGTTGCGCAGCTCTTGATGGGGAAAAAATTGGAATAGATGAGCTTATTGCTCTTTCTAAACTTCCTTCGAAAGAAGTTTTACTTGGACAACTGTTATCTACTTGGAACAATGTACCGACTGGTCTTGTTCAGGTACTTACAGGTGTACCACGTACATTTGTCTATGCATTACAAGCCATCAAAGATCAGAAAGAAGCTACTAATAATTAGTACCTTATAAATTCATTTATTTTCTTTAAATGAATTTCGTGAAGGTACTTATACCCGCAAAACACGGGCACTGTAAAGAGTCCCCCTTGTGGGGTGTAAGAATTAACTCAGAATACAAATATTCAATACAAAAGAGGTATTAAATCATGGCTGTTACTAAAGATGATGTAATCGATTTTATCGCTAATATGTCAGTTCTTGAACTCTCTGAGCTCATAAAAGAATTCGAAGAGAAATTTGGAGTATCTGCTGCGGCACCTGTTGCAGTCGCAGCTGCAGGAGGAGCAGCAGATGCTGCTGCCCCGGCTGAAGAAAAGACCGAGTTTGATGTAATTTTGGCAAGTGTTGGTAGTGAAAAAATTAAAGTCATCAAAGAAGTACGTGCTGTTACCGGTCTCGGACTGAAAGAAGCAAAAACTCTTGTAGAGTCTGCACCTGCTCCTTTGAAAGAAGCGACTACCAAAGAAGATGCTGATGATATTAAAGCGAAGATCGAAGCTGTTGGAGCCACTGTTGAGATTAAGTAACTGATGTTCTTGCAAGTTGTTCGTTTTTTGACAAACACAGCTTGATATCGACACGCTACGAGCTTTGCATCGTGGCGTGTTGTGCTTTATAGGTATTACGTTTTTTTGCAAAATACAGATATCAGGTGGTTCTGTTTCAGGCGCGTTAGTGCTTTGTCGTTTACATGAAAATTGTATATAGGAGATGCTACTATGCTTGAAAAAAATGCTTATGTTTTTCTTTGCAATATTTTCTACATCAACTTTCAATATTTTTCAGTGTTATCTGATTGTAGTGGTATCATTCCTGGATCCACCCAACCCAATTAGCAGCCTGCAGAACGGCGTGTCTGAGCAGTAATTTCAAATCATATAGTTAGATTCATAGGCAATTTCGAGGAAAATTATGGAAAGAGTGAGAAAGAACTTTGCCACGGCAGCTACTATTTTAGAGCCGCCCCATCTGATATCAATGCAACGTCTCTCTTATGAGAAATTCCTGCAGATGGATTGTGATCCAGATGAAAGGGAAGATTTTGGATTGCAGGGCATCCTGCAAAATGTTTTTCCAATTAATGACTTTAACGGAGTGTGTTCTCTTGAGTTTGTAAGGTATAAATTCGGAGAACCCAAATACACAATCAATGAATGCCTTCAGAGAGGCATGACCTATGAGATTCCTCTGAAGATTGTTGTTCGCTTGATAACATTTGATGTCGATGAAGAGACTGGGGTTCAGTCCATTCGAGACATAAAGGAACAAGAGGTCTTTTTAGGTTCCTTACCTTTAATGACCGGGGACGGCGTTTTTGTCATCAACGGGACGGAAAGAGTTATTGTTTCGCAGTTACAGCGTTCACCAGGGCTCTTTTACACTCATGATAATGGAAAAAGTCACTCCAGTGGAAAGTTACTTTATTCCGCGAGGATTATTCCTGTTAGAGGATCATGGATCGACCTGGAATTCGACATTAAAGATATTTTGCATGTTCGTATCGATAGAAGAAGAAAGTTTCCTGTAACTACTTTGCTGAAAGCTTTAGGTTTATCGAGCGAAGAACTACTGGCTGAGTTTTACCCGACCTCAACTGTTATTAAAGACGGCGAAAACTATAAAATGAGTTTTGACTCCGATCTGGTTAAAGGTCAGAGATTGGAATTCGATATCATCAGTCCTCTGGATGGCGAGGTTCTCGGGAAAAAAGGCAAAAAAGTTTCTAAGGTGCTTTGTAAAAAGCTTGATGCAGCCGGTATCGATCATCTTCCGGTTTCAAAAGAATCCTTATTTGGTGAAGTTTTAGCACAGACAATAGTCAACAAGGACTCAGGTGAAGTTATTGCCCTTTGTAATACCGAGCTTTCCGAGACTCTTTTGGAAACTCTTGATGCTGAGGGTATCAATGAATTCCAGGTGTTGCATATTGACGGAGTTAAATACTCACAATCATTTAGCAAAACTCTCGCACTTGATAAGGCAAAATCTACTGAAGAAGCTCTTATTGAAATATACCGAAGACTCAGGCCGTCTAGTCCTCCAACTCGTGAGATAGCTGAATCTTTTTTTCATAACCTATTCTTTAATCAAGATCTTTATGACCTTTCCGAGGTCGGGCGTTATAAGATAAATGCCAAGTTGCATTTGGATATTGATATTTCGAACCGGGCATTGACGAAAGAAGATATTATCTTTGCCGTACGTCATCTGGTCCGCTTAAAGGATACTCAAGGTGGAGTTGATGATATTGACCATCTAGGTAACAGAAGAGTCAGAACGGTTGGCGAACTTGTCGAAAATCAATACCGGATGGGTCTTGTCCGGATGGAAAGAGCCATTAAAGAGAGAATGACTCTCCAGGATGTCGAGACGTTGATGCCTCATGATCTGGTAAATCCTAAACCGATCTCAGCAGCTATAAAAGAATTTTTTGGAACCAGCCAGCTGTCACAGTTTATGGATCAGACAAATCCGTTATCCGAGGTTACACATAAACGACGGTTGAGTGCTCTTGGACCAGGTGGCTTGTCGCGAGAACGCGCAGGTTTTGAAGTGCGCGATGTTCACCCTACACATTATGGCCGAATTTGTCCGGTTGAAACACCGGAGGGTCCTAATATCGGCCTGATAGTCTCTCTTGCTACTTTTGCTCGGATCAATCCTTACGGTTTTATTGAAACTCCTTATAGGAAAGTCGAAGATAGAATTATTCTTGATGATGTAAAATATCTGAGCGCTTTGCAGGAACAAAAGCAATTCATTGCGCCTGCTCTTATTCAATCAGATAAAGATAAACGTCTTGTTCCTGATATTCTCATCGTACGTGAGGATGGCGAGGTTATAACTACTGTCGCAGAGAGTGTCACTTACATGGATATTGCTCCGAACCAGATGATTAGTGTTGCAGCATCATTGGTTCCGTTTCTGGAAAACGATGATGCAAACCGTGCTCTCATGGGATCCAATATGCAGCGTCAGGCAGTTCCGCTCCTGGTTACCTCTGCTCCTTTGGTCGGAACCGGCATGGAGAGATATGTCGCCCGGGATTCTGGTGCATGTCTTTTAAGCGCTGGTGATGGAATTGTCGAAGAAGCTGATTCCAATCGTATTGTTGTCAGGTATGACGAACCTGGAACTGATGGTTTTGATACAGGTGTTGCAGTATATAGATTAGAGAAAAATAAAAAGTCTAATCAGAACACGTGCTTCAATCAGCGACCCGTATCATTGCCTGGAACAAGAGTAAAAAAAGGAATGGTACTTGCTGACGGACCATCATGTGAAGCTGGTGAGCTTGCTATTGGTAAAAATGTGGTTATAGCTTTTATGCCATGGCGCGGTTTTAACTTTGAAGACTCAATCCTTATCAATGAGCGGCTTCTCAAAACCGATACATTCACCTCTGTCCATATTGAGGTCTTTGAGACCATGGCCAGAGATACAAAACTCGGTAAAGAAGAAATTACCAGGGATATTCCGAATGTTAGTGAAGAAACTCTTAGAAATCTCGATGATTCCGGTATTGTCAGGATAGGTGCTGAAATCAAAGCAGGGGATACTTTGGTAGGCAAGGTAACGCCAAAAGGCGAAACTGTGCTATCACCTGAAGAAAAACTTCTTCGCGCTATTTTTGGTGAAAAAGCACAAGATGTTAAAGATTCTTCATTAAGGGTGCCGCCAGGTGTTAGCGGAGTTGTCATCGATGCTAAAGTTTTCTCTCGCAAGGGAGTTGATAAAGATGAACGTTCACTCTTAATTGAAGACCTTGAGATCGACAAGCTGAATCAGGATAAGGTCGATGAACTACGGAGCCTTAAGCGAGGAGTGTGCCGGGAAATCGGTAAAATACTCGAAGGCCGGACTGCCAAATCTGATATTGCTAACAAACATGGTGAGATTGTTGTTAAACTCGGTAAGAAGATAGCTGCTGAACATGCTGAACTCATCGGATTCTCTCGACTTCTGGAAATAGATTTTTCCGAAAAAGCTAAATACATTGAACAGATTGAAACCGTATATGAACGTTATGGAAAACAATCCCGGCTTATTAGCGAAAGATATGATGGAATTATTGAGCGATTAAAGAAAGGAGATGATCTTCCTCCTGGTGTCGTGAAAATGGTTAAGGTTTATGTTGCCACCAAACGTAAGCTGTCTGTTGGTGATAAGATGGCTGGTAGGCACGGTAATAAAGGTGTTGTTTCCAGATTGTTGCCGGAAGAAGATATGCCATTTTTTGCCGATGGGACAACCGTAGACATAGTTCTTAATCCGCTAGGTGTTCCTTCGCGTATGAATGTTGGTCAGGTCCTGGAAGTGCATTTAGGATTTGCTGCTAAAAAACTTGGCGAACAACTGGAGGAACTTGCCCGTCGTGAAGCAGTCTCTGAGATTAAGGCAAAGATCAATGCAGTGTATTCAGAAACTGAGATCAAGGCACTTACCGAAGAAAAAACAGATCTGGAAATTATTGAATGGGCTCGAAAACATCATGCAGGCCTGCATATGGCGACTCCGGTATTTGATGGTGCGCCGGAGGCTGCTATCAGAAAGCTATTGGTTGAATCTGGAATTGATGAAGTAGGGCAGGTGCAACTTTATGATGGACTTACCGGAGAACCCTTCTCTAATAAAGTCACTGTGGGTGTAATGTACATGTTGAAGCTGCACCACTTGGTTGACAATAAGATTCACGCCAGGTCAACAGGACCATATTCTCTTGTTACCCAACAACCATTGGGCGGTAAAGCACAATTTGGTGGACAGAGACTGGGTGAAATGGAGGTCTGGGCGATGGAAGCCTATGGAGCAGCATACACGCTCAAAGAATTTTTAACAGCCAAATCGGATGACGTTGAAGGTCGAACCTTGATGTACGAGCGTATTGTAAAAGGAAATAACTTTCTGACAACAGGATTACCTGAGTCTTTTAACGTTCTTGTCAAAGAACTGCAGGCCCTTTGTTTGAATATGGAACTTATTGAAGAATAAAGGAAAAGACGGCAGTAGACTTATAGATGCATTGGAAGGAAAGATGAGGTTAGGCGGAATTCCGGCTAACCTCCGAATTCTTCAATGTAAAGCCGAACAATTCCTTTAACATAAGGGTGAGGTGATTTCGTGGAAGAGTTATTCAATTTTTTTCAAAAACCGAAAGCTCCAGTAAAATTTGAAAGTGTTAAGATATCTCTGGCTTCTCCTGAGAAGATCATGGATTGGTCTCATGGTGAAGTTAAGAAACCAGAGACAATTAATTATAGAACCTTCAAGCCTGAAAGAGATGGTCTGTTTTGTGCCAAGATTTTCGGACCTGTAAAAGATTTTGAGTGCAATTGCGGTAAATACAAACGCATGAAACATCGTGGAGTTGTCTGCGAAAAGTGCGGGGTTGAAGTTATTCAGTCCAAAGTGCGGCGTGAGCGGCTAGGTCATATTAAGCTCGCAGCACCGGTTGCCCATATATGGTTTTTAAAGAGCTTGCCGAGTAAAATTGGTGCAGTTCTTGACATGACTCTCAAGCAGTTGGAGAAAATCCTCTACTTTGAACAATATGCGGTAATAAGCTCTGAGGTAGAGGCACTTCCAGTTGGAACTCTCCTTACTGAAGAAAAATATCGGCAGGCAAGGGACGAATATGCTGCTCAGTTTTCTGTCGGAATAGGTGCAGAGGCTATCCGGGAACTTCTGGGATCACAGGATCTCGTTTCCTTGTCTAAACAGTTGCGCGAAGAGATGCTTGCGACCAATTCTCAGACTAAGCGACAGAAGCTTGGTAAGAGATTATTTGTCATAGAGGCTTTTCGTGACTCCGGTAACAAACCCGAGTGGATGATACTTGAAGTTATTCCAGTATTGCCTCCAGATCTACGTCCTTTGGTACCCCTTGAAGGTGGCCGGTTTGCTACTTCCGACCTTAATGACCTATATCGCAGAGTCATAAACAGAAACAACCGTCTTAAGCGACTTCTCGAACTCGATGCACCTGATATCATTATTCGTAATGAGAAAAGAATGTTGCAGGAAGCAGTTGATGTCCTTTTTGATAATGGCAGAAGAGGCAGGGTGATCACCGGTGGCAATAAACGGCCTCTCAAGTCATTATCCGATATGCTTAAAGGAAAACAAGGTCGTTTTCGCCAGAACCTGTTAGGAAAACGAGTCGACTACTCAGGACGTTCTGTAATTGTTGTGGGACCGCATCTTCGACTGCACCAGTGCGGTATTCCTAAAAAAATGGCTCTCGAGCTATTTAAGCCGTTTATTTACAACAAGCTCGAACGAAAAGGATTCGTTACCACCATTAAAAGCGCCAGGAAAATGGTGGAAAAAGAAGTCAAGGAAGTCTGGGACGTACTTGATGAGGTAGTTACTGAGTATCCGGTAATTCTCAATCGCGCGCCTACTTTGCATCGCCTTGGCATGCAGGCATTTGAAGCAGTCCTTATTGAAGGAAAAGCTATTCAGCTGCACCCGTTGGTGTGTATGGCTTTTAATGCCGACTTTGATGGAGACCAGATGGCAGTCCATGTGCCTCTGTCTGTTGAGGCACAGGTTGAAGCCCGTGTTCTTATGATGTCTACCAACAATATCCTCTCCCCTGCAAACGGTGAGCCTGTAATCATACCTTCTCAGGACATTGTCCTCGGGCTGTATTACATGAGCCGTGAACGTATTAATGTGCCTGGTGAAGGTAAGGTCTTTAGTAATGTTGAAGAAGCAATTATTGCTTACGATTATGGACAAATCCATTTACAAGCTAAAGTCAAAGTACGTAAAAAAGGTGAACTGGTAGACACCACTATGGGGCGTATTTTGTTGGGAGAGCTTTTACCGGACTCAGTTAAATTTGAGGAAGTAAACAAGGTTCTTACAAAGAAAGCGCTGGCCAATCTCATAGATCATACTTACCGGCATGCCGGTACCAAAGACACAGTTATCCTCGCGGATAGATTGAAAGACACCGGTTATGAGTATGCCACCCGAGCAGGCATCTCCATTTGCATTAACGACATGAAAATTCCTCTTGAAAAAGAAAATTTTGTCGAAAAAGCTGAAAAAGATGTTCTCGATGTAGATCAACAGTACACTGATGGCTTGATCACATCCGGAGAGAAATATAACAAGGTCGTTGATATCTGGTCTAAAGTAACTGAAGATGTCGCAAACGCCATGATGGATGAAATTAAAGTTGAGTATGTTCGTGATAAGGACGGAAAACTCATAGAGGCACCCAGCTTTAATTCAATTTTTATTATGGCAGACTCAGGTGCCCGTGGATCGAGAGATCAGATTCGGCAGCTAGCCGGGATGCGCGGTCTCATGGCAAAACCGAGCGGAGCTATTATTGAAACTCCGATTAAGGCAAATTTTCGTGAAGGGCTTGGGGTGTTGGAGTATTTTATTTCCACCCATGGAGCTCGAAAAGGACTTGCTGATACTGCGCTGAAGACTGCTAACTCAGGTTACCTCACCAGAAGGTTGGTTGATGTCGCACAGGAAGCTACGATTATTGAAGTCGATTGCTTAACGCTTGATGGAATTATTGCCGAACCGCTTATGGATGGTGGTGAAATTATAGTTCCACTCGGAGACAGGATTCTTGGCAGAGTAGCTCTGGATGACGTTGAAGATCCATTTGATGAAGATGCGATCATTGTTGAAGCAGGTGAGGAGATAACTGAAGATATAGTCGAAAAAATTATTGCAGCTGGTATTGACAGAGTTGCAATTCGTTCTGTGCTTAGCTGTCGTTCGAAAAGAGGAGTATGTGCCGCTTGTTACGGACGTGATCTAGGACGTGGTCATATGGTCAACAGAGGTGAAGCGATTGGGGTTATCGCTGCTCAATCGATTGGCGAGCCAGGAACACAGCTGACCATGCGTACATTCCATGTTGGTGGTACGGCAAGTAGATCAGTGGAACAGGCAGAGTTGAAGACGAATATTGGAGGTACTGTTTCCTGCACAAATCTCCATTCGGTGACCAACGCTGAGGGAACCGAGATTGTTATGAATCGTAATGCTGTAATAGCTATCAAGGATGAGATTGGCCGGGAACGTGAGAGATTCAAGGTTAATTACGGCGCTCAACTTTTGGTTAAAGAAGGACAGAAAGTTGCGAGAGATACTATTCTTGCCGATTGGGATGCCTATACTATACCGATCGTTGCCGAAGTTGGAGGTACCATCAAATACGGTGACGTTATTGAAGGTATTACAATGCAGGAAAAAGTTGATCCTGTGACTGGTCGCTCCTCATTTGTTATCATTCATACTGCAGGTGGGGCACAATTGAGCCCGCGTATCACAGTAAAGAATGAACGTGGTAAAACTGTTAAGATGGCCGACTCAGAAACTTATGCAAGGTATAGTTTGCCTGTAGGGTCTATCATTTCCGTTAATGAGGGCGATGTTATTCAACCGGGAACAATAGTCGGTAAGATACCCCGAGAAACATCAAAAACTAAAGATATTACAGGTGGACTTCCAAGAGTTGCCGAGTTGTTTGAGGTTCGTAAGCCTAAAGATCCAGCTATTATTGCCAAGATTGATGGGAAAATTAGTTTCGGGAAGGAGTTGAAAGGGAAACGCCGTGTAATTGTTACACCGGAATATGGTGAAGCACAGGAGTATCTCGTGCCTAAAGCAAAACACATCATTGTGCACGAAGGGGATTATGTTCAGGCCGGTGAACCGCTGATGG
Source organism: Desulforhopalus sp. (assembly GCA_049645845.1). Classification (GTDB taxonomy): domain Bacteria; phylum Desulfobacterota; class Desulfobulbia; order Desulfobulbales; family Desulfocapsaceae; genus Desulforhopalus_A. The sequence goes on along the minus strand of JBARUR010000425.1, from coordinate 3,839 downwards.
AAGGAACTATCGTTCCAAACGATATTCTTGCAGTTCTGGGAGTTAAAGAGCTTGCAAAATTTCTCGTCAATGAAATTCAGGAAGTTTATCGACTTCAAGGCGTAAAGATCAATGACAAACATATTGAAGTTATCGTACGCCAAATGCTTAAAAGGGTTATGATCACTTCTTCCGGTGATTCTCGTTTTATGATTGGCGAACAGGTTGAATGGTGGAAATTTGAAGAGGAAAGGGACAAGCTGTTAGCTGAAGGCAAAAAACCGGCTGATGCTGAACCATTGTTGCTTGGAGTCACAAAAGCATCACTGTCAACGGAAAGTTTTATTTCCGCCGCTTCCTTTCAGGAAACAACAAAAGTTCTTACGAATGCTGCAGTTGCCGGAAAGATCGATGAACTGGCAGGCCTTAAAGAAAACGTCATCATGGGACGGTTGATTTCTGCGGGTACAGGGTTGAGTAGTAAGGGATAGGAAATGAAAGAAACAGAAAGTGGTTTTTTTACTTGACACTGCAGTGCCGTTAGGGTAATTATCACCACTTTCGTGTTTAGAAATGAGTCTCCAGCTCAGCAATTAAGGGTGCTGGAATTCTAACTATGGGTATGTAAACAGGAGCAGTTAACGTAATGCCAACTATTAACCAACTGGTAAGATTGGGCCGTAAGAAGTCTGTGAAAAAGACTAATACCCCAGCTTTGAAGGGGTCACCTCAGAAGCGCGGCGTATGTGTGCGGGTGTATACAACCACACCAAAGAAACCGAACTCTGCCCTTCGAAAAGTTGCCAGGGTGAGACTTACAAATGGTATTGAAGTTACATCATATATTCCCGGTATTGGTCATAATCTTCAGGAGCACTCGGTTGTAATGATCCGGGGCGGCAGGGTGAAGGATCTTCCCGGTGTACGTTATCATATTATACGTGGTACGCTGGACACCCTTGGTGTTTCCAATCGGCGTAAAGGTCGTTCTAAATATGGTGCAAAGAAGCCATCTTGATTGGTTGCTGATTGATACGAGGTTATAAAAATGTCACGAAGAAGAACTATAGAAAAACGACCAATTGATCCTGATATGCGCTTTAATAGCGTATTGGTAGCGAAGTTCACCAATGGATTGATGGAGAGGGGAAAGAAAAGTCTTGCTCAGAGGATTTTTTACGGAGCTATGGATATAGTCGAGGAGCGTGTAAAGGATACTGATCCTTTGACCGTCTTTGAGGAAGCCATGGAGAAGGTGCGCCCCCGTGTTGAAGTAAAGTCCCGTCGAGTTGGTGGTGCTACTTACCAGGTGCCAATGGAGGTTCGTCAGACCAGGAGAAACGCCCTTGCGATTCGATGGCTGATTAATTTTTCTAAGGCAAGATCTGGTAAGTCTATGTCCGAAAAACTGGCAGCAGAGTTGATGGATGCCTATAATAATCGTGGCGCTGCTGTTAAGAAACGAGATGACACTCACCGTATGGCAGAGGCTAATAAAGCCTTTGCACACTATCGTTGGTAACTAAGTTCAGGACCTTTTAAGAGGTTGCCGCAACAAGAAGCTGGCGAAAAAAACTATTTTAAGAGCTAAGCAATTGTTATGACAGCCCTGAAAGACTTAACTCATGTGCGCAATATAGGCATTATGGCCCATATTGACGCTGGAAAAACTACAACAACAGAAAGGATTCTCTTTTATACAGGGCGTTCTTATAAGATGGGTGAGGTTCATGATGGGACTGCCATTATGGACTGGATGGAGCAGGAGCAGGAGAGGGGTATTACAATTTCTTCAGCTGCAACAACCTGCTACTGGAAAGATAAAAAAATAAATATCATAGATACCCCTGGGCATGTCGATTTTACTATTGAAGTCGAACGGTCACTGCGGGTTTTAGACGGAGCAGTAGCGGTATTTTGTTCCGTTGGTGGTGTCGAGCCACAGTCTGAAACTGTATGGAGACAGGCTGACAAGTACGGCATCCCACGAATAGCCTTCGTGAATAAGATGGACAGAATCGGAGCGAACTTTGAACGTTGCGTTTCGATGATAGCCGACAGGCTGGGTGCTAACCCTCTTCCAATCCAGATACCGGTTGGACAAGAAGCCGAATTTGAGGGAATCATAGACCTTATTGAAGAGAGGATGCTTGTTTTTACTGAGCAATCTCTTGGACAGGAAGTAACAGAAGTAGAAGTTCCTGCCGAATACAGAGAAAAATTCACGGCCGCACGTCTGGTGCTCCTCGAGAAGTTGGCCGACTTCGATGAGGACATCATGGAAAAATACTTAGATGAAGTAAAAGTATCTGCAACTGAGATTTATAGAGCTTTAAGAAAAGCTACATTATCATTAGACCTTGTTCCGGTACTCTGTGGGAGTGCTTTTAAAAACAAAGGTGTGCAGTTGCTGCTCGATAGTGTTATAAATTTCCTCCCATCACCCCTTGATGTGAAAAGTGTTGAAGGTGAAGGGCCGGATGGTGAAATAATCAGTCGGAAATCCGATCCTAAGGAAAAGCTTGCAGGATTGGTTTTTAAACTGATGAGCGATGCTTTTGTTGAGAATCTTGCTTTTGTTAGGGTGTACTCCGGCACAATTAGCGTTGGCGACAAGGTGTACAATCCTGTTAAGAAAAAACAGGAAAAGATATCTAAGTTGATGAAGTTGCATGCTAATAAGCGCGAAGAAGTTCCCGAGATTTCAGCTGGAGATATAGGTGCGATTGTAGGGTTGAAGTTCACTACAACCGGCGATACTCTGTGTGAAAAAGGTGATGTGATAATTCTCGAGAGCATGGATTTTCCAGATCCTGTAATCGGAGTTGCAATCGAGCCCAAAAGCAAGGCGGAAGAAAAAAAACTTACGGATACACTTGCCAAGATTGCTATGGAGGATCCGTCTTTTACCGTGTCGACAGATGTAGACTCCGGTCAAACAATCATTTCGGGCATGGGCGAACTGCATCTTGAGATAATTGTAGATAGACTGCTTAACGAATTCAAAGTCTCTGCAAAAGTAGGTAAACCTCAAGTTGCTTATAAAGAGACGGTCGATGTCAGCAATAAGGCTGAAGCGAAATTTGACCAGTTGACGGGAGCCAAGGGGCAATACGGCCATGTAGTCATCAAGGTAGAACCTTTGGGACGTGGCAGTGGATTTGAATTTCTTAGTTGTGTAGATAAGGAATTGATTCCCGATCAATTCCTGGAATCAATAAAAAAAGGAATTGTAGATAGTCTTGACTCAGGGCCCCTTATAGGTTATCCGCTCACGGATGTTAAAGTAAGCCTTATCGGTGGTTCATATCATGATGAGGAGTCGACTGAAATGGCTTTCGGTATTGCAGCGGCGATGGCAATCAGAAGAGCAACATCAGAAGCTCAACCAAAGCTTCTTGAACCTATAATGAAGTTAGAAGTTATTACTCCAGAGGATTATCTCGGGGATGTGATTGCCGATTTAAATAGTAAAAGAGGAAAAATTGTTGGTGTGTCTGCAGAAGGAAATCTGCAGATTTTAAAGGGTCATGTGCCGTTGGCTGAAATGTTTGGTTACTCAACATCACTCAGATCAGCGACACAAGGCAGGGCCAACTTTACCATGCAATTTTTTGAATATGATGTGGTACCTGCTCAGAAGGCAGAGATAATTATTAATAAAATTAGAGGGATCTAAGTCCAAGCATATTGAGGAACCATTATGTCAAAGAAAAAATTTGAAAGGACTAAACCGCACGTCAACGTAGGTACCGTTGGGCATATTGACCATGGTAAAACTACACTGACCGCTGCAATTACTCGTGTCTTATCTACCAAAGGTCAGGCCTCTTTTACTGACTTCAGCGAAATTGATAAGG
>JBARUR010000424.1:0-1899 GCA_049645845.1 Desulforhopalus sp. | reverse complement strand
CTGGATACCGCGCTATCATCCACACCAGATAACAACTATATCCTTGACCTGAATGGCAATTTTATCTACGCAAACAAACCGATGCTCAAATTTCTCAATCTTCCTTTAAATGAGTTGGTTGGTAAATCACATTCTGATCTTACTGCAACTGCTGAAGTACATGATACAGTGAAAAAGGTTATAGAGACTGCAGAAAGCCACAAGGGTGAAATGGAGTATACTTTTGATCCTGGGAAAAAAAAAGACTACGAATATATTTGTACGCCAGTTCTGGATGATGAAGAAAAAATTGAAGCTGTAGCTGTAGCGGAACGCGATATAACAGATCGGAAGGTTTTCGCAGAAAATTTGCGCATAACCAAAGAACAGTTGCAAACCTTGAACAATGAACTGGAACAAAGAGTAGAGAGAGGTAGCCATGAACTGCGGAAAGCCCAAGAACAATATCTTCATGCAATAAAATTATCCGCAATCGGTCAATTATCTGCCTCCATTGCCCATGAGTTCAACAATCCTCTACAGGGTACCAGAACCATCCTGAAGGGCTTGAAGCGCAGAGCAACTTTGGACGAAGAGGATATGGAGCTGCTCAATCTTGCTATCATCGAAAATGAAAGAATGGGGAAATTAATTAAGAGTCTCCGTGACTTTAACCAGCCATCAGCGGGCGAGAAAAAAGAAATGGATATACACGCAGCTCTTGATTCTCTGCTGTTGTTGTACAAGAGTGATTTTAATCGTAAAAAAATTAAAACAGAAATGAACTATGCGGAAGGATTTCCGCTTGTCGAAGTAGTTCCTGACCAGATCAAACAAGTCTTCCTCAATCTTTTGAACAATGCCAAAGACGCCTGTTCAAAAGGTGGGGTGATTACAATAAGCACATGTGCTGGAGACCAGTCAGTTGCGGTAGCAATTAAGGACACAGGTGTAGGTTTTGCACCTGAAAAAATGGATGAAATTTTTAAGCCATTCTACACAACCAAACCCAAAGAAGAGGGAACGGGACTTGGTTTGTCGATCAGCAAGGAAATTATAGAATACCATCAAGGAGAAATCCGAGTGGAAAGCCAACCAGGGGAAGGTTCAACTTTCACCATTTTGCTGCCTGTCAAAGAAACCTCCGGTTAAGCTTCCTTGTTTCGTTGCAGAAAACGTGACACAGTAGATGGATGGACATTGAATAGTCTAGCGGCATCTGCCGCAGTCTTCTGTCCAGAAGCAACCAAATGGATAATCTCTTCCTGTTGGTGCGCCTTGAGTTTCGGCCGACGACCGCCAATACGACCTTGCTTGCGTGCCGCGTCAAGACCAGTGCGCGTCCTTTCACGCAACATTGCACGCTCGAACTCCGCGAAAGTTCCTACGATCTGCATCATCATGCGACCACCGGGCGAGGTGGTATCAATAACCTCAGTCAGACTGCGAAAACCAGCCCCAGCCTGATCAATTTTTTCCATGAGAGTCAAAACGTCCTTTAGAGAACGGGATAGACGGTCCAACTTCCAGACAATCAGCACATCCCCCCTACGTAATTGTTCTAACAGACGATGTAACTCCGGCCTGTTCCACCGACCACCGGAAGCCTTCTCCTGAAAGATGCGTTCACATCCCGCTGCCTTCAGTGCATCAATTTGTGCTGCTGAATCTTGATCCTGGGTTGAAACACGTGCGTAACCTATAAACATTGATTTCTCCTGTTGCGTAAACCTATTGCCAATACATATTATATTGCAATATATTTATGCAACACGCAACTCCTTAATCTATGGTAGTCCTGTCTTTGTTGCGCAAACGAACGTTTGTGCAATGGTCGACCTCTGAACAAATGACCCTCCACAAGGAGGACCCTTTCATGATTTCCGCCTCTTCGTTACCACAAGACCTTCGTGTACAGGC
>JBARUR010000423.1:0-5649 GCA_049645845.1 Desulforhopalus sp. | reverse complement strand
AACCTAGAGCGGCAAGGGCCCGGCAGCCCTGAAGAAACCCTTAAAGCTTTGAGTTTTGTTGGCGCCCTGACAAATGAATCAAAAATTGCAGATATTGGTTGTGGCACAGGTGGCCAAACGATGGTGTTGGCTAAACATACGCCCGGGGATATTACCGGCATTGATTTATTCGCTGATTTCATCACTCTTTTTAATAGTAATAGTCGGAAGTTGAACCTCCAACACAGGGTGGAAGGCATTGTTGGTTCAATGGATAATCTTCCTTTCCAGAATGAAGATTTGGATTTAATATGGTCGGAAGGGGCAATCTATAATATCGGTTTTGAACGTGGCATAAATGAATGGCATAGATTCCTGAAACCTGGTGGTTTTATCGCTGTTTCAGAGGCATCGTGGTTCACGGAAGAACGCCCTGCCGAAATCGATAAATTTTGGAAAGACGCTTATCCGGAAATTGACATCATTTCTAATAAAGTCAAACAAATGCAGCAAGCAGGTTATATTCCAATTGCTACTTTCGTGTTACCTGAAGAATGCTGGACTGACAATTTTTATATTCCGCAAATTTCTGCACAGGAAAAATTCCTGAGAAAATATTCAGACAATAAAACAGCCGAGAAACTGATAGAAAACCAAAGACATGAAGCTGAATTGTATGAAAATTACAAAGAATTTTACGGCTATGTTTTCTATATAGGGAAAAAAATCAAATAGCTATACGCTCAGCTTAATAAAGAGAGATAATTCATGAAAATACAATCACTGAAATCAGCTGTTTTTTCACCTACCGGAACAACAAAATCAATTGTTCAAGCAATATCTCGCGGAATTAATCCAAGCACTGCAGATTTTATAGATGTTACTCAGCCAAATGCACGAAAACAACATTTGCAAACATCAGAAAATGAAATCCTTGTTGTTGCTGTACCGGTTTATATAGGAAGAGTGCCGGCTCTATTAAGCAAATGGCTGCATGCGATAAAAGCTGACAAAACACCGACGGTATGTGTCGTCGTTTATGGTAACCGTGAGTATGAAGATGCACTTCTTGAGCTCAAAGATATTATGATAAAAAACGGTGGGATTCCGATTGCCTGTGCGGCGTTTATCGGAGAACACTCCTTTTCAAGCTCGGATACACCCATTGCCGTATCTCGTCCCGACGCCGCTGACCTACACCACGCTGAAATGTTTGGTCGCAAAATTAATGAAACTCTCAAAAAGATACCGTTTATCGAGCATATCCCTGAAATTAATATCCCTGGAAATTTTCCATATAAAAATTTGGAAGATTTACATTCTGTTGATTTTATAGGCATAGACGATAAGTGTTCAAACTGTGGCGCTTGTGCAGAAGCATGTCCTGTCGGTGCAATCGAATTAGAAAATTATTCTTTAATTGATAAAGAAAAATGCATCTTATGCTGTGCCTGCATCAAAATTTGTCCTGAAAACGCAAGAACGATGAAAAGTGGAATAGTTAAAGATCTTGCGATACGTTTAAGCGAAATGTGTAAAGAACGAAAGGAACCGGTATTCTTCTTTTAATCATGTAATATTGACAGGAAGATTCAAAGCCGACATGGTGCTTTGCCGGCTTGCGCGGCCCGGCAGGCTTAACTTATACGGAACAAGGAGTCTCATTAGTGGACAAAACCATCGATAAAGCTATCTCACTAGTTCATACCTTAAAAAAGTGGATGTCTCTTTTAGTTCTTCTGGTGTTGACCATAATTGTGTCCGCCTCGATAATAGAGCTTTTTATCGTGCTTTTTTTAGACATATTCGACCCGACGGATGATGTGCTTTTTCTTGAAATAAATGAATTGTTCAGAATCTTTGGTTTTGTTTTCATGATTCTCATTGGTTTTGAGCTGATGGAAACAGTAGAAATGTATTTCAAGTCGAATATCATACATGCAGAAGTTGTTCTGCTGGTAGCGGTTATAGCTGTTTCTCGAAAGGTGATTTTACTTGATCTGGATAAATATGACCCTATAGCAATAATTGGCTTAGGTATTATTATCCTTGCCTTAGGCGGTTGTTATTATCTGATCAAGCTCAGTTTCAGAGACAAAACAGTATAAATTACAGACGGACAACCGCCTTTTTTAACAAGATACCAAAGCACCGTATTTTAAAGAAAAACTTCTCTTATTTCAGGGCTTTTCTGCAACAGTGATGCGCCACACATTGCCATCATCATGGTCGGTTAAAACGTAAATCGATCCGTCAGGAGCGACATCGACATCGCGTATCCGCTTCGGCAACGACAGACGTTCCTCCTCGATAACCTTGGAATCTTTCATCACCAGGCGGACAACTTCCTGTGTTGTCAAACCGCCGATCAAAATATTGTTTTTCCACTGCGGGAACATATCTCCTTCATAAAACACCATTCCGGAAGGGGAAATAACCGGAGTCCAGTGTTTGACTGCATCTTTAAATTCCGGATGCGTGGGCGGATCAGGTATTTTCCTTCCATCGTAATGATTACCCCAGCTGACGACCGGCCAACCATAGTTGGCACCTTTTTCAATCAGATTAAGTTCATCTCCGCCTTTTGGTCCCATTTCCCCTATCCAGAGAGTTCCCGTCTCAGGCTGAAAAGCCATTGCTTCAATATTGCGGTGGCCGTAGCTCCAGATCGCATCTTCTGCGTTCTCCCGACCGACAAAAGGATTATCTTCAGGAATGCTGCCATCGGGGTAAAGGCGAACTATTGCCCCAAGATGATTCGACAAATCCTGTGCCGGGTCAAACTGGAAGCGTTCGCCAAGGGCTAAAAACAGATATCGACCGTCAGGCGAAAATTCAATGCGGTTGCCGTAATGATTAGAACCGCCCAAATATGGCTTTTGCACAAATATATCGACAAAATCTTCAATAGCTTCATCGTTAAGGATTCCTCTTCCCAGGGCAGTGGTCGCTTTACCGTCTTCCCCGGATTTAGCATAGGAGAGATATATCCTTTTATTTTCTGCAAAGTTGGGATCAAGCGCCACATCCATTAATCCGCCCTGCCCGCCTGCTCTTACCTTTGGCACTCCTTTCAAAGGGTTGGACAAGGTATTGTCCTTTTGCAGAATATAGAGGTTGCCGGTATTACGTTCTGTGACAAGTAAACGGCCATCGGGAAGAAATGACATACCCCAGGGATGCTCCAACCCTCCCACCAAATTTTCTATCTGTAATTGAGTACCATCTTTGGTCTTAAGGGTGTCAACCTGTGCCAAAAGGAAGAGAGGAGTAAATATTACGACGAGTGCAAACAAGACAGGCAGAGTAGTCAGTCGAATTATATTTTCCATAACGAACTCCTTATAAAATTTAACATCTGGGTGAACGTTCAGTAGACAATAAAATTCATAATTCTCATTGATGTCCTCTAAATCAATGCTTAACCTGACAATAAAAACGAACATAATTCAACTTATTCATGCTTGAGAAACTTGAGCTTGAACTCTTCGATTTGCATTATTCCTGTGCCGGAATCATATATTTTCAAGCAGATACACCTTCCAGCCTTCCAGGAATAACGTTGCTTTAAAAATAATTATGACACGACCATGTTTGATACTTTCCATTAAAATTGATCATCAATTAACAATTTTTTAAGGAGGAACGTTTATGGGTCAACTCAGGGATAAAAAACACTGGAGCCCTTATGTCGCAGGTGCATGTACCGGACTTGTGCTGGTTTTATCGGTTTGGATTTCCGGCAACTATCTCGGTGCTTCCACGTCGTTTGTCAGATCTGCCGGGATGATTGAAGAAATAGTCAATCCCGAACGGGTTGCACAAATAGAATATTTCGCAAAAACTACTCCGAAAATCGATTGGCAATGGATGGTTGTACTTGGCGTTCTATTTGGTTCTTTTATTGCCTCCAAAATGTCCGGTACATTCAAAGTACAAGCCATTCCCGACATGTGGCAGGGAAAATTCGGACCAAGTATTCCCTTAAGAGCTTTTGTGGCTTTCATCGGAGGTATATTGGCTATGTTCGGGGCTCGTCTTGCCGATGGCTGACCATCCGGACATGGTCTGAGCGGTCTGGCTCAGCTGGCTCTAAGCGGTTTCATTGCGTTAGTATGTTTTTTTATCGGCGGCATTATCAGTGCCAATCTCTTGTACATGTGGGGTAAAAAACAATGATCCAACTCTTATATGGACTTATCACCGGCATTCTTTTTGGTTTCTTTCTGCAACGCGGCAAAGTTCTGCGATATGATCAACAAATTGGGGCATTACGCCTGTTAGACATGACCATAGTAAAATTCATGCTCACTGCTATTTTTGTCGGCAATGTTGGAATCTATCTCCTCTATGATCTGGGCCTCGTTGAGTTATCCATAAAATCAACTATTTTAGGCGCAACAATTGGAGGCGGATTGCTTTTCGGAATAGGTTGGGGGCTTTTGGGGTATTGTCCCGGCACTTCCATCGGTGCTATAGGAGAAGGCCGTTGGGATGGTCTCTGGGGGGTTCTTGGCATGCTTGTTGGCGGTGCTTTGTATGCAGAGGCCTATCCTTTGATGAAAAGGAGTTTGTTAACCTGGGGTGATCTTGGCAAAGTTACTTTACCGGGTATGTTTGACGTGAGTCACTGGTTGGTTATCCCCGTCTTTATACTTGCCGGTGTTGCCATGTTCATATTCTTTGAGAAAAAAAATCTTTGAAAATCATAAAGCATCCCGCAGGAGATAAACTTCGAGTACCTTTGGGGCGCAACGACGCAAATGAAATTTTTTACATCGCCAACAATTTCTTAAAATGCCTGAGATTATACCGCCAATACTCTCGCTGGGAATCCTGATTACTTTTGGATTCTTGCTCGGTCTTTTGGCTGAGAAGATCAATTTACCAAGAATAGTAGCCTATATTTTGGTGGGTGCTGTTTTTTCATCGGATCTGCTTGGCGGGGTGGTTAATCTGCAGATAAAGGAATGGGCACCGAATGTTACGGATGTAGCACTTGGGATAATTGCCTTTTTAATCGGTGCGGAAATTAACTACACATAATTAAAAAGTCAAAAATCCACCATTCTTTGGGCAGTGGCCGGACAATCAACAGGTGCTTTATTCTTTGTGTCCATTGGCCTGTGGAGTTCTGGACAAATATTCAATTTTTTCCCTGAACTTACAATTTTTGAAGCATTGATATTCGGTACCATTTCCACTGCGACAGCACCGGCAGCATCTTTAGGAATTATTGAGGAATATAAATCAAAGGGAAAAACTACGAATGCCTTACTCGGCGTGATTGCGATCGATGACGCCATCAGTATAATTTTGTTCACTATCTTTGTTGGATTGATGGGGGAAGGTTCATTAAATGAAAGATTAATAACAGGTGGAGAAGAGTTAGCGGGAGCATTGGTTATCGGTGGTGTCTTAGGCTGTTCTTTGGGATATCTAGGCAGAAAGATTAATACAGAAGATCTGCGTTTAGCTATGATAATCGGATTTATCTTTCTTGCCTTTGGCATTTCTAAACTCTATGGATTTTCTATTCTTTTATGCTGCATGACCTTAGGCTTTGTGTCTAAATCATTTAAAGGCATTAAACAGGCAGAGTGGTTGTTGCCTTTAGAGCATATTGAAGAGCTCGTTTTTTTATTTTTCTTTACCCTGGCGGGGGTACAT
>JBARUR010000422.1:0-16329 GCA_049645845.1 Desulforhopalus sp. | reverse complement strand
TTACCAGTTCGTTACCACCTGCCGTGCGGATGATATTTTGGGTATTATTCTCTGAAGTGACTACACTGGGCGTGTTCGGGTTGGACAGGGTTCCGACTAAAACCGGGCGGTCCAGGTCCCCATTGACACAGGCAAGAACTACTTCTGTCTTGGCATGTAAAGGAAAGTGCATGCCGTAGTTATTTCCACCATAAGGCTGCATCAATCGTACCGGATGGCTTGCTTCTCCCTGAGCTGCGGAGCCGCGGTCGAAATCGGTCCGGACCCGATAGCGGCCCTGATCATCCAGATAAGCATATTTGGTCCCGGTGGTCTCCACCCGAGCGGTGAATAACCCCAGGAGTTGTCGATTATCGGGAATGGGGGGACGGAAAGGGACGTCTGCCCGGATCATTTGTAGGGTATTTTTGTAGGTAGCGCCTTTAACCGAGCCTCCCATTTCCAGGGCGGCTCCCTGGTCGGCGCTATGGGTAACATTTATTATTAAATAGTCCCCGTTAAGTGCATCGTTTGGGTGTTGGGAAACTTTCAGCAGAAAGCCCGGCAGAATACCCCGGCAATCGGTTTCACCGATGTAGATTTCCCGCTGGACATCGATTGACTGTTGACGGATGGTGGCCATCTGCAGCGCTTCTTCAGTTGTCTTGAAATGATCCCCATAAAGCGAAGTGGTACCCGCCGATTTATCTGCGGCTGTGCTTTTCGACGCTTCCAGGCGGATATCAGGGGTTCGGTAATTATAGTCGGTCAAGAGCGTTTCGCCCGGCATAAGGCGTGCCTGCGGGGACAGAACGTAGATGGTTTCTACCGAGCGGACCGCACCTGTCTGGGGCTGGTACATCAGATCGCTGACTCCGGGCAGAACGGGCCGATTGGTGCTCTGATCGCAGAAAAGGATCCTGGTTTTTGAATCGTCGCTTTCAAAGGTAAAGAAAATGCCGCAATGGGCGAGCAATCGGATAATAAAGTCGTAGTCCGTTTCATTGTATTGCACCACAAATTCCAGCACGGGATAGGTTGCATTCAAGCCGATGGAAAAATCATCCCTGGTGTAGTCGGCGGCAATCAAAACCTCTTCGAGAATTTGAGGTACGGTTCGATTAAGAAAAACCCTGTTTTGAGTATTGAGCTTGAGTGAGGACAGGGGCGAAGAGACCACTGCCCGATATGACATTCCTGTTGGAGTGTCATTTTCCCGGTTAAACGAGGAGACGACACCATGAAGAAATACCGGGGAACCGCCCCAGCGCATTTCGAGGGTGGCGGAATTGCCGATAACCGTCTTCGGTGTCAGTTCGGTTTTGGTGATAAGAGACAGGGTGAAAAAGAAATCCTGCGAAAGACCGTGGTCCTTACCTGTAAATTGTGCGACCGTGAAGCTGTCATCCGGAACCGTTCGAATACGGAATGAGAAATGACTGCTGTGGGCGGAACGATCCAAGGACAGAGCAGAAGTGCAGTAGGGTGTCATCATAATCCTTTTTCGATGGCGTCGTAAAAACTCTTCATCTGCATCGTTGCACCCCAAGGGCACTTCCTACGGGGCGCTACCAATTTCTATCATTATGACGTACTCTAGTACGCCGAAATGATATAAATTTTGCACGTTTCGCATATGAAGAGTTTTACTTAGCCATCAGAAATTAAAGGTTTTTAAGAGTTTATCATTTTTAACTTACTAATTTTTATATGGCCATGAGTACTGCCGTGTCGGTCTCTCGTGCAGGTGTTGCCGCTGCAGGATTATTGAATACACATGACAGTTCGTCGGCTTCGTCGAGTTCAAGAGTCATCAATTGCGGCATGTCGTCGTCTGCCATGAAGCCGAGCAGGGTGCGGGAGACACCGGGCATTAATTGCTGTTCAATCATGGTATTGATGGCACGGGCACCTGATTCGGGGGTGTGACATTGCTGAACCAGATAGTCGATCACGCGCGGATCGCAGCGCAGAGTGATCCCGTGGGCACTGGAAAGTCGCTGAGCTATCTGATCAAGTTTCAGGGCAATAATCTGTTTCAGCGAATCCAGGTCGAGTGGACTGAAAGGTATAACCTGCATCCGTCCCAGCAAGGCAGCGGCAAAATGGTGCATCAGGGCTGGACGGACCGCTTCCACCAACTCCCGCTGCGAGGGTTCTTTTCGGAGGATTTCCTCGTTTGTGTTCCGGCCATTGTCCTTGTCCTGTCCCGGAAGAACCATGGAGTCGGGAGGTAAGCACAGGTCCATGACCGTTTCGGCGCCCAAATTGGAGGTCATGATCAGTACGGTGTTTTTGAAGTCGATTTCACGGCCTTCGCCGTCGCGCATCAAACCACGGTCAAACACCTGGTAAAACATATTGAGCACATCCGGATGAGCCTTCTCCACTTCGTCCAGTAGAATCACCGAATACGGGCGTTGCCGGACGGCTTCGGTCAGTATGCCGCCTTCGCCATAGCCGACATAACCGGGAGGTGAACCCTTGAGTTGAGAAATGGAGTGAGCTTCCTGGTATTCACTCATGTTGATGGTAATCATGAAACGCTCTCCTCCATAGAGGATGTCGGCAATAGCCCGGGCCGTCTCGGTTTTGCCGACGCCGCTTGGGCCGGTGAGGAGAAAGACCCCGATGGGCGCCTGTCCCTCGCGCAGACCGGCCTTGCTGGTACGAAGTGATTGTCCAATAACATGTATAGCCGATTCCTGGCCGACGATACGCTGACTCAGTGTCTGTTCAAATTCAAGCAGGGTTGTCAGATCATTTTTGACCATCCTGCCCACGGGAACACCGGTCCAGTCGGCAACAACTTCAGCGATGGCATCACCATTCACCTCGGGTTGGACCATAGGCCGCGAGTCCTGCAATTCCTGGAGTTCGTGCAATTTCTGTTGCAAAGCAGTCAATTCGGTACTGGAAGGCTCTGCCGATGACCGAACTTGGTGAATCTTCTGCACCAGGTCCAATTCGGATTCCCAACGGCCTTTCAAGGTGGATAACTCTTGCTGAACCCGATGCTGTTCCTGTTGCAGAGTGGCCAGCAAGTTAGGATCAGCCGGAAGCCCCTGGACCGTTTCTTCTGCCAAATGCTGCTGACGCCTTTCAACATAGGCCAGATGTTCGGTGGCGGCATCGATCTCGGCCGGGGTGGCTGCAAGCCCCATGCAGACGCGGGCACAGGCGGTATCCAGCAGGTCGATAGCTTTATCCGGCAGATAGCGGCCGTTGATGTATCGGCTGGAAAGTCGGACGGCGGTCTCTACCGCGCTATCGGTGATGAGGACCTTATGGTATTTCTGGTAGTGTCTTTTCAGGCCATTCAGCATGACAATGGCGTTCTCCTGCGTGGGTTCGTCGACCTTCACCATCTGAAAGCGGCGTTCAAGTGCGGCATCTCGTTCAAAATATTTCTTGTACTCGCTCCAGGTCGTGGCAGCCAGTGTACGTAATTCTCCCCGGGCTAATGCGGGTTTGAGCAGGTTGGCTGCATCTCCCTGACCGGCATCGCCGCCGGCACCGATCAGGGTGTGGGCCTCATCGATAAAAAGAAGAATGGGCGTGGGAGAGGCGGTAATCTCTTCGATAACCGACTTGAGGCGTTTTTCAAACTCCCCCTTGACGCCTGCGCCAGCTTGCAGCAAACCAAGGTCAAGGCAGACCAGACGTACCTTTTTGAGACTGTCCGGTACACTGCCTTCGATAATACGCAAGGCCAATCCTTCGACCACCGCCGACTTGCCTACGCCGGGTTCACCAACAAGGATCGGATTGTTTTTTCGCCGACGAGTCAAAATATCGATCATCTGATGGATTTCATTATTGCGTCCCAGAACGGGGTCGATCCCTCCCGTTGCCGCCCGGGTGGTAAAGTCCGTAGTAAAAGCGTCCAGGTTTGGTGTGATACTGCCACCAGCGTTGGAAGAAACGGATGGGGACAATCCTGGAATCTTACCGGCAACTGAAACGGTTGCCGGATTTTCTACGGAGACTTGAGTCAGTTGTGCCGAGTGGTTCTGCAGCAGATCGATTGAAACGCCGTCTAATGTTTCCCAGGCAGATCCGGGGAACCTTGGGGTCATCTCCAGCAAGGCTTCCAGCAGTGCCCCCGAACGCAGCTGGGAGTGAGCGTCCCGAAGGGAGCTAATAGTCCAGGCGCGCTCAAACCATTGCAAGATCAGAGGAGAAAACGCCGGTTTATTCTGATTGCCCGACCTCATTTGGGAGAGATTATCGAGCATGGCCTGCCACAATGCGTCCAGATTTACCTCGAAATGGCGGAGGATCAGGTCGAAATCGCCTTTACTTTTTTCCAGGAATTTGACGATGACATGTTCGATACAAACCTCATAGTGACCCCGGGTTCCTGCAAATGCTGCGGCTGATTCCAGGGTCTGAATGCAATGTGGGTTGAGTTTTTCAAGTAAGGCTTTGATACGGATTGTACTCATATTTTTCCTCTATGGGTTTGGTGTCGGGTTTTGATGTGTGTCGATGCCGGGGAGTTTCGGCGTGTCCGATCCAGGCTTTCACCAGTTAAAATGATTCGGTTTTCAATATCTCGTGCCTGACCGATGCAGGCGGTCCATCCGAGAATGGATTCATCGCCTCCGAGCGTCGATGTATATGATTCTCCGGGTTGTATTACCATCACCAGATCATAATTGATGGTGGGATCCAGGTACTCCCTGATCATATGGGCCAGGGTCTCTGCCTGTGGTCTTCCCGGCAGAAGATTAGTCGCTTTTTGGATGGTCATCGGGCCGATGTGAATCAGGATCTTACTGTTGACATCCATCAGCCGGTTGCCAAGGATACTGTTATTTCCCAAAGTGAACTTGTCACCGAGAATCGCCGTTTCTTCCAACTCGATCCAGCAGGGAATGTTCTGCTGGATCCGGACCGGAGATTCAATGAAATCCTCCAGCATGTCTGCCAGTGATCGGCTGTTTTTGACCCGATTCCCTAAAATTCCTGCATAATCAAAGCGCCCGAGCAGGTGGCAGGTGCCGCTGCCGCCATAAAGAGCCTCCAGGTAGCGGCAATACAGACTGTTGCGGAACCGGCTCGAGGCATGGAGGTTCATCTTCTTCCAGGCACTATAAAGAAGCTGATACAAACGCTGATTAAACAATTCAAGAAAAGCGCGAATCTCGGCGCTACCGACGATATCAAGGGCTGCGATGTCGTTAAAAAACTGGGGCAGGGGCGAATCTACACCATAGAACCCCATGAAATTTACCTCCAGTCGGAACCGGTCATTCTCGTCGAAATAGCAATGACGGATCTCTCCCGCCGGAAAAGACAGCTCAGCCGCAGGTGCTATCGAGAGATAGTGCTGCGGGTTGTCGCCGGTAACCGCTTCTCCGCCCAGATTGGTCTCCAGCAGATGTATCGCCTGGAAAAAATCAAAGCTGGAAGGGTTCTTGAGCAGGTCCTGTATTAAATGAGGAAATTTTCCCCGAGCAATGGATCCCATTTCATTTCACTTTTTGAAGGGCTCATTAAGGAGCCGGTTTGGACAAAGGTATTTATGGTGGCGTACATGGTAAAAAAGTGATGCAAAACCGTACCGAACATGTACGCATCCGCTCGGGAAATATAATTTTTTTCGTTTATTTCTAATTGAATATCCATCCCCCGCAGCAATGCTCCCCGGTAGACGCGATTGAGCGGTGACACGTTTATGGCGGTGACACCCTGTATTCGCTTGAACGACTGTTCCTGGTCGCTCCAGTCATAGAGGGACAACAGCTGCCGGAAACTATCGATTGAGGAGAGGCTGTTAAAACTGACTGTCAGATGCGCCACCAGGGCCAGCCGGTAATCGGATCGACTTGGCGGCAGCAGCATCCGACTGGGTCGGGTGATATTTTCGCAGGTGACATTGGATGGGAAGTCATTCGGTGGAGCCTTGATGTCTCCCAATTGCAAATGATCGCGGGGAATATTGCCGTTACAGGCAGTGATGTCGCAGGATAGTATTTCGTGTGTGTCTGTCGGGTCACCTCCAGGACTCAGATAAGTCATAGGGCGCAGACCCTCCCGGATACGATGGCTCACATTGTAAAAACGATCCGACCTGGAGTTATGGTTAAAATTGGGCAGGGACGAATATGGAGTGATTTTACCGGTTGTCGATTGACTGCCGGTAACCCCGTTGATACTGTAAATCATGATGCCGTCAGGATGGTTGGTATCGGCGATTACAGGATATTCAGTGAGTTTATGAGTCAATTGAATCGGCTCACTGGTCGTATCGAACAGGTTTACGGCGGGTGCACAATGCAGCCGGAAGTTCTCTTTGCTCAGTCGAAAATCTTCAGGCAGGGATTGGCTCAATTCAATCTGAACTTCAAATTCGCTGCATTTTTCCGGCCAGTTGACATTCTGCAGGTTACCGAGGGTGACAAACTGGTACTTTTCCCGAAAGCAAAAATACTCGTGCAACAGGTGAAACCCGACAAAGCTTCGCCCCGAGGTAGAAACCAGCAAGTTGTCGGCGCCCAGGTGACAAGGCTGAATCGCTTTTTGGTCTCCGAGAAGACAGGGGCGTGACGGCCGCCCTGGAAATATAACACCGACCTGTTCAACCCATGCGGTCATAGCCTGGTATAAGGCCATTGCCGTAACAGGATCTCCATGTAAATAGAGTTTGATCCGGTTCAGCTTCAGCTGGTCAATTGTGACTCCATGATCCAGCTGAAAATGGAGATGAAAAGACTGGCCGCCATGTGCCGGGGTTCCGAGGCGGAAGGAGTTGAGCCGCAGAGGATGCATTGTCACTTCACTGGTGGTGCGAAAACGGCAATTGATTTTTTCATTGGCTAACCGATTGGAAGGGCCGGGCAGTGTAACAGTCGAGCTGGTTAGTCGGGTCCCCTTTGGCAAGACTGTAGCTTGTTTCATCTGGCCGGCCCTTGGCTTGAATTGCATAATGCAGCATGATGGGAAAGGGCGTAAAAAATAGGGACGAACATGCGACAACAGTGCTTCGGCGATTTCAGGGACGTCGTCATCGATCCGCTGTTTCAGCTCTGCTGTTAAAAAAGCCATCCCTTCCAGCAGGCGCTCGACATAAGGATCCCGATCCTTGATATCCTGCAGATTGAGCATGCGTGCTTTTTCGGGAAAGGCCTGGGAAAACTCCTGAGCTGCTTCCTGCAGCAGGCGCATTTCATTGTCAAAATATTTACCCATGGCTGAAATACTCTCCGGCAGTGGCCACTTTGATACTCCCATTGCGAAAAAGGGAAGTGACATATTTCAAACGATATCCCCCATGACTCTCTCCGAAAATTTCAAACTGAGTAACATCCTTGCCGTTATCGAGATTGATGGCACGGACATTGGCATTGACAAGCCTGGGTTCAAAATCTTCGATGCACTGCCGGATAGCGGTCATTATCTTGTCACGGCTATATGGCAGGCCCAGATACAGTTCTGCAATATCGGGCATTCCATAGCGGGGTAAATGAGTCAGGGAACATCTGCGTGCATTCAGCACGCGTTGCAAATGGTTCCGGACACTTTGAACGAGCTTTTCTCCGGGAGTTTGAAGCTCTTCAAGTTCTTCGGAGGTATGGCCGGAAGTGAGAATATCAAAAACTGTTTGGGACATCGTTATTTACATAGGTTGAAGTTAAAGCAATATGAGAGGGGCAAAAGCCCCCTCATATTGCTGTTGCGCTTCGTTAACTTATCGTCCTTCCGTCCAGGAATCGGAGAAAGAGATGTTGCCATCGGTATAAGCCCAGGTCACCTTGGCATACCGGCAGGCGACTTCTTCAAGGTGCGGATAACGTTCCTTATCCAGGTCCTTGACGTTGTGCATAGTCGGCTTAACTGAGGTGATTTTCACATCTTCCAGGGTGTGGCGGAAGTACTCTTCCTCCGTGCCGGTGTCATTGATCCGGTACCATTTGAGCTCAATCTTTTTCAAGGTCTGGCCATTGCTGCACGCTTTGTAAAGATAAGGAGTGGCATTATCAAAGGCTTTTAAGAACACAAAAGGTTCATGTTTGCGGGTGCCGGTCAGGTTGCCGGTATCATTGTCGGTTGGGATACGAAGTTCATGATCGAAACCGAGGATTTCGATAGTCCCTTCTCGACCTGCTACTTTTACAGGCCCCTCAACTTTGCTGCCCTGGTCATCCATAATTGTCATGTAACCTGGAATTGCCATTTCTTACTCCTATCTGATCTGGGGTGCATTGTGCACCGTTTAAAAAATACCCGGTAATAAGGACCGAGCTACTCAAACGTAGGGATATGCCTTCAAAGATGATTCCCTTGAAATCCCTACTTTTTCTGGTCTCGTGGCATTTGCGCCACCAGTTTTAATTGCACATCCACTCCCTCTATCTGGAAATGTGGTTTTACAAAAAGATCGACACTGTAATATCCGGGGTTTTCGGGAATCTCGCGGACCGTAACCTGTCCATCCCGCAATGGATGGGTCGCGATCAGTTCCGGTTCCGGATCCTTCATTTTGGTGACCAGGGTTTGGAGCCAGTTATTCAATTCGTTTTCCAAAACTTGTCGACTCTTCGAAGAGCCGATGTTCTCACGCTGCAGAACCTTGAGATAATGCGCCAGACGCGACACCAAAAAGATGTATGGCAGGCGAGAATTGATCATGCTGTTGGCATTGGCCGCCGCATCTGCATATTCATGTGGTTTCTGCACCGAATTTGCTGAAAAGAAACAAGCAAAATCGCTGTTTTTATAATAGCTTAAGGGGACAAAGCCGAGATTAGCCATTTCAAGTTCACGCGTCTCCGAGATCAGCATTTCTGTAGGCATCTTGATCTGCATCCCTTTGCCGCTATCTTGCAGGTGTACTGGAAGGTTGGAGACTTTTCCTCCGGCTTCTGGTCCACGGATGTTGACTGCCCAGCCGTGTTTGGCGAAACTTTGAGCGATGTTGCCGGCAAAAGCGAATATCGGGTTGCCGAACAGATAGTTTTTGTGGTCCGAAGCACTGACGTCTTCTTCGAAATTAAAGGTTCGAACGGGAGTACTGTCCTGTCCGTAAGGCAGGCGCAACAAAAACCGTGGGGTCAGCAGACCGACATAACGGGCGTCTTCGGTTCCCCGAAAGCTTTTCCAGCGTGTATACTCGGCCTTTTCCATGTAGTTGGACAGATCGTTGATCTTCGCAACCTCTTCTACGCTTTCCTTGCCAAAGAATTTTGCTCCGACGGAGGCGAGAAAAGGACTGTGTGCACAAGCAGAAATCTTGGAGATTTCTCGCAGCAGAGTGATGTCCTGTGCCGAACTGTCGAATTCGTAATTGCCGATAATGGTCGAAAACGGCTCTCCACCGGGGGTGTCATATTCATTGACATAGACATGCTTGTACAAACCGGTCTGGATAATCTCGGGAGCTTCTTCAAAATCCTCCTGTAAATCATCTTTAGTGCAGTCCAAAATCTCCAACTTTGTGTTACGGCGAAAGTCGGTCTTATCGACCAGAAACTTGAGTCCCCGCCAGGTGCTTTCTATCTTTTGGAAGGTTTCGTGGTGCAGAACTTCGTTCAATTGGCCGCTGATGGTCTGGTCAATCTGGGCGATGTACTGGTCCAATAATGTTTTATCGATACGGTCGATCTTGGTATTGTTGCGGGTTGTCAGGTCGAGAAAAACCTGGATGCCGGCCGTTAGGCGTTCCTGCAAGGAGATGTCCGCCATTTGAGAAGCATCGGCAAAACTCTTGAGGCGAATTGTTTCTTCCATTGGGGAAATGTTGACCAGTTCACACAAGCGCGTATATGAATTATCACGCTCAATAATTGTTGTATCCTGCATGACGGATTTGCCTGTAGCTGCTTCCTGAATACTCATGTCAATCTCCTGCTGTCTTCATGTTAAGAGGGGAAAACCAGTTAATAAAAACTGTCTTGCCCGGACTTTTTGGGTACGTTAAAAAGTGGTTTAAACGCTCCTGATTTCCAGGTTGGATGTTTCATTGGAACTATCGAAGTATTTTTCAAGCTCTGCTTTCAACCCCTCCAGTTCAGGTTGATTTTTGACAATCTTTTCCAATTCTTTACGGAATTTGGCATTATCAACCAGATTGGATTTCAGGTCTTTGAGCAGGTTGCGCATGGCCATCAGGCTGTGTAGTTCCGGAATCTGCTGTGCTACACTGTCGGGCTGAAAGTCCTTTATGGATTTGAATTTCAGATTGACCGTGAGATCGCTTCCATCCTGAGCCAGGTAATTCGGTGCGTCGAAACGTGTGGAAGGGGCGAGATCTTCCATCACCGATTCGAAATTATTTTTATTGAGATTGATTCGCTCTCTTTCGGCAAGTTTGCCCTTTGTCTTACCGTTGCTGAAGTCTCCCATAACCAGCATTTTCAAAGGGAGTTCCAATTTCTTTTGATGACCACCTGTCTCTACATTTAATGATAGGTTGATACGGGCCTTAGGGATTTCTTTCTGGTAGCTGTCGCTCATTGTGTTTCTCCTTTTATGTCAGGCGGTTAAAGTTCATATAATAAAGAATTAAGTATAGGTTATAGGTTCAAACAAATCGGGCCGCTGCAGCGATGTCGATTGTGCAGATCATTTTCCGGATCAGGTTGAGCGAGTGTGCAATGCGATTCTTTTCTTCTTTTTCAGCAATCTTTTCGAGTGATTGAAGACTGGTTGCCCGCTGCTGGAATATTTCAACGGCCAGCCCAGGATCCCAGGTGATCAGGTGCTGAGCCAATACACGTTCCTGGAGCTCTTCAAGAAGCGCATCGGCGATAAACGCTTTGCCTGCCGCCAGGCAGAGGTGTGCTTCATGTAAAGTTTTCCGAACCCGTTGTTTTTCTGTAGCTACGGGAAGGGATTGTATCTGTTGGAGGGCCTGCGGAAGTTGTTTTCGAATGGCCAGGCGCATAGCGTTCTTGACCAGTTCCCGCGATTCTTCCGGAGTTCGGTTATCAACTGAATCTTGTTCAGGTAATGACTCTTTTGAGGCCGTGGCCTGGCATTCCAAAATCCATTGTTTACATTCAATGCCGGCAAAGGCTGTACCGTCGGCAAAACTGAGATCAATTAACTGCGGCTGCCGTTGCAGCAGATCGCTTAAAGCATTTCGTATAAACAGTGCAAGGTGAGGCCGATTCATGGCCTCGGCCTGTTGGTATTCCTGGAACTGAAGGTCGAATAACAGGTGAAAACCCGGTTCAAAGAACAGTTTTTCACAGCTGCTCAGTACGCTGTCGGGAGATTCGGTTGCCACGATGTGCTGGAGTTCCGTCCAACCGCTGATCCGGGGTTCAGGGATGCGTGTTCTGCCTTTTTCATGAGGAGGAAGAATCAAGCTCCCCCAGCGGAAAGCGCGGGAGTAAGCCAACGCCCTTCCCAGCTCTCCGGAACGTATTAAGTGCGTATGAATTTTCCGGGTTATTGCACCAAGATCATGTTCGGAGGTAATGTCTTCGACGACCTTTTTGCCTGTTGAGGAAGAAGTGACTTCCGATTCAGTGGGAGTTGGCGTTTCAGTGGCGACTCTTCTCTTGATCAGCTTTTCAGTCCATGTTGCCAAAGCTGTCAGGCGGGGTGCTTCTTCACCTAATTTCCCAGTCAGAAAGGCATTGATCAGATTGATTTCCTGCTGCAGATTGTCCAGCAGGTTCTCGTTTGTTTGATCGATATGCTGTTCCGCAAAAGAGACAATTTTAGCATTATTGAGCATACCCAGTGCTCCAAGCCTGGCAGTCTCGCTCTGAGGGTGGCAAGCCTCCCAAAAGTTTTCCAGCAGCATCCGGTAAGCCTGGAGTGCCTCAAGCAGGCCGGGTAAACCGTCTACGTAGGTTGCACCCATCAGGTAATAACCGGCTATGCGCAGGTCTTTTGTGACTTGACCAAGCAAGTTCCGGCAGGTTGTCAGAACTGTGGCGTAATCGACATTGCGGAGTTTATCGATTTCCTCTTTGACATCTTGAAAATCATTGAGATATCGTGGATCTTCTCCACAGGGTTGTCCGGTAAATGGGGTTGCAACGCTGCAGACCCATTCGGATAGTGTAGTGGGTGGCATCAAAGCATCTCCCTGCGTCCTGTCCGATACAGAACTTCCAGCATCGGGAGGTCATCTTTTACCAGCAGCCGACGAAGATCTACCCGACTTTTAAAAGTCGGCAGTGAAGGCCACTCCCGACCGATGTGAAATACTGCATTATCCTCCAGCTCATGGTTGACCAGAGGTAAGAGATAGCTGGGAGGTAGAGGACGGAAAAAAAGTGTTAGACAGGAACCATTATCATCGCATGTTTTGTTCCAGAAATAATGAGCATTCCAGAAGCGGTCCTCCAGCAGGGATTCCACCATCTGCACCCAGAACACCACGTATGGGGTCTGGTCATTATCCGATGGAATTGGAATGCGGATTCCGAAATGGGTTCTGCCGGGTCCACGTTCCAGTACGGTTTTCATAACATTGTAAAAGCAACACAAGAATTTCTCCCGGTCCTCTGCCGCTATTTGGTTACTTAGGCGTTCCCAGTAATTTTTCATGGGGATCCCGCTTAAAAGTTGAATCTGCCTTTCCAGCAAATCCCTCTGTTGAAGCGCAAAGTTGTCCATGGCAAGACCATCTACGTCCCTGTTAAGTTCCGCAACGGTGCCATTTTCCCAAGTTGTATTGAGCAGCGTGTCGGAGCCATTGAAATAATCACGATAAACCAATGGCAAAGTGGCCCGGTTGTTATGAAGTAAGGGGGCTGCGGCCACGGTTAGGGTGACAAAAGGATAGGTTCTGCCGCCTTTATCCCGGCTCGACATCAAAGATCCCAAGAGGTTGTTTTTCTGATCTCCACCGGACATAACAAAATGATGCCTGGGAAAATCCCGGTAAATCGGGGGCCAACCTTTGGGATGTTTTCGTGTGATACACCCAACTCCTTCCTGCAGCCATTTTTCAAAAGCACCGACTTCCCGTGTGATCAGGTTATGCCTTATGAAATCGGCGTGCATCGGCATTTTGCCGAAGCAACAAGGTCGTAACCGATCCGGCAATGGTTTGGATGCTGTTGTTTTATCGAAAATTCCAAACATAAGATTCTACTTTTTAAAAATTTGGCCGGGCAGTCGAAAATGTGAAAATAGACCTTCGGCAAAAATATTGTTCTGCCGGTCGGGACGAAGGGCTAATTGCACGGTTACGGGGAGTTCCTGATCGTTTTTCAATTCCCAGGACAGTTCGTATTGAAGGCCCTGAGTTGAAATATCGGCGTCCTGCAGCAGATGGAACAGACTCCAGTCACCTGAATATTTCCTGGTGATCATTGACTGATTGCCACTGGGGATGGCGCCGATAAGAGCACCGAAGGTTTGTTTGTCGCCGGGCCATCGAAATGGTTTCCATTCCTGCGGTTCATTTTGATAAGTTAACTTTTGTCCATTGGATTCAAAGTGGACAACCCGCAAGCCCTTGCTTGGTATGGGAAAGATCGAAAAGAGGACATCCGGTCGAGATTCCCCGTGCTGGAACATGCCGGACGAAATCAGTGCAGCCTGCGCCAGTGAATTGAGAAGTGAACGATCAAAGTCCAAGCCCGTGCCCAACCAGGATTTCTCGGTCCAGCCATTACGCTTTTTACGCAGGAAGGGTTTAAGCTGATCTTCGGTAAATGCCCAGATCACACCATCACCTGGTCGGAAAAAATCGGAGACATCATTTAAAGAGGCGTCATTACCCTTTAAGGAGAAAGGAAACTTTTCCGAAAGCTTATGTTTATAGTGAACCAGTACGGAACTCGTCCATTGGTTCTGCAGGTGCCCTTGCGTCTGCTGGATAATGGCCATCCAGGCTTTTTGAATTGGTTCATAAAGGAGATGCTCTGCCACTTTACGTGTGCGGGCGTCTATTCCATTGAGCAGGCTATTGGTAGAAAGCCAGCATTTATATAGTTCCGAGTTGGTGGTACCGGTTCCTCCGAGAATTGCCGACGCATGATTAAAGGATTCCTGGTGCACTTCGACCGCCGCCGCCATTTGCTCTATTTCAGACTGGGCCGAGGTTAAAGCCAGCAAATATTGATTGATCGGAAGGCTCGTGTTCATTTTGTCGCCCGGATCCGTTAATTTCCGGAGATCATGCAAGGGCGCTTCCAGTTCAGGTATCAAGGAAACTGTTTTGATGGTGTTGCCGGCTGCTATGGTCAATCCACCGGATTGAGCAATGTTGATGTTTTTAGAGACTACCTTGAGCAATTCAGCGAAAGGTCCGTCATTTCGAGCTACCATCAACATTTTACCCGCTGCGTCGTCAAGAGAGTTAAAGGGATGCAGTTGTACCTGGTTAATTAAGTCCAACCAGCTGTCTGCATAATCTGTAAAATAGAGTGCACGGATATCGGCTTCCAGTTGCACCGCAAATTCGTCACTTGCAGAAGTATGCTCTTGGAGTGCTTCCGTCTTTAAATCCTGCAGATAACCGGTAACCCAGTCTCCCCGGCAGGCAACCTTGACCAGATTTTTGATTTCCGGTTGGACATAGGTGCGCCAGCCATCAGAGGTAAATACAAAAGGTTGTTTGTGTTCGCTGGTCAATAATCCTCGTCCGGGTCCTGTAATCATGTCATTTAAGGGAATCGGCGGCGATTTGAGTTTTCCTTTGTTGAGAATCTGCGAGTAGAGGCGTCCGGAATCCGGCATTGCCTTAAGTTGGTTCTGGGCTTCCATGATCAAGGCGAGGTTTGGCTGATAGGGCGCTATGTAGTCCGGGTGTTCCATGTCCACCAGCAAGTGGGAGAGATAAAGATGAAGGAGCTCCGACAGGTGTTGATTGTCCGATTCATTTAGGGCCTGATCGTCTTTATAACCTACCAGGCGTTCATGGATAATTTGCTGCAGTACCGGTACCGCATAGTCAGGTTCCAACCTGTTCGGCTGGCTCAGCATCAGATAAGTTTTCAGGTCTTCATAAAATGAATCCCGAATTTCATCCTGGCGCTTTAAATCGGCTGTTGCCCATAATGTGGCATGATTGGTCAGGCGTGACTCCAGACCGGTAAGGACAGGTTTGTAAAAAGCCCGTTCAAATGAGCTCAATATCAGCGATCGTATGGCAGGTAGTTGTTTATCACCTTCATATACGCCAAGAGTCAGGGACAGGGGCAAATTGTTTTTGTTATTAATCAAGGTCTGATACTGCTCCAGGACTAAAGTCAGAGCCAGGAAATCCTGGTAGAGGCCATTTTCCTTCGATTGAGCTTCCTCGGCCAATCGTTCAGAGGCTTCTACTCCTTTTTTCAACAAGAGTGTGTTAACCGTCAAAGTGGTGCTGAACAACAGAAAGCAACCAGCCGTGACACCAACAGAAGCAAGAATACAGGAGGTTTTGAGTACACGATGAATCACGCTCAGCTTACGGGTGCGGCTCACATCGTTGGAGTTGGGAAAGACTACTCTCTTAAAGAAATTTTTGACGAAAAAGCTTTTTGGATCAGGCCTTCCGGTCTCATTGTTCTCATCAATATATCCAAAGGCTTGGCGCATGTTGCCAAGAATTTTCTGGATCGGCGTTCCCTCCTGTGTAGCACTCGTCATATAGATCCCACAGAAGTTAGGTGTATCCTGGTAAGGATTTTCGGTAGTCAGCTTAGAAATGAACTCCACCAGACGGTCTTTGGCCGCATCGAACTGGGCTGGAAAATCAAACAATTCACCCTTAGCCTCCATGTTGCGCACCATGGACAATTTATGAATCCGTATTTCGCACAGACGATTGTATATGTCGGTCATCTTCCGATGAAAAGCATCTGTAAAGTCGCCGTTTTTGTTATGGCCCATCCAGACGCCCCATACCTGCTCACGTTCTTTTTCGTCAAGATCGGCAAAATAAGCGTTGAACCCATAGAGCAAATCACACTTGGTAAAGACTATATAGATGGGAAATATACATCCCAGTCGTACGGACAGCTCATCGATGCGGTCGCGTATGATTTTGACGTGACGTTCGATTTCCTGGCTATCGGCTGTTAAAAGGACGGACAGACTGATGGCGACGACTGCTCCGTTCAAGGGTTGACGACGACGGTGCTTTTTCAACATGCTCAGAAAGGCCAACCATTCTTCGTGATCATTCTGTTCGGTAGTGTAGCGTCCGGCTGTATCGAGAAGAACCGCTTCATTAGAGAACCACCAGTCGCAGTTACGTGTGCCTCCAAAACCGCGGATATCGATATCGTTATCGTGGGCGTAAGGAAAGCTCAGACCTGAATTTCGAAGCAAGGTTGTTTTCCCGGCCGCCGACGGGCCAATTATCATAAACCAGGGAAGGGCATAAAGAGCAGCGTTTCCACGATGAGAGGTTCCCAGTTCCGATGATTTGAGAGAAGAAACGGCTGC
>JBARUR010000421.1:0-2786 GCA_049645845.1 Desulforhopalus sp. | reverse complement strand
TAGACAAGTATTCAGGACCTGAACAAGATTTCTATGTAGCACCTGTGGTTTCTTATACCTGTAGAACAAACGAAGGGTACAGAATTAAACTTTCTCACCTAGCCCAACACCTCGGCACTAAAAAAACCAATTTAGCAACAGAACTTTTCGAAGCTGCTATTGATGAAGCTATTGAGCAGGTTCTTGAAGATTTTGAAGAAGGTCTTGCTCAGTCTTATTACGAAGCAATGCAAGATTACGAAGAAGAATTAGCGCATCGAAGCTAAATAACCAAACCTCTTAAAGGAGAAAAAATGTATCAAATTACAGGCAAAATCTTAAATCTCTTCTCAAATCCAGCCACCGAAAAATATGAGGCTTCGCACAACGTGCAGCTGCTCGGTGATTCCCTTACTGCTGACGGTCAGGTTAAAAACTCTTTGGTTACTTTGAAGGTTCCCAAACCGGTCTTTGATTCGCTTCTAGGTCAACAAGGCAAAGACGCAACTTTCCCGATCGGATTGTATGTAAATAAATCCGGTCAACTCATTACCTTTTTTCTGAAATCAGAAGCCGGAAACGTGGCCCTTTCGGCGTAGCCGGAGGGCTTCGTTTTTGGGCTTCTATACTTGATACTAGGAAATAAAGTGCTACCACCTGCTTTTATAGGGGTTGCAGAGCGACAAAAGAAGCGGAAGTTGTTAGGAATGAACATTATGCGACATTGGGGAAAATATGCCAGAACCTGAAAAAAGAAATGCCCTTGAACTTTCTGATGAAGTTTGCGAGACGGAATCAGGAGAACAAGGGCACTTAACGAAACTTTCACGGTATGCGAAAGCTAAGCAACATCAAGTTAGTGTTGCAGAGTATATTTTACAGCATGAACCTTCTTTGAACAAGGTTCTTGAAGCCCTTGAAGGATGTTCCAAGCAGCTTTGGTTCCGCAACTGGTACACCGTCGGTCAATATCGCTTGATCGGCGGTTGCACCTGTAAAAAGCATCTTCTTTGCGCTATGTGTGCCTTAAGGCGGTCTGCTAAGACCGTTCATGAGGTTGAAAAGAAAATACTGGCTGTAATGGCCGAAAACCCCTCTTTGGTTCCTGTTCTCATTACCATGACCGTGAAGAACGGCGAATCATTAAATGAGCGCTACGAGCACATAACAAGCGCTAAAAAAAGGCTTCTCCATGCTCGGCGCAATGCTTTGCATAGAACAAGTTTGAAAAACAAATCTATAACCAGATTCATTGACGGTTCCTTCGGATCTTATGAATTCAAAAAAGGTGCTGGCGGTCATGGCTGGCATCCTCATTCGCACGAAATAGCTCTTTTGAATCCATCTGTGGTATTTAAGACTGTGACCAGAAAAGGCAAGGTTTACGAATGTCCTGTAGAGTTCGAGAAGCAGTTGCAAGCAGAATGGCTAGAACTGACTAAGGATTCCTTTATGGTTGACGTTCGCAAGATTACCCATGTTCCAGGGCAAACCGGAGAAACAAGCCTTTTAAAGGCCATTTGTGAGGCTTCTAAGTACGCTTTGAAATTGAACGACATTGAACACGCTGACCAGATTCACGCCTACAAGGTTTTATCCGGTCGTCGGCTCACTTTCACTTATGGCTCTCTTTGGGGAATCAAAATACCTGATGATCTGAATGACACCATCGAAGATGAATTGAAATTACTTCCCTATATTGATCTTTGCTATTCCTTCTATTCTGGATCTTACAATTTGACCGAAGTCACCGACACCGGAGATAAGTTTTTTACTTCTGTGATACCTAAGAAGCAAAAAACTGAAATTACTCCTGATGGGATGGTTAAGCATGATAGATTGGCGGCTGCTTCACGATTCTCTGCAGCTGTAAAAGAATATGTCCAAAAGCTATGAGAGTGAGCGAAGAGGAGGAGTCGACGACTTGAGGAGCGACGACGATAAGCGAACCTATTCATATCTGAATATTAAAATCATATTTGAATACTAAGCGAAGCGAAAGTTAGCTCTTGCTCTCTTTTGTCTTGCTCTCTTTTGTCTTGCGACTAATCCACAACTAATGTATTATTAGTCATCTACTAAATATTAACTATAGGTGACTAAATGGCTCGTTTGTCGAAAACATCAATTGAAAATCTCAAAATTGCAGACAAAATCGTAATCGAAGAAAAAATAGGCTTTTGTACTGTCCGTGTGGAGTTGAATGGTAATGCTGCATACCTCCAAGGCGGTGATTCAATCATGCATTACGATTCCATCCAAAAAGCCCGACGAGCTGTGAAAAGGATTCGTCCGGATCTCGAACCCACCACGATATAATTACATCAATTAAGTTGTCCTGGACTCTTCCTTCTATCTTAGACCGCTGTTGACGTTCGGACAGTCATTAACCACAGACTTACCATTATCAAGCGAAGCGCAGACTCTGGACAGCCAAAGAGCCAGAACAGGGTGCTCACTGAGAGACAAGGTGTAATACCTCGCCTATATCGCTGTTTGATATAGGCTATTAGAGGTATGGGACGCAAAGCCCCTTTTATCCTTCGGTTCACATGAACAACACCTATCAAAACAAATCATTGCTTTTTATTTTTACATCTGATATTTATATCTAAAAGCACAACAATTGATATTTAAATTCAAATGAAGGATTAAAAAATGAAAACTATATCTGGAATTATAGACAAGTATTCAGGACCTGAACAAGATTTCTATGTAGCACCTGTGGTTTCTTATACCTGTAGAACAAACGAAGGGTACAGAATTAAACTTTCTCACCTAGCCCAACACCTCGGCACTAAAAAAAC
>JBARUR010000420.1:0-2178 GCA_049645845.1 Desulforhopalus sp. | reverse complement strand
ACGTAGCGACCGTAGAGATTACGGCTGGCCGCATGATTGAGTGCCTCATAAAAACAGTGGGTACCGATACCGATGGAGGCGCAGCCCAGCTCAAACTTTCCTATATTAATAGTGTTGAGTGAAGAATTCCAGGCGTGTTCTCCCCGGGAGAGTATGTCGTCTTCAGTGACAGGGTAGTCGTGCAGTGCATATTCCGCCACGTAGGCCTGCCGTACTCCGGAGGTGTCGATCTTCTTGACGCATTCGTATTTGTCATGCTTGGGATCGACAACGAAAAATACATATTCTCCGGTCCCTTCGATCTTACCAAAGGTTGAAACTAATGCAGCACAGTTGCCGTTGCCGATATAGTATTTTGCGCCTCTCGCCAGATAAGTTCCGTCATCCTGCGGGACAAGCAACATTTCACTGGAATAGAGGTCGGCGCCGTGGGTCTTTTCTGAAAGACCGAAGGCGAAGATTCCTCCTTCAGCCAGCAGCTGCGCTGTCTTTTTTTTCACCGCTTCATTGGTGCCCATCCAGATCGGCCCAAGCCCGAGGATGGTCACCTGCCAGGCATACCAGTAGCAGAGCCCATAAAACCCGAGGATCTCATTAAATTCGCTGATTCGGTACATATCCCAGCGACCGCCATCCCGGCTGTAGCTTTCAGGCGTGAGGAAGTGGGCAAAAATCTTTTCTTCTTTAATAAAGTCGAGAAAATCCTCGTACCAGACCATTGACTGATCATCTTCTTTTATCTTTTTCAGGCCTTTTTTTTCAAAAAAGTCGATGGTTTTCAGGACAAGATCCCGTGATTCAGCATCGGCATGAAACCGCTCATATTTTTTAGGGTTGAGTAATAACACCTGTTCTCCTCCATTTTTTGATGCCGGACAATGCCATGCAGCAGTTCAATCGATATTTTTTCCTGCACTATAGCCTTGATGATTCGCCTCAAACACAGTACCAGGAGCCAGGGCGTCTCCTACCACCCGACAGGTGATGCCCAATTCGGAAGCTATTTTCTCAAGTGGATTTGCCGATTTGGTTCCTACCGCCAAAACAACGCTCTCTGCTCCAACTACCTGTTCATTTCCACCATGTTCTATCCGTACACCTGTTCCGGTTACTTCCAGCACCTTGGTCTGCGCCAGGGTCTTGATACCAAACCTGCTCACATCCTGCAGCATACCCCAGCGGGTTGACTTGCCGAAGTTAGCGCCAAAATTATCCGCCATCTCGACCACAATCACTTCCTTTGTTCCTTCTGTTGCCAACTGGTATAATTTTTCAGCGGGAACCGCACCGTTGACCAACAAAAATTTCAACTCTTCACCAGACAGTGTGCCTTGTTCAGCAAGAAACAGGGCCGTCTCAATTCCAACAGCGCCGCCACCGATAACTACCACCTTCCTGCCTGTTTCAACCTTACCTGAAAGGACATCCCAGGCAGAAACAACATTTTCGCCATCCGCTCCCGGAATTGCAGGAATAATTGGTTCGCCGCCGGTTGCCAGGATAAGGTAATCGGGATTCTCATGCACAAGAATCTCTCCGTCCACGGTGTTGTTCAGCAATATTTTGATATCGTAAAGAGCAAGTTGACGCGCAAGGTCTTCACTGAACACCAAAAATTCACCGCGCCCAGGAGGGGCTCCGGCCAAATGCAATTGTCCGCCAAGCTGCAGACCTTTTTCATAAAGACTGACCCTATGCCCCTGTTCTGCTGCAGCGATTGCCGCTGACATTCCCGCTACCCCGCCACCTACGACCATCACCTTCTGGGGATTTTCAGATTTTGCCGGTTGCGCTTCATGCTCATGCCCGGCTCGTGGATTGCAAAGACATTCCACCGACTTCATCTTAAAAAGATTGTCAAAACATCCCTGCCCACAGGCCACACAATGAATAATCTCTTTTTCCCTGCCGGTGCGGGCTTTCTCAGGAAACCACGGGTCGGCAATCAGGGCCCGGCCGATGGCAACCATGTCGCAAAATTTTTCCGATATCAGCAGCCGGGCAATTTTGGGATCGTTGATCCGGTGACTGGCAATGACGGGAATAGTGACCTTCTTTTTCATGTCCCGGGCAAGATAGGCAAAAGCACCTCTGGGTACTTTGGTCACAATCTGCGGAACCTGCGCCTCATGCCAGCCGACATTGACGCAGAGTGCATCGACTCCGATTTTTTCAAGG
>JBARUR010000419.1:0-4152 GCA_049645845.1 Desulforhopalus sp. | reverse complement strand
CCGCTCTGAAACATCTCATAGCCGGGGTGCTGGGCCTTGAGCATAGGCGCTTTACTGATCTTGTGCGTCCAATCGGTAAAATTGATATCATCGTAATATTTTTCCATATCTTCGGCAGTCAGACCATTCTTCCATGGAAATGTGACTACGGCGGCGGTTTTCTTGGTGCCTTCCTTATCGGTCCATTCGGTCTTTTTGAAGTAGTACTCGGAATGGCATTGGGCGCAGGCCAGAGTTCGCATGTCGTTGTGACTCAGATTGGCGGAATCTACCCCTATCGCCTCAAGACCCTGCAGCAGATAGGGACGGGAGATCTTCACCTCGGCGGTCTGGCTGTCATGGCAGTCGGCGCAGCCGATGGAATTGACCACCTCATTGCCGTATTTGGCCCATTTGCCGGTGTAATATTCCAGTTCTCCCTGCTCTTCCATGATTCTCGGGACATCGGGAGATTTGCAGGTCCAGCAGGCGGTGGGCATCGGTCCGGTGGCCGGACCTACCGGAGCCCCGGTTCGCAGGGTGTTGATATTACTCTGCAGGGCATAATTGTGTCCGCGCGGTGCGTTGTAATCCTTGGCAAAGCCATAGCCGGACCAGAGTACGGCAAGTTGCGGCTTTTGCTTTATCATATCGGTTATTTCATCGTTTTCCGATGTCTTCTTCCAGGAATTGTATTGGGCAGGATATTTATCCGCCCACTTCTCGTTCCTGCTTTCTACTCCCTTGTCAACCACGCCGCCATCCGCAGCCCAGCCAATTGCCGTTGAACCGATAACCATAACGGCACCAATTGCTGCCGCTATACCTTTAACGAGCACCCTGTTCTTCATCTCTTCCTCCTTGCTAAAAAGTCTTGTCACCCTGAGAAACCTCTTTTTGGGTTCTTTCCCCGGTTTGCCGCTACAACAGCCTCCCGGCACTGCCGGGAACAAACCTTTATATAATTCACATCTCCCAGAGCAAATAACATACCAACAACAAGATAGTTAAGATATCAGCAAGTTAAGAGTTCCTCGCATTTGTGATGTTACCACTCAGTAGCATCATTTTCTTTTTTCGTTACCGATTGGTAACACTTCTGTTTTCGTCAACCTGCGGCACTAGGCGCTCATTCCAGTTCGTGCGCCCTCATTTTCTCCCAAAGATTTTTCCTGCTTATGCCCAAAAGCCGGGCAGTTTCGGTGCGGTTGCCGTTGCTGGCAATTAATGCCTGCTGAAGAAAGCCTCTTTCCACCATCGCCAATTTGTCACTCAAGGTACCCTCGGTAGCGGCAAGTGTCGGAATTTCACCCAATTCATGCGGTAAATCTTCCTGTGTTATCTCGGTTCCCCGGCAAAGAACCGAAGCCCTCTCCATTATGTTGCGCAATTCTCTGACATTGCCGGGAAAGTTATACTGTTTCAGACTGCTGATCGCTTCTTTGCCGATCATGATTGTCCGGCCATGCTGGGTGTTGAATTCCCCAAGAAACACCTGACAGAGAGTTTCGATATCCTCTTTATGTTCACGCAAAGGAGGCATTTTCAGGGGAATGACCTGCAAGCGAAAGAGGAGGTCCGAGCGAAATCGGCCGGCCTCGACCTCTTTTTGCAAATCCTTTGCGGTACACGAAATAATGCGCACATCAACCCGGATGCTCTTACTACCGCCGACCCGTTCTATCTGGCTTTCCTGCAGGACACGAAGCAGTTTGGCCTGCAGAGGTCCTGGAAGATCGCCCAGTTCGTCGAGCAGGAGCGTTCCGCCGTCGGCGAGCTCGAATTTTCCTTTCCGGCGCTGGTCGGCCCCGGTAAAGGCCCCCTTTTCATGGCCAAACAACTCCGATTCCATCAATCCCTCGGGGATGGCCGGACAGTTTATCGATACAAACGGCTTATCGTGCCGTGGACTTGCCTTATGAATGGCTCTTGCCGCCAGCTCCTTGCCCGTGCCGGATTCCCCGGTAATGAGAATCGTCGAGTTGGTCGGCGCCACCTGTTTAATAAGCGAATATACCCGTTGCATTGGTTCACTGTTGCCGAACAGCGTGTAATTATTCGCTGTCTTGCATGAAGCTTCGAGGAGTTCGCATCGTGTTTTTATTGCCTGCTGATCAAGGAGCCGGGTAACACGGATAATCAGGTCGTCAATATCAAACGGTTTCAGAATATAATCGGTGGCTCCCTGCCGCAGGCAGCTGATGGCGTCGTCGATCGAGCCGTAGGCGGTCATGATGATGATGTCGGTGTCCGGATTGTGTTTGCGGATATGGTGGAGCAGTTCCAGACCGCTCAGGCGGGGCATCCTGATATCGGAGATAATCAGATGATAATGGTTTTTCTCGTACAGGGACATGGCCTCACGGCCATCATCGGCTTCGTCCACCTGCCAACCGTATTTTCGTAACCGGTCGGAAATTGAGATTCGCATGATCTCGTCATCTTCTGCGAGCAGGATTCTTGGCATCGTCTGGTGTCTTTTCCTCTTGGTGAAATGATCAACCTCAAATTATTGAAATAATGTTATTTTTCAGTCTGCTGTGTCCGATTCGGGGCCACGGGAATGATAAGTGTAAAAACAGTACCCTGGCCTGATGTGCTGTTGACAGTTATTGTTCCATTCATCCTCTGCACGAGCGAATAGGTGACCGCCAAACCGAGTCCGGTTCCCTCCCCGACCCCTTTGGTGGTAAAAAAAGGATCAAAGATATGGGGAAGATTTTCTTCAGCTATTCCCATCCCGGTATCCTGGAACACCAGCGTGAGCACACCTGCTTGCATGGTGCAGGCGATGGTCAGTTTGCCCCCATCCGGCATGGCCTGTATGGCGTTCAGGCCGATATTGATGATGATCTGTTTAAGTGCCTCGGCATCCAGCAGATGTTCACCGTCAACTTCTATCCGGTTGATAAAATCGATATTTTTCAACTTGTAGGAGAGAAGCATGGTGCACTCATCGAGCAGACTTCGCAGATTGACTTTACGAAGATGCAGCGGTTCCATTCTGCCGAAATTGAGCAGTTGCCGCATGATAGTCTCTATCTGCCTGAGACCTTTGTCGAGCAGCGGCAAATACCGTTCATTCAGCTCCCGGTCACCGGGATTTTCCCGCATCGATTTGACGCAATTGAGCATCCCGCCCAGGGGATTGTTGATCTCATGGGCTATCCCGGAGGTGAGAATACCCAGGCTGGCCATTTTCTCACTGAGATGTGCCTGGGCCTTAGTGGCCAGCAATTCTTCCCGGGATTTAGTTAACCGGTTGCAAAAGAGCACAAAATTGGAAGACACCGTATCAATCTCGTCCTT
This sequence comes from Desulforhopalus sp., assembly GCA_049645845.1. Lineage (GTDB taxonomy): Bacteria > Desulfobacterota > Desulfobulbia > Desulfobulbales > Desulfocapsaceae > Desulforhopalus_A. Next base: position 864 of record JBARUR010000419.1, on the reverse strand, counting down.
GAATCGTGAAGGAAGCAGGTAGCGGTCGGGAGATTCATCGGGAAAACTCTCCATGGCCAGGGAAAGGTTCTTGATCCGGTGAACGATGAGCGACTCAAACATCAGAAAAAGCGCGACCGTGACGATCAGGATACTCATGACCCCGATAAAAATCAGCGCCTTCATATTTTTAGTTATCAGTTCGTGGGCCCAATCAATCGGGATGGTAATAGAAAGCCCGCCCCGGATATCTCCCACGTCATACCCATGTCTGGCGTGGCAGCCAAGGCATGATTCGGTGACAACCAGGGGGGCGACAAACCGCACGACCCGGCCCATAGCCGATTTATCTACATCGATTACTTCCAGCGTACCCGAGTCAAACGCCTCAAGAGCGCTCTTTTCGAAGGCATCAGGGGCGTTGGACGGATTAACCGGTTTCAGGCTGGTCACCCGAAAGTAACCGAGGCCATCTCTTTGCGCATAGTCTGAAAGCTCCCGGGTGATCATCGCCGGATTACGCATGAAGTATGAATGGCCGTTAGAGTCAATGACAACAGGCAGTTCCAGATAGGGATTGGGCTCGACTCCCTTTCGTTGCATGATGAACAGGCCATTGTGGTCCGACGCCCATTGCCTGGTCAAAAGAATCTGTTGGTACAGCATTCGGGCCTGTTGCTCGGCCTGTTTGAGAATCATCTTTTCATCGAAAACCGCAGTGCGGTACAGCATGAAAAGATAGAAGGCGGAAATGATGGCGCCGATGAAAATAATGAACTTGGTGCGCAGGGAAATTTGAACGGGGAAATGTCTGGTCATAACAGGTCCGGTTACGTCCGGAAGACATGGTGCTGTCGTTCCGCCACAGTATCAATTTATTCATAA
>JBARUR010000418.1:0-5832 GCA_049645845.1 Desulforhopalus sp. | reverse complement strand
TTTGAGAGAAGAAACGGCTGCAGTCATCTTGGTGCGCAATTCCTCGATTTCAAGCTGTCGAGACTGATCTTGTCCTCCTTGAGAATCCAAAGCCTGTTTGAACTGATTCGAACGTTTGCGAACAATGAATGTGCTCACCAGCCAGATGCCAAGGAACAATATCACGGTGCCGACAATGAGGTATAGCCTGATGTTAGGTTCATGGAGACCTACATAAGGTCCGGCCCACCAAATCAGGGAAAGAATCAGCATCAGCCCCAAGGCCCTGGACCCCAGCCGACCGAATAGGTACGCCTGAAAAAAAATGAGTATATTTTGCATAGTGATTTTATCTATAAAGGAGATGGTGGAGCGATTAGTAGGAGTCTTCCTGTAGTTTCAGGATGATATCCTTGTTCCTCTGAATTGATGCGATGCTGGAATCCGCAATTTTGTTGGACACATAGGAATAGCCGATAAAGGTAAAGAATACGGCGGCAACAGTTACTACGGAAATGACCCAGTAAGGGAGGTGCTGCCGAGCCTGGCTCATCAGGATATGCTCAGGGAGACCATCGGGAGAAAGTTTGACCTGAATAGGTCCCCGATAACTGTCGATTTGGCTTCGCAGGTCGACCTGCAAGGCCATCAGGTGCTCCAGGCCTTTTACTCTGTAGATCCCTTCAAAGCCAAGTTGCAGACAGTAGTAATATAACTCAAGAAGATTCACATTCTCCTCGCCCCCCTGCCGCAAATTGGCGAGACGGGCAAAAAAACCTTCGCCGGCCGTATGCTCGCCAAAAAATTCCAGTTGCAGGGGATGAGACATCCACTCCAGTCGGCCGGGCCAGGTGGAGCTTAGGACCACCTCGTCTATGTAGGCAGCCAAGGCGTATTTAGCGTCTTTGAATTCCACCATGCCGATCTGGTATTCGAAAGCCGATTTTTCCATGGCAATGAAGGCCGCCTGGACCTGATCTCGAAAGCCTGTACTCAAGGATGCTGCTTTCTGATCGCTCTTTAGAGGCATACCTAGCGAGAACAATGCCTCACAAGAACTCAGTAAAGGGTTATACGTTTGTTTTCTTGTTTCTTTTTCCATGATAATTACCCCTCGACCGTAACAAGTTTGATATCCGACGTACTGAAAGAATGGGGTAGATAGATTGCCAGGGAGCTTTCTTTGATTATCTGTTCCCAAAAGTCTCCACGCGCTTCCAATCGAAAATATTCGCACCCGCTCCGGGTCGCCAGTTTGGCAGGAGGACGCTGAGTGTGTACCAAGCGAACACCGGGCAGTGCCGAGGCAACTGTAGTTTCAATGGTACTGCGCGCGGTCACTTTGACCTGTCGTGCAAAGTCGGTAATCCAGTTGGGGTCATCGGCTTCAAACAGAGCCTCGATAAAAAATGTTTCATTGTGAAAAAGTGTTTGGGAAATACCGGTACTTGACAGGAGGTTGGCAGTTTCCTTTTGAAGTACGACCGACGTCGATTTGGCAGTAGTGTTCAGTTCCAGCAAGATGGACAACATAGCATCCAGCTTCTGAAAGACCTGAGTGAGGTCCTCATGGTCATAAGGCGGGATGTTGTCGATTGTTGCTTTGTTGTGATAAGTGCAAAACGAGCCGGCAACATTGCACAGCAGGCGATAAAGCTGCTCTGGATGGAGGCTGCTATGGCGGAGTAAGTGTTTCAGCTGCGGAATCATACCATTGAGACTTTGTAAGAGAGCATGGTTGTTCGGGTCGGTCCGGGCGAATCCTGAGGCTCCACCGTCGCATCCTTCCCGTGACGCCTCGATCTGTTTGCGCTTTGCATTGAGTGTTTCAATAATGCGATTGAGTCGCTGGATCAGAACCGATGAGACAGAGATACGGCACAAAGGCGGAATATAATTATCGATCAGCCGATATCGCTGATCTCCGTTATGTGACACTTCGGCTATCTTGAGGGTAGTGAAGGGCGAAAGAGCTCTCTCGTCTGTCATTAAGTGCAAGTTAGGCTTTGCCAGCAGGATTTCACGTTTTCGGTCGGCGTCAAAGCTATCCTGGATTTCCTGATAATCAGTCACCCAACCACTCAATTGAGTTGATTGAGGATAACCGGAAATACCGTCGACATGGTTATTGGCCGGTAACGCCAGATACACTCCCAGGGCGTCACCACCAGGAGCATCAAGTTCACATGTTAAAGGTTTGTCGGTAGCAGCCTGATAATGTACGAGACGCCCGTCCTGAAAAATGGCTGATAAATCAATGACCTGAAAACGTCCGAGATTCAAGGCATCCTGATCAATGGATAGTGAAATAATCCCCCATGAAAAAGGGTTAGTCAGGGTTTGGCGAATACATAGAGCGCGTTCGAGCTGGTTGTCCCAAGTCTGAAAGTGTTGCTGGCTTAAAAAAACTCCTTCGGCCCAAACAATTCTACTCATTGCGTGTCACTCCCATAAAATGGATCATTAAGTTAAGAGAAAGAAGGTGTAAACTGATGTTTATGATTTTTAGTACCTTAGAAATTCATTTCCTGTTTTTTGGGAATGAATTTGGTGAAGGTACTTATACCCCACAAAGCATGGGCACTAAAAAGAGTCCCCGCACTTTGCGGGGTTTGGCCACATTTTATTCAACGATCTCAATGACATTGTCTTTTAGCGTCACCTTGAGGGAGGTGGATAGTTTGAGTCCCATTATCGAACCATCGGATTTTTTGATTGTTCGCCAGGAATCATTAGGTTGATTGTGAAAGGCAGCCATCAACGCGACGAACCGAGTTTCTTCATGACGGTCAAGTTTGATTTTTTGTTGAGAGGAAGGATCCATGGTCAGGGATTCTTTGCGTAGCAGGCTATTCCCAAGGACCGTTAAGTCAGATTTCCATAACTCCCTGAAAGTAGCAGTTTCAAAGGCTTTAGAATCGTTCAATTGATAGATCCGCACAACCACAGGTAAAGGTTCCTTGTCGTTGTTCATGTTCACATTGGCAGTCGTCGATAAATTTAATTTCACTTGGGGTGAACCGCATCCAACCAAAAACAGCGTGAAAAGAAGCAGTAAAAAAAACGACGTACGAGGCAGAATGTTATTCATGGAATATCCTTGGTTATAAGTTGTTATTATGACAAGATTTGTTGCTTCGAAAAGCCTCTCGGTGAAAAGAGTAGGCTTTTGCAAAACCTTTCACTACAAGCTCTTGATGGCGCAAATAATCATTATTCTGGAAGGAGCGATGGAGTCGGCGGAAGGTTAGCCAGCTAAAGGGACGCCAGCCAAAGATTCTGGGGCCTTTTGATCTAACCGCCGCAGGACTGAGCCGATTAATAGACTCTTGTGCAACCCCGTCAAGTGCGGCACAAAGGGCAAGATTGTGCTCAACGAGATCTTCGATAAGATGACTGAATTTTTGTGGTCCGTTGGTTTTATCCTGAAACCACTCATGAATGATTGTCTCAGGTTTTCCTTGGCGAAAAACCTGGCATTCAGGGTGCACAATAGTGGGATAAGTTAGCCCGAATTCTTCGGCAAAGCAGCGTTGCCCCTTCAAGAGCTTTGCTACTCCGGAAAGAATAACATGCGTTGATGTTAAGCCTTGTTTGGGCTTTTTAGTAGACTGATGAGCAACTACTCTAGTGGCATGCGTCATGGTACGACTCCCTACAAGGATAAATCCATTTCATTAAAAAGAGATGCACGTTCAGGGCTAGGCTATCCTGAGATTTTAAAACTTCACCTTAATCAAGGGGAGCTTTCGGATACACTTTATCTGAGGAATCTTATAAAAATCTTACATCGTCGATAAAAGTGAAAAATTTATTATCGATTTCGATATTATTCAACTTCACGTCGATCAAGATGAGCTTTTGGACACTCTATCTGGGAAATCATACAATTTTCTTACATTGTCAAAAAAGTGAAAAAATGTGTAAATAAATATTTCTTTATAGGAAATGGCAAGAGGTCACCTATCATGTTCCTCTCCATCAAGTTCAACGGCTTGGCCTTCAAGGGACTTCCCGGCTTCGATCACTACAACTTTAACTCCCTGTGGAATATCCAGGTGGGGATTTATTCAGGCGATTTCGAAGTAACTGAGAACCCAGATACCAATTTGCCTTCGTGGTACAAAGAAAATCTAAAATTTGTGAAGTATGCTCAAAAGAGAAAGCGAATGATTGCTGATATGGAGAGTTGGGAGATTAGGCGGTATAAGATATTTGGTGAAGTGCCAGATTTCTTGCTGCGAAAACAGAGCTGGCCCAGAGAATATGCATACCCACTAAAAAAGATGATTAAACGATGAAACGTCAATTTCAGTTTTTAATGTTTGTTGTGAAAACTCTAATTCTTACAATATTAATTGGTACGGTTGCCTCCATGGATTTTTTTAAGAATGATTTCGAACAACAGTGGGAAGAGCTATCAAGCGACATCAACAAACATAATGATACACAAAAACCCATTCCATTGAGCTGAGAAAAATCAGTGTTGGGGGTAAAAATTTGATGGGTGCTATTTTTACTGCGGCAACATTTGACGGAGTTGAATGGGAAAATACAAATCTTGAAGAAGCGATTATCACAAAAACAGTTTTCAAAAACTGTAAATTTATCAATACCAGTAATTGGAATAGTAGTTTTACGGATGTTATCTTTGAAAACTGCACTTTCTATAATGTTGAATTTGGTGGGAGCACTATGCTGGATGTGCGTTTTAAAGGGTGCAAAATCACCGACAGTCGGTTTGAGGAACTGTGAAGCAACGAATTAATAATTAAGAATACCTACTATCTTTCGGCGGATGAATCCAGACCTCCTGCGGTTCCGATAGCGGTTGTGGGACCTTACAGTTTCTGCAAATTCTTGATAAGGAAATCGAAATAATCAGGAATTGGTCAAATTAATGTTGCCACAGCAGTATCTTACAATCTTGCTTTGAAGGTTAGCGCAGGCAATGTCACTCTAATGTCAGTTTCCCTCAATAAGATGTTCCCTGATAGGCGCATCACCGACCCATCAGCATTATGGTGTATACTTATCCAAAGATTTTTCCAACAACCACAACTATAGGAGGTACACCATGAAATATTTTCACCTGCAGTACCACCGAGCCAATTTCAACAAAAATACCAGTAATGCCTGTGAGAGTGTCTGATTGCTGGCAGCCGAAAATGCTATAAAACGAAAAGGGAATCTAGTTTTGAAAAACTAGCTTTCCAATCCTCAAAACCCTCTAAAATCACAGAATTATTTTACGATTCTGTCCTGTTTTGGACAGCAGTGTGTTTCTCAGTTACGCTGCCATCGTGCCCTTTGCCACACTCATTACAATTAACCGTTACTTTATCCTTGATGTTGCCATATTTTTCCCGGTATTCATCAGGCGTCATATTGCATATAAGGCCACATCCGCATTCAGGGCATTCCGATTTGATCTGGTATCTTTCCTTTGCCATGTTATATCTCCTTCACATTGTTTTTGTTATTGTTCCTGCCACTGGGCCATTCCTTCCAGGTTTTGAAACGTATTCTGTCGTCTTTTGGCACAACGAACAGCAGGGTCGTCTTTTGGTCATGGTCCTTGTTCCCCGAAAAGCAATACGTTTTTAGCTTAGCTAGCCCCCCCATCAGCGTTTTCCAATACACTGGTCAAAAATGTTGCTATTGTGAGCCTGCCTTTTCCGCAAAGACTACGCTTAGATCACCTCCATAAAAATTCAGTGTTTCAAGAAAATAAATCACAATCATCGCATAGCCTGTATTCCATTACATCTTGAAAATGGGAGACTAATACATAATGAGAGACTGCTATTTTTACAAAGGCTGTTGTTGGAGAAGAAAGAAATTTTTCAAGGT
>JBARUR010000417.1:0-2257 GCA_049645845.1 Desulforhopalus sp. | reverse complement strand
ATGTTACCTGGGCGGCCTGGGTATGACCGACTCCCCGGCAAGCCTTGGAACCGATGAAATGCGTTTTTCAAAAATGCCTGGAAGGGAATTTTCCGCACGATATGCCGGAGAGAAAGTGCCCGATCTGCGCGAACTGGATGAAGAACAGGAGATAGAAAGATTCGGTCAGAAGTTATTCCGATTCTTTTCCGTAAACAACAAGCCGAAAGAGGAAGAAGAGGCCATGAACGAAAAACAATTTGGAGTACTGACGGATTCACTCACTAACCTGCAAAGCACTCTTGTCGGCTTTTCAGAAAAACTTGAAAAGTTCAGCGCCGGAAAACCTGAAAAGAAAACACCAACCGAACAGGAAAAACCGGAACCAAGCGAAGACGAAAACAAGTTCGCGGAAATGAAATCCGAGATGAAAACCTTGACCGAAAAATTCGACGCACTCCTTGACCGGATTGAAAAGGTTGCCCCAGGAACCGAGTTCAAGGAAACCACCGCCCCGGCTGAGAACGACGACGAGCTACTTTAAAAAGCAGAGCAGCTTCAAATAAAAATATCCTGACAAGGAGCACACACCACAATGAAAGAAATTACTCGTAAGCTGTACAGCGCTATGGCGGCTCGTCTCGCAAAAACATACGGAGTCGAGAGCGTCATTACCCCTTTTGCCGCAACTCCTGAGCTTGAACAACGCCTGCAGGACAAAATCGTTGAGCAGGATAATTTCCTCTCCCGAATCAATGTTGTAACGGTTGCCGAGATTGAGGGCCAAAATATTCTTGGCAGCGCCTCCGGTCCATCTTCCGGCAGGATAAACACAGCGGTTGACGGACAGGAAAGAACCCCGAAAGACCTCCTCGGACTCGATACCGCTGCATATAAACTGTATCAAACTAACTCTGATGTATATATGCGCTACGCCACTATGGATGCGTGGGCCAAGTTCAAAGACCTTGCCGAGCGTTATTCCAGGTACCTTCAACAGCGTATCGCCAATGATCGTTGCTTGATCGGCTGGTACGGCGAATCCGCTGCAGCCGACACCGACCTTGTAGCCAATCCAATGATGCAGGATGTCAACAAGGGATGGCTTCAGTACATGAAGGACAACAAGGCCGCAAATATCCTCACCGAAGGCGCAACCCCTGGTGAAATCAGGATCGGTGCAGCCGGTGACTTCCTCAACCTTGATCATGCAGTTGCTGATCTTGTTGACGGTATTCCCCCTTTCCTCCGTCAGGATCTTGTCGCCCTTATCGGCAGCGAGTTGATGGGCATGGAAAAGAGCGCCTTGTATCAGGCTATCGCCGCCAAGCCGACCGAAAAGAACCTTGCTCATATTTCCCTTTCCTCTTTCGGCGGTCTGCCTGCTGATACCCCGAACAACTTCCCCGCCCGCGGTCTTGTCATCACCAGCTATAAGAACCTTTCTATTTATGTGCAGGAAGGATCATGGCGCAGGCACTTAAAAGATAAGCCGGAGAAAGACCGGGTTGAAGACTACAACGCCCGAAACGAAGGTTATGTCGTTGAGACTCCCGATGCTTTTGTCGGTGTCGATTTCGCTAACGTCAAAGTGCCAACCGGCGCAGGCGGCTGGGCGTAATTAGCTGATCCTGGCGGGGCAACTCTCCAGGATCGTTTTCATGAAATCGAAACAGGATAATTGACATGGGCATTATGACCAATTTCCAGAAGAAAAAAGCGGCTGACCCACAACATGGTGTAGTCGCTGACGGTAAAGGCTACAAGGTTGTGGCCTCCATGCCAGGCTCAAAAATCGGCAAGCAACAAGCAGCTTCCGCTTTTGAAGCAGAAATCGAGGCAGACCTTGAAAAGCTGAAGTTTATCAAGAGCGTCAAGCAGAAAGAGAGCGAAAAGGCCGAACATTTAGTTCCCAAGTATCTTCCTGTTGTGCAGTCTCTCATTGCTGCCGGATCAGCTCATCCTTTATTGGGGCAAATCCTTGTCTGGCTGTTTGATATTAAGGACATCCACAAAGCAATGGCTCTGGCTTTCTACTGCATTGCCAACAATGTCCCGATACCGGAACGATTCAAGCGTGATCTCCCCACCTATCTGTGTGACGTGGTGTTGGACTGGGCGGAAGCTGAGTTTGAAGCAGGTCGAAGCGTCGAGCCATATTTTCACCAACTTTGTGAAGCGGCAAATGACTTTGAACTGGTCGACCAGATAACGGCGAGAATGTTCCGGCTAAAAGGCTTAATCGCCATGGCTAAAGAAGACTATGACATGGCTGTTC
>JBARUR010000416.1:0-16835 GCA_049645845.1 Desulforhopalus sp. | reverse complement strand
AAGTTGAAGGCGAGCAGTACTTCGTTAAAAGACAGATGCCGCTTCAGGATGCCGTCATGGCTGAAAACAGCGCAGGTGAAGACGTCATACTGAAAAAAGAGCAGTGGGAGTTGTCGCAGCCTTTTCTTAAAGAGAATCCTGAAAAAAAGAAAGAAAAGAAAAAGGGAAAATAGCCCGTATTTCTCATCTGTTCAGGCGGCGTCAGCTTCAAAGTTTTTGGTAGTGAACTATAGTAGGCTAGTTCACTGGCAAAATACTGCCGAAGATGGCGCCGCATGGACTGACCTTTGGTGACATTGTGTTGATTTAGAAAAGAACTGAAAAAATGTCGAACCTTTTGAAATATAGATATATTCTAATAACAACACAATGTTTATAAGAAATGCGGGTTAGGCATTGCCGGTACTGTATCGGGGTGTAAACAAACAGATGAAAAAATTTATAAATATCATCAATATTTAAACTATCTATGACAACCTATATTACTACGCCGATTTATTATGTGAATGCCCAGCCTCATCTTGGCCATGCCTATACTACAATAGTTGCAGACACCTATAGTCGATTCAGTCGGCTCTGTGGACATAAAGTTCGATTCCAGACAGGCACAGACGAGCATGGGGATAAAATAGTAAAGGCGGCAGAAAACCAACACGTCCAGGCTAAGGAATACGTTGACAGGATAAGTGCGCTGTTCAGGGACACATGGCCGCTCCTGGATGTGGAGCCTGATCATTTTATCAGAACTACGGATATTGAACATGTAACGGTTGTCCAGAAAATACTTCAGAAAGTTTTCGACAGCGGTGATATATATTTTGATGAATATACAGGGTTGTACTGTCAGGGATGTGAACGATATCTAACCGAAAAGGAACTGGTCGACGGCAATTGCCCTGATCATCAGAAGCCGCCCGAAGAAATTGCCGAACAAAATTATTTTTTTAGAATGTCCCGCTATCAGCAGCGGCTTATTGATCATATTCATGCTCATCCCGAATTCATAACCCCCGAGCGATATCGCAATGAAGTCCTGTCTTTTTTAAGCGAACCTTTGGAAGACTTGTGTATTTCGAGACCCAAGTCCAGGCTTACCTGGGGGATTGAGCTCCCTTTTGATGATAACTTCGTTACTTATGTGTGGTTCGATGCCCTGATCAACTATCTTACCGGTATAGGCTATCCCGATGGACCGGATTTTGATGAATATTGGTCGGCTGCCGAACACCTGATCGCTAAAGATATTTTGAAACCCCATGCTATTTACTGGCCGACAATGTTGATGGCGATGGATGTACCTTTATATCAAAAACTCCATGTCCATGGCTACTGGAATGTCGATGATACCAAAATGTCTAAGAGTATCGGCAATGTTGTGCAGCCAAAGGAACTGGTGGCTGCTTACGGAGTGGATACATTAAGATATTTCACTCTAAGAGAGATGTCCTTTGGTCTGGATTCCTCATTTAGCGCCGAGGCAATTGTTGCGAGACAGAATGCGGACCTGGCGAATGATCTTGGCAATCTGTTCAGCAGGACAACTGCCATGGTGCGAAAATATAGAGGTGGAACGATACCGAAACCGGCAGAATTGGCTGAGGCGGATAGGCAGCTTCAAACCGCAGCGCAAGTTATGCTTAAAGAATATAAACTGCTGATGGCAGATTTTCTTTTTCATCGTGCTTTACAAATCGTCTGGGAATTTGTCGGGTTGGCCAACAAGTATATAGTGAGTAATGAACCGTGGACTCTGGCAAAGGATCCAGCCAAGGCATCACGGCTTGACACGGTTTTGTACAATACCCTTGAATGTTTGCGTCTGCTGACGATGGTTTTACAACCGGTTATGCCCGGTGCCGCAAAAAATATGGCATTGGGGCTGGGGCTTGATCCGGAAGATGAGCGGATACGCTCTTTTGCAAAAGGGGAGGGATGGAATGTGCTCACTCCCGGCACTGAATTAACAAATATTGATAATTTGTTTCCGCGTCTTGATGATGTAAAGGATGCAAAAAATCATGATGGAGAAAGACAAAGTCAGGAATCAAAAGATCCGCTTCCGGCCATGCAGGAAGACCTGCTTGAATTTGATCATTTTCAGCAACTTGATTTGCGGGTGGCGGAAGTCGTCGCTGCTGAAAAAATCAAGAAATCGAAGAAGCTGCTTAAACTTACGGTAAAAGCTCCTGAAGAAAGGACCATTGTCGCAGGAATAGCTGAATATTATGCACCTGATGAGATGATTGGTAAACAGGTCCTCATCGTTGCCAATCTCAAGCCGGTCAAGATAATGGGAGTGAGATCCCAGGGAATGGTTTTAGCCGCTCGAACGATAGATAACGGAAAGGAGCGGTTGGTCCTTTCTTCAGTAAGTGATAAAGTTGCACCTGGCAGCAGGGTTGCTTAATAGAAGATCAGAAAATGAGGAAAGGAGAGATGTATGTTTGTTGTAAATAATTTTATGATGGCGATAGCTCAACTGCTGGACTTTGTGCTGACTGCCTATATGTGGATCATTATCGGCCGGGCGGTGATTTCATGGGTAAATGCCGATCCGTTTAATCCAATAGTAAGGTTTTTGTATGAGGCAACGGAACCGGTACTGAGTCGAATCCGGCGATTTCTGCCGATAAGTTTTGGAGGAATAGATTTTTCGCCCATGATACTCATAATTGGTATAATGTTTCTGCAGAGTTTTGTCGTTCAGACCCTGAAGCAAATTGCTATGGGTATATGATAAACAGAGCTTTTCCGGTCATGATCATAAGTATATTTAATAAGGGAGCAAGACATGCTGACACCGCAGTCAATTAAGGACCAGGAATTTCAGACTAAATTCAGAGGATATGAGCCGATCGAAGTAAAAGCTTATCTGGAGTTACTTGCTGAAGATTTCTTTGAATTGACCGAGCAGAATCGCTTGCAGGCTGAAGAGATTGAAACTCTTCTCGCCGAGCAGGAATCTTTGCAGAGGGAGAAGGAAGCCCTCATTGCAGAGATGAAAATCAGTCAAGAGAATGCAGATGGGGTTCAATCAGAGATTCAAAATAGCTACAAACAGAAAGATCAGGAAATAGCTGAGCTTACTGAAAAAATTGAATCATTATCTGCGTCGCTTGCCAGTCAGGAAGAACAAAACGCGGCGTATCTTGAAAAAATAGCAGAAATGGAAGCAAAACTTGCCGGTGATCAGGGAGCAAGTCTTCAAGAGCAGGCTGAGATTGAAAAGCTTCGTGGCAGAATCGAAATTCTGGAGGAGCAAAACAGGGAGTTGAAGCAGGAAGGGACTGATTTCAAGACTACTATTCTTGCTGCGCAGAAATTTGCAGATAATCTGCGCCAGACCAGTCAGGAAGATGCCCGTAAAATCATGGCTGAAGCTCGTGCAGAAGTTGAGAAATTTCGGGATGAAGCAGAAGCAGAGCTGGCACGGTTACCAGTAGAAATAGAAAAGCTAAACCAGAAAAAAATTCAGGTACGCAAAGAACTGGAAACTACCCTCTATTCTTATCTCGAAGCTCTCGAAGAACCCACGCCTTCAGAGACGGATGCGAAGGAAGACGATCTTGCCGATTTGTTCCAGAGCATTCAAATCCCAGACGATGAAAATTCTGATCCGGACGATATAGACAAGATCAATATGGATCTCACTTAAGTTCGGGTGAGCAATCAAGAAAAAATTATACCTGAATCATGCCTTTCTACATCTCCGGATGGGACAGTTTTGATACGAGTTTATGTGCAGCCGAAAGCATCAAGAAGCAGACTTGTCGGCCTTCACGACGGTTGCCTGAAACTCGCTGTGGCTGCACCTCCGGTCGATGGCAAAGCAAATAAGCAGGTCGTTAAATATTTGGCAGGTATTCTGGACGTTCCGGTACGCGAAGTAACTGTGAAATCAGGACTTCAGTCCAGGAGAAAGTTGGTTGCATTGAATGTTCCGGATGTAAATGAAATACGCTCTATGCTCGAAAAACTGCTTCTTTCGATTGATGGAGAGTGACGGATTGAAAAATTACCCCCTATTACAAGTTTCTTGGTTGAAAATGGGATCTTAATGAAACGTATAGTAATCGGAAACTGGAAATGCCATAAGTCGAGTGATGCAGGACGCCGGTGGTTTGATAAATTCGCGGCAATCTACCAACCGCACCCGGAAGTTCAGGTCGTCATAGCACCTTCCATGGTAAGTCTTGAGAATATTGCTGCGCATCTGGCAGGATTAAAACTGAGGAACGTGGTTCTGGCGGCCCAGGATATTTCACCATTTCCTATAGGCAGTTATACGGGTGCTGTAGCAGCAGATCTGGTAAAGAAAATGGCCGGTTACGTGATTGTTGGTCATTCCGAGCGTCGTCGTTATTTTCATGAAACAATCCAGGATGTAATGAATAAGGTGATCGAGGCAGCAGATGCCGGTCTTACCCCCATTGTCTGTGTCGATAGTTCTAACGCCAAGCCCCAGCTTGCGGCTCTGGCAGGTATCGATTGTGATAAGCTGCTGGTAGCGTATACTCCGGTTGATGATTTGAATTTCAACATCCCCGAATCGCCTGCGAAGGTAGCGGAAACAGTCAAAATGATTCGGCTGGATTTTCCTGCTTTTCCAGTAATATACGGTGGAGCTGTTTCCCCAGGGAATGTCAGGGATTACCTGCAGCTTCCTTCATTGGCAGGAGTCTTCGTCGGTTCGTCCAGCCTGGAACCGGAATCTTTCTCTGAAATATGCAATCTGTCGGCTTTATGCACATAACCCGGATTAGAAATGCGGGTCAGCGCATAGTGTGCCGGTAGTAATGATGCAGATGAAGGGTTCTTACGACTCACCGAGTGTCTTTCGTCGCTGAAGCAATGAACATAGGCAACTCCAGTTCATTGCTTCTCGAATCGAAGTTTCGCGATGCTCGCTTATCTACGACAACCTCGACTGGTGAAAAATCCGGGTTAATCTTTTTGTTTTCTCGGCAGCAGGTAAGAAATAATAAATCCGGCGGTATTAATCCCCGCCAGAATAAGTCCAATGACACCGAGAGTGCCGACAAAGCCAGGTTCCGGGGAAATGCGGTCCGCCAGGATCAAAATAGAAGATGCAACGATAAGAGCTGCAATGATCATGGCTATACCCATAATCCGACTTGAGGTGTCGATTCGTTCTGAAAGATGTTCAATGCGTTTGAGTTCAAGATTAAGGGTGAAGCGACTGTGCCGGGCATGGTCGAGGAATCGCTGAAGATCGAGAGGCAGCTCTTCAAGCAGTTCAAGTGAACTGGTAATGGTTTTGTAGATACGGTCTTTGATTGCTCCCATGCTGTGTCTATGCTGGACAATCTCCTGGATTTGGGGTTCAACATGGGAGAGGACATCAAAGGTCGGATCAAAATGTTCAGCGACTCCTTCAATAGTTGTAAGAGCCTTGGTGAGGAGCATCAGGTCTCCCGGGCACTGAATGTGATACCTTTGCAGCATACCGAAAAAATCGGAGAGCAGGCCGGTAATGTTCAGATGGCGTAAGTCGGTGTTTTGGAAGTGGCCGGTGAGGTGCTGCAATTCGAGGCGAAAATTCCGATTGTCCGTTACCGACGGATTGACGTCAGTGAGTTCGATTACAACCCGGCAGAGCCGGTCGATATCACCTTTGACAACTCCTGCAACCAGGTTGATGAGCTGGTCTGTCGTCTTTTTGTCCAGCTGCCCCGTCATCCCGCAATCTATAAAACAGAGTTTTCCGCCGGGGAGAAGAAAGATGTTTCCGGGATGGGGATCTGCATGGAAGAATCCAAAGCGAAGGCATTGTTTGAATACAGCATCCGTACCATTGGCGACAATTGTCCTTCGCTCGCTTTGATTTAGCATTTCCGGACTGACTGTTGAGAGCAGCCGGCCCTTCACTTCCTGCATCGTGAGAACGTTTCGTGTGGTGGCTGACCAGTATACCTTTGGAAAGCTTATGTTGACATCATCTTCAAAATAGCGGCGAAGCCGTTCCGTGGATTGTCCCTCAATCACGAGGTTAATCTCCCGCAGTAACTCCCTCGAAAATTCTTTGACAACTGCTGTTGGACTATATCCAAGATCGGAAAAATATTGTTCCAGAAGTTGTGCAAGGCTTTCCACTAAATCGATATCTTCTTCGATCAGTTGCCTGGCCCCGGGACGGAGAACCTTGATGACAACTGCGGTCCCGTCTTTCATGGTTGCCCGGTGAACTTGGGCGATGGAGGCGGCTGCGAGCGGTGTCTCTTCGATTGAAGAAAAAAGGAGATCAAGCCTCCCCGGGAATTCAAAACCAAGAACTTTGTAAATTTCTGTAAAGGAAATCTGATTACAGCGATCCTGTAATTTTTTGAATTCATTTGCCCATTCGGCCGGAACCAGATCAGGGCGGGTAGAGAGGATCTGGCCGAGCTTTATGAAGGAAGGTCCGAGTTCTTCAAGCACCATCCGGACTCGAACTGGTAGGGGCTGAGTCTCAGAATTATCCGGGGAAGGCGGAGTGATTTCTTCTTTTGAGGAACCAAGTAAACGGTGTAGACCTGTGTCAAGCACCAGTTGGCGAAAACCGAAAGCGGAGAGCACCTTGACAATTTCGGCAAATCTTTTGGTGTTTCGAATAGTGCGTTTTATAGATGTTATTTTCATTGCGTGGAAAAAGCACTAAGGATTTCTTGATCATTTTCACGCTGTTGCTGTAGAAGATCGAACCAGTGTCCAAAGTTCTCCGTTTTCCAGGTGAGATTGTTTTCTTTCCACATCATTGAAGTTTCCGGAAGAAAATCGGTGAAAATTTTCTCTACATCATCACTTTTCATACTATCTGAATGACAGTATATGAGCGAGAGGATATCGGCAGCCTGGACTATAAGTGGATATGCTTTGAAGCCGGGAGCTTCCTGGGGGCGATGATGATATCCGATAGCCATAGCCAGTTCTTCCGGAAGCAGCCACTTTTTTGCCAGCTGCAGACCGACCCTGTCATGGCTGATAGTGAATTTCGTATACTCTTCCGCTGAATCATATGTACTGCTGAGACTGGAAAGTTCTCGCAAAATTGGATATTCATCTGGAAATGCCATGAGCATGACCAGCTTGCCAATGTCGTGGATAAGGCCGGCTATGAAAAGTTCGCTGGGAGAGAAATGAAGATGATGGCCTATGATTTTTGCTGCAAGACCGCAGGTGAATGCATGTTCCCAAAATATACTGACAGTATTTCTATTCTCACTGCTGAGTTTGGGAAAGGAGGAGAATATGGCTTTGCCTATCACTATATTTCTGATCTCCTCAAAGCCCAGCACAACGACTGCGCGCTCTATAGTGCTTACACCTCGTGGAATTCCAAAGAATGCCGAATTGGCAACTTTTAAAATGGTACTGCACATAATTTGATCCGGCAAGACAATCTTCATCAAATCGTTTGCGCTGCATTCGGGATTTGCTGTGGCGGCCATAACCTTTGTGACAAGTGCAGGCAAGGCTGGTAGGGAGTTTATCTGATTGTTTATTGCAGTAAGATTAGGATGAATCATGATTTCAGATGAGGAAAAGTGTTGAGGAGTTCCTGTCGGGTAAAATCAAGAATATCGGGATCAAGGTTTAACAGGTTGTTTTTCTTAATAACTGCCAGGATCTGAAAAACGAGATACGGGTCAAACTGTTTGCCTGCTTCTTTTTTAAGCTCTGCTATTATCTCAGGTGGAGACAGTCTTCTGCGGTATGGCCGCTCTGAGTTCATTGCTGCGAGTGAATCGACAATGTTAAAAATTCGCGATCCTAGTGAAATTTCATCCCCTTTGAGTCCTAAGGGATATCCTGTCCCGTCATACCGTTCATTGTGGCCGAGTAACACATTTCGCTCTTCGGCGAAATAGTCAAACATGTCAGTTAATTCGCTAAGTTTGAATGGGAGGTCCTCGATAGTCTTTCGTTCTTCGCAGGTCAGTCTTCTTGGTTGTGACAGAAATTCATTATGGAGTAGAAAACGAAAACTATTATACAGGGTAATGGAGTTTTGGAAAGTTCGAGTATGCTGTTCAGGTAAACCAAGCTGTTCTCCGAGCAAGGCTACATAGTGGGAAACGTTGTCGATATGGGCCTGATGCTCGGTACCGGCAATGTTTTTTGCCAGAAGCTGCAACGAAGCAATAGCAGAGGTCTTAGTTTTCTCAAGAATACGGTTCAGGTTTTCTTTAAGTAAAGTGAGCGATTTTTGGGGTGAAAACTCATCAGGATCATTTTGAGGAATATAAACCTGAATTCTATTTCTCCCTTCGGCTTTGGCCATAAAGAGAGCAGTTTCAGCCATGCAGATAAACTCGTTGTGATTAGCTGGTTGATGATCTTTTAAGGAAGCGATGCCTATCGATATTGTAAGGGATATCGTTTCATCCCCGTCAGTGAACGGTTTTTCAGAACAAACCTTGCTGATTTCTCCTGCTACTGTTTGGGCATGCTGTAGATCAGTTTCTGGAAGCAGCACAACGAAATCTTCACCGGAGAAACGATAACAAGTGCCTTTGTCTTGGGTCGTTTCAGTGAGCCTTGCCGCCAATTCATTAAGGATGGAATCTCCAAATTCCAATCCCGATGATTTATTTATAGAATTGAAATAGTCGATATTAAAAATTAACAGCGAAAGTTCACTTTTCTCTTCTCGCGCAATTTTAAGTATCTGTATCAAGCAGTCGGTCAAATGTCGTCTATTGAACAATCCTGTCAGGCCGTCACGAGTCGAGAGAAGATTGAGTTGCTGGCTCAGGGTCGTCCTGTGTGCATAATGTTCCGAGCTGATTTTCTGAACTTGAGAGAGAAGGGAAAGTCTGTGGAGAAAAATTTGATTCGATACCGGCAGACCGAGATAATCAATTATTCTGTTTGTACCATGTTGTTGCAGGGAATACGGAATAGAATCCTCCGTGCCGAGATAAAGGATAGGGGTGTATTCCGGCAGATTATCATTTCCGATAAGAGCAGCTATGTGTTCGGGCGGACCAGAGGTGACGATCAGTGTGGACCGTTTAAGGTCTCTGGTTTCGATAGATAAACCTGGGAAAAAGCAAAACACAGCCGAACAATTACAATGAATCAGTCGTTTGATTGTCTCGCCTGAAGAGAGATCCGAGGCAGTTATATAATCATTTTCTGTCATTACGAAACAAATCAAAAAGTTTGAAGGTTATGGTTAAGGATGTTTTCGAATGCTTGTCAGGTAAAAGTATATATTTTTAGGACAAGTGATTGCAATGTTATTTAAAAATTAAAAAATTAACCTTTGCTAAAGGTTAAAGAATATAAGTTCCATGATACTAAATGGGAAGCTTTTGGAGGTCGACTCGGTCAAATAGAGGATAAGCCTGTTTTATCAAGTCGTTCAACATCGGTTTTGCTTCTTTTAATGGCAAAAGCTGTTTAAGAGAATGCATTCTGGTGCTGACGGGGGGCGGCGGTGTTATGCGCATTTCCCGGTCAAGGTTTCCACTCGCAAGACCAGCTCCGTCGGCGTAGAGAATGCCGGAACGAGACTCATCGGGATTATCGAGTGCCCGAAGGAAATTTAGTATCCCCGAAAGATCGTTCTTGCGATAAAAGATGTCGATTTCTTTGCAGATTTCTTCATGTTCTTCTTCAAGTTTCACGAAAATATGCTGATATCCAGCGACATTACAAGCGAGTGAATTATATGTTTGGTAAACAAGATTTCGGTATCGCCTTTTGCGGGTTAAACCTTCTCCCTTCAAATTTTCAAAGAGGAGCCGACATTTTATAAAGGCTTGTGGATCCGCAAAATTTATAATAGCAGCAGGTAATTCCGTGTACTTCATGAAAGAGAGAAAAAGTGCTTCTTTTCTCAAAAGACATTGCATTCGCTGTACGTCTGTTTGAATACCGTTGATGTAATCCTGGTCGACATTTTGTAGTTTTTCAAGATACTGGTTGGATTCTGTTTCGATACGTTTGCGAAATCCGAAATACCTATGAGCAATATCCTGTTTTATTTCATAAGTCAGGGCTTTAGTTAAATCGTCCATACCGGCTTTACCTGTAGGTTGAAAGCATCAAACTAACTCGCATTTCTCGTGAGGTTTGCTGGAAGTACTGTAATGAAACACTCACACCCAGTTTTCCATAATGTTTATCGAAACGCGGACTCGTCCTGGGAGAAACGATAGCAGCTCTTTAGAATCGGTAGTATAGTATGGAAACCGGGAACTATCACCTCCCTTTTTTCAATTTCAATAATTTTCTATAAACCCCTGGGTGAACGATATCCTCCCAGGGGATACAGAACAGAGCTCCTTTTATGGGGGCAGGATAGGCTATGGCTTTTGATGAATCACGGGATGATATTACGGCGCGGATCAAAGAAGAGGCGGATATCGTTCAGGTTATCGGTGAATGTGTCGAATTGAAGCGGAGTGGGACGAGGTACCTTGGACTTTGTCCTTTTCATGGAGAAAAAACACCGTCTTTTTCCGTACACAGTGGACAGCAGTTTTTTCATTGCTTTGGCTGTGGGGAGTCTGGGGATGTTTTCAGTTTTATGATGAAATACCACAGCCTCGATTTTCCTGAAGCTATAAAAACACTGGCAAATAAGTATAATATTGAAGTACCGGAACGCCGTAGATCAAAAGAAGAAGAAATACGTGAACAAAAGCGAGAAGCACTTTTTGCTGTAAATGACCAAGCAGCAACGTTGTTCAGTAAATATTTAAGTGAATCGCCCGGTGCCAAAGCCGCAAATGTTTATTTGCAGAAAAGAGGAGTGACCGAGGACATAATCTCGAGATTTCGCATCGGATATGCTCCCGCTGTTGAAGTTGAAGGGTGGAATTTTCTTGGTGGAAGATTGGCGGGTATCGAGATAAAGACGGCGATCGAGGCCGGACTGTTAGTTAAAAAGGAAAAAGGCGGAACCTATGATCGTTTCAGGGATAGGATTGTCTTTCCTATATCTGATGTAAGCGGTCGGATTTGCGGCTTCGGTGGACGGATAGTCGGCGAGGGACAACCGAAATATCTTAATTCACCGGAGAGCCCGGTATTCAACAAGAGCAAGCTGCTTCTCGGCTTGTATCAACAAAAGGACGATATACGTCGAAGAAATGAGGCGGTTCTGGTTGAAGGCAATTTTGATCTCATCTCTCTTGTTGCCGGAGGCTGCACGAATGTAGTTGCGCCTTTGGGTACAGCTTTAACCAGGGAACAGCTCAGGCTAATCAAACGATTTGCGGAAAAGGTAACACTGCTTTTTGATGGAGACACGGCCGGAGTGCAGGCTGCTGTAAGGGGAGTACCTTTTTTTCTGGCCGAACAAGTGGTCGGGAGGGTGGCGCTTCTTCCCGATGGTCATGATCCGGACACATTTATTCGGGAAAAAGGACTGGTTCAATTAATTCAACTCCTTGAGCGAGCCGAATCTTTACCTGAATTCGTTCTTAACAGATTGATTGAGGAATACGGACTGACGCTTGATGGCAAAAGCAGGATCGTTGAGGAGCTTCAACCGTTGGTAAAAGCAGCAGTATCTCCTTTACAGCGTTCGGTCTTTGTCTCTCATTTTGCTGAAAAACTCGGTATGCCCGTGGCGCAACTCGCCGGGCATATGGATTATTCTCCCGACAACCGTGAAGCTTCCTCCCCGATCCCTCCTGCCAAAAAAGACAGTACTGAATCAATAATACCACTCTCAATGCCACAGAGGCAATTGTTGGAATTCATGGTTCTTCAGCCGAAGTTTTTTTCCCGCTTGGAAGAAGGAGGTTTACGGGAATGTCTGGCCGGAGGTGTTGGAGAAATACTATTTCTGCAGTTAAAAAATTTATTGGCGAAAAATCCGGATGCAGAGCCGGAAGAATTGTTGACTGTTCTTTCAGAAGGTGTTGAGCGAACTCTGATCGCGGAGCTGTTGCTACGTGCGCAGAATCACTCAATGATGAAGAATGGAGATAATGGTTCCGATGATCCCGGGAATGAATTTTCCGACTTGCTTGAATATCTTGAAAAATATCATCTCAAAAAACGCTCTGATGAGCTGATGGTGCGTATGCAAAAGGCACAGCAAGATGGAAATTTAGGATTAATGCAGGAACTTATGTCGAAGAAAATTGAAATTACCAGGAAACTCCATGGAGAGTAAGGAAATGTATTCCACCGATTAATTGCTGCAAAATACATGTTTCTCTGTTGATTGTGATGAATTGTCTTGACATTTGCTGCAGTTTCGTTTGATTGGTGAATGTTTCTTAAATGTAGTATATATAGTGGTATTGGAATTTTGAGCGGATGTGAGATGAAGTTGATCATTCAAGTGTTCCGAAATCATATGTTGATAAAAATGAGATATGCATGATGCTGCCCGGCTGTTGATGAGGTAACGATGGATTATGATATAGAAAATGACCCACCCTCGTACGATCTGATTGAAGATTCCGATGATGACATTGTTTCTCCTGTAGATTTTTCCGATATGAACTATGACAGGCGGAGCGGTCGGCATGAACGCCGCAATAGTCCGTTTGGTGATAGAAGGAAACAGGACAGGCGGCGGACTTCACGGCATACCGGTGATTCGGGAGACTTGAAATCCCAGTCCTTCGTAGACCCTATGAACATATATCTGCGAGAGATGGGGACCCTCACTCTTCTCAGCCATGAGGAAGAACTAAAATTGGCTAAGATGATGGAAGATGGTAAACGCAGGGTGCAGGATGTCGTTCTGAAAACCCCCCTTGCAATTCCGGCACTTCTTGAGATTGTGAAAGGATTAGATAAAAATCCTGATAAAATTGGTCAGATCATTTCCGGAATAACTGAAAATACACCAAGCATAATGAAGAAGGAGAGTAAAAATTTTCTCCGTCTCGTTGAAAAGGCCGTCGAACTCAATAAGTCAAGAGAAGAGGTGGTAGCTCGGTACCTGAAACTCGACGCCAAGACCCCCGAAGCCGAAAATGAACTTCTGGAAATTGAAAAAATCAGTGTGGCAATAACCGGGCTTTTTGCAGATAAGAATATTTGTTCCGATTGTATAAAGGCTATAGCTGTTGGTCTTGAAGATTTCTCCAAGCGCTTCCGGAAAATATTTGTAGAGGTCATGGGAGAGCATGTTGCCAAATCCGGAGATTCTTCTGTTAATGTGGTACCTGAGATAATTGAGCATCAGGTTAATAGGCAGATGCTTGAAGAATCCGGCATTGATGAGCGACAATTGCGGTTGATCCTACAAGAGGTTGATACCGGGTGGGATCAGTATAAACTTGGAAAAGAAGGCCTGGTAAGAGCAAATCTTCGCCTGGTGATTTCAGTATCCAAAAAATTTGTCAACCGTGGACTGCAGTTTTCCGACCTTATCCAGGAAGGAAATATAGGGTTGATGAAGGCAGTTGAGAAATTTGATTATCATCGTGGATACAAGTTCAGTACGTATGCCACTTGGTGGATCAGGCAGGCTATAACCAGAGGAATTGCCGATCAGGGAAGAACAATCCGTCTACCGGTTCATATGATTGAAACGATCAATCGTCTCTTGCGGGTATCGAAGGATTTCATGCTGGAACAACATCGTGAACCAACGCCGGAAGAGATGGCGGAGCAACTCGGAACAGACGTCATTAAAGTTAAATCTGCACTGAAAATTGCTAAAGATGCCATTTCTCTTGATACACCGGTAGGTGATGACGGTGAAACCTTTTTAGGTGACTTCATAGAAGATAAAGATAAACTTGGTCCCGATGAATTATCTATGGTGGCAAGTCTTAGAGAATGCCTCAATCAGGTAATGTCGTCCCTTTCGCCACGTGAAGCCAAAGTATTGAAGATGCGTTATGGAATTGATGTTGATTGTGACCACACCCTCGAAGAGGTGGGACAGTGTTTTGCGGTCACCAGAGAACGCATCCGGCAAATTGAAGCTCAGGCATTGATGAAATTGAAACATCCCTCCCGCGTTGAGGAATTGAAAGTTTTTATGACCGACTGATGAAAAGAGCGACAGAGTAACTCTAGCATTTTTTTGATGACTTTTTTGTCGTCAAGACTGTTCTTATTAATTTTCAATTTCCTGTGTATCAATTGCGCTAATCAATGTCGGCTTTCCGTTATCTCCCTAGCATTCTTAGTAATATTTGGAAGAGTTGATGGCTTCAACCCTTGATTGGATAAATCTCAGCCTCGTTCCTGGTCTGGGGCTTGGAGGTTATTGGCGTCTTATTGATCATTTTCAGTCTCCGAGCGAGGTTCTTTGTGCCTCCCGAAAAGACCTGATACAAGTCAGGGGAATAACGGAGCGCCAAATTTCAGGACTTTTTTCTTCAGCCGATAACAAAAATCATGGAGAAAAGGAACTGGAAAAACTGACTCTTCTCGGAGGTCTGGCAATTTGTTTTGAGGATGCCGACTATCCTCCTTTGCTTCGTGAAATTACAGACCCTCCCCCCGTCATCTACACACTTGGCCGAAGTGAACTGTTATGCAAGCCAGGAGTTGCCGTAGTCGGTTCCCGTGCAGCCACCAGCTATGGTCGAAGGGTAGCGTTTAATTTCAGTCGAAACCTGGCGGCGTTATCTGTCAATGTCATTTCCGGACTTGCTTTAGGGATAGATACTGAATCCCATTTAGGTGCTCTAGCCGCGCAAGGGAGTACGGTCGCCATACTTGGTTGTGGATTGGATGTGGTTTATCCGCGACAGAACCATTCGCTCTACCGGCAAATTGCCGAACATGGAGCATTGGTAAGTGAATATCCTCTTGGAACGCGACCGGAAGGTTTTCGCTTTCCAGCCAGAAACCGGATTATTGCAGGCCTCAGCCAGGGAGTTATAGTCGTCGAAGCGGCAAAGAAATCGGGGTCTCTTATTACCGCCCAGATGGCGCTTGATTATGGCCGTGATGTATTTGCAGTACCAGGTCAGGTCGACTCGAGTAAAAGTGAAGGAACCCACTGGCTCTTGCAGCAAGGGGCTAAGCTGGTTCAGCGGGTCGAAGATATCGTTGTCGAACTGGATTTACAATACAGCACGGATAACCAGATAAAAAACACTCTGATACCGGAAACGCATATTGACATAGAGCCTGATGCCCTCGCACTATTAGCCTTTATCGAGCCCTATCCGCTGATGCGCGAAACACTTTTTGAAAAATCCGGTCTTTCCCCTGCCAGGATGAGTGAATTGCTTCTGCTGTTGGAGCTGGATGGACTTATTGAAATGCTGCCGGGGGATTTATTAAGAAAGACATCAGGGTAGACCTTTGGTCAGACCTGATTGAAATATCAAAGAATCGCGTGTCGTTAAGGAGAATTATGAAAAAAAACATTCAGATAGCGCCCTCTATCCTGTCCGCAGACTTTGGGAAATTAGGTGAGGAAATCCGAGCTGTTGACCAAGCCGGTTGCGATATTATTCATATAGACGTTATGGATGGCCATTTTGTCCCGAATATTACCATTGGTCCTTTGGTTGTGCAGGCTGCAAGAGCTGTTACCGACAAGGATCTGGATGTGCATCTGATGATAACGGATGCCGATAAATATGTTGATGCCTTTGCCTCTGCCGGAGCCGATTGGATTACTGTGCATGTTGAAGCTTGCAATCATCTGCATCGAACTGTATCCAGAATAAAGGAACTAGGCAAAAAGGCTGGGGTTGTTCTCAATCCGGCAACGTCTCTGTCTACTCTTGATTACATTCTGGAAGAAGTTGATCTTGTCATGCTGATGTCGGTTAATCCTGGTTTTGGTGGACAATCTTTTATACCTTCAACTCTTGAGAAAATCAGACAGCTGAGGCAGCGGATAGATGCCAAGGAGCTTTCTGTGGACATTGAAATTGATGGCGGGATCAGTGAAAAAACAGTCGGTAATGTTGCTGAAGCCGGCGCTAATATCTTTGTGGCCGGCTCGGCAATATACGGCAGTAATGATTATAAGCAAACCATAAAATCCCTTAGAGGCCTGGCTGAGGAAGGTCTTGCGCTATATAGTTAACGATTTGAACTCTCAAGAATGGTGCTGTTGGAAAATTGTTCTTCCTGCCTTCTTGTGTATATAAAATGATACAGTGAGTATTTGGAATGCTTCACGTACTGGGCGAAGTTTGTTTTCCAGGGGGGGGTAGAAATATAAATTCTTTTGACAAGGAAGGTGTGTAACTGGATAAAATCCTTGGGTGCAAGTTCCTGCAAGTCATTACTACTCGGAATCAAACCTAAAAAATCTTATATCAGAATTCCTGAATTGGTTGTAATACTGGCAGAAAAAGTGATTTTCAGACTGAATGGTTGTTCAGTTGCTGAAGGGAAATCTATTGGATTTTTGTTGACAAAATCGCATAGCGAAGATATTCTCACACCCTGAATGATAATTCATAATCACAATCTGTCATTGCGACTTATGTGTTGATTTTGCCAGGGAAGTGGTTAGGTGCATCCGTTCTTAATAATAAACAAAAAATTGACTTTAGTATGTTAGATGGTGATTTGCGGCTTTTACCTTCGGCTCTTTAGGATGTTTTGATTCTAAAAAAGCAGCGGGAAAGGCAGCAAAATATAATCCCATTAAGGCGATTATACCCCATCGAGTTACCCTGAAAGAGTACATTCCTCAAAGAGGTAATGAAGTTATATTTTCTGTTTAGAGTATGAGTTTGGTTAAGGTTGAAGTATAAACAGTAATTCAAAGGAGAGGAAATCATGGCAAAGCATGAGACGCCCTTGTTGGACCAATTGGAGAGTGGCCCGTGGCCAAGCTTCGTGACCGACATTAAGCGCCAGGCCGAAAAAAAGCCTGAGTGTTGGGATATTCTTGGCATCCTGGAGTTATCCTATAAAGACAGGATCAC
>JBARUR010000415.1:0-60253 GCA_049645845.1 Desulforhopalus sp. | reverse complement strand
TCAGAAACAACAGGGGGGCATTAAAAATATTGGTTTCGAACCTATGGGTTCAGTCCGGTGAGACAGATCGCTCTATTGCCGATCCTGATAGAAAATTTCATGTGTCCGACATGATTAGGGCCTATGAGAAGAATATTCCCGGTGGTACAAAAGGACTCTTTAACGAAGTACTGTGTATATCCTTAAAAGATATTCCTGCTTCAGTCTTACAAAGGTATGCGGTGGAAGGGAAAATCCCGATTTTTTTAGACAAGGAGCAACTCTATGAACAGAATTATATTCCTGTTGAATGTGGAGTGTATTCATTGGATGCCCTTGCGGAAAGAGGCGTAATTCAACATGATCCGGATACTCTCGCGCTTGCTATAAAAGGTTTGTACAATGGGCGTAGTTGTTTTTGCGAGATCCTTGATGAACCAGAACACCAGACTGAGCCACTCCCGATAACATATCAGGTGCAGGAAGGGACTCATATTCAACCCTGCCAGCGATACACTGGCATAATCGAAATGCTGGAAAATCTGGAGATTTCTTTCTTGGGACAACAGGACCACATTCATAAGGAAGTTTTGAAATCGACTCTCCGCGACATCCTTATCGATCACCCCATTATTCCTCTCAGCCACCTTGATTATTTTGAAGGCCTGCACTGTATCGATCCGAAACACTGGAACAGGGACCAGCAATGGGATAACGTGTTCTCTTTTTTTGATCCTGAGGATCGGTGTATTAAAATAAGAGGAGATCAGGCATTCAATCGGCAAAAACTTGAAGTGGCCTTTATGATTGCCTTGGGGGAGTCACTGCTTGGAGATTATGCCCGGAAAAAAATGATGAAAAAAGTGGAAATCGACCTGCTCGATCTGGGCAGGGTTTATCATCTTTTTTTAAAGCCAAAAGAAGAGAGATTCTGTTTTTTTAATCATGAACAGCTATGTACCTTTTTACATCTGGCACGGATGTGCTCTACAACTGATGAAAATCATTACACTCGACTTGTTAATAATCATGAAGGCTTCACTCCACCTGGATTGTTTATGGGACTCATGTATGCATGGTATATCGACAATCGATTTGCCACCCATATCGAATACAAAATGTCGGTTATGAAGATTAATCAGACCGATCTTATCCCGGAGCAATTGAACATTGTAGAAAGACGACGAAAAATGATTGAATTTTTTAAAGAGGTTGTTTTCAAGAGTAAATCATGAACAACGGTTTGTGACCACTTGTATGGATAACAATATGAAAATTCTCATTATAGATGACGACGACAGGATTCGTGATCTTTTCCGTTTGTGGCTGGAAAGAGCCGGCTTTGAAGTGTATGAAGCAGAAAATGGTAAAAAAGGGATGGAAGTACAGCAGGAATATCCTGTGGATTTGATCATTTGTGATTTAATTATGCCGGTTCAGGAAGGGATAGAGACAATCACCCGCTTCAGCAATGAATACCCGGAAATCGGCATAATAGCCATCTCAGGTGGAGGAAAAATAGGTCCTGATTCTTATCTGGCTGTAGCCGAACACCTTGGTGCATGGCGAGTTTTTACCAAACCTGTCGATATGCCTTTACTCATTGAAACTATTAAGGAGTGGGAACACTCTCGAGGAGTTCGATAAACATTTTTTATCAAGCTGTGGGATGTTAAATGGCCATTAAAGCACTTGTTGTTGATAATAATCCGGTTTTATTGAGAGCAGTTGCCGCTATCCTCGGCCAGGAAGGCTGTATTGTGCGAACAGCCGCAACAGGGCTTGAAGCACTTGAAATCATAGTTGATTTTGGTGCTGACATTCTCTTTACTGATCTCATAATGCCAATGGTCAGCGGGGAACAACTCTGTCGCATCCTTCGAAAGACCAAAAAATACGAAAGGCTA
The DNA here is from genome assembly GCA_049645845.1 of Desulforhopalus sp. Classification (GTDB taxonomy): domain Bacteria; phylum Desulfobacterota; class Desulfobulbia; order Desulfobulbales; family Desulfocapsaceae; genus Desulforhopalus_A. Next base: position 58,367 of record JBARUR010000415.1, on the reverse strand, counting down.
TTCATTGTTGTTCTTTCTGCCACCTTTGTCGAAGATCGTGAAAGAATACTTCGTGACGTACAATGTGATGTCTGCATTGCTAAAGGAAACCTGCAGGAAATTAAAAAACATGTCAAGGAAGCGCTGCTGGATTTTGTTGAACAAGACAATGAAATAGCAAACGAAGCAGGCAAAGCTGCATGTATTCCTGATGGCATGAAACCTTCAGCAATGACAAGTGAACTTTTGTCGGAAAAACACCACTTCGACAATATTCTTACTAACGTTGAGGAAGGATTAATTGAGTTGAACCATCAGGGCAAAGTTATTCTGGTCAATAAAGCTGCACTCAAAATATTATCCTGTCAAGAAGAACATCTTGTCGGACAACAGTTATACAAGGCCATAGACTGGGGTGAGCATAATGGAAATATTCAGCAATGGACGGAACGACAACTTATTGGTTTAGGGCAGGGCAAGTATGACATCCTTGACGGGGCTCCTCTTTTCTTTGATGATAAAGTCGTGACTGCGGCTTTTATACCAATTTTGGAAGCTGATTCCATTTTTGGTCTTTGTATTCTTCGCGATATTACAAAACAATTTAAGGCAGAAAAACATCACAAAGAACTGGACAATGCTTTAAAGCTTATAAAAAAGATGGATGCCATGAGTTGTATGGCAGGTGGGGTTTCTCACGATTTCAATAATCTGTTGACTGTAATATGCGGCAACCTCGATATCATCACATTGCAAGGTGAAAACCAGAGTCGCGAAGAACAAAATAGACTCTTGAATCATGCCAAAAAGGCTGCGCTTGTCGCGGTGGATCTAACGAGGCGGATATCATGTTTTTCAAACTTTGGCATAATAAGCAGGGAAAGTATAAAGATTGATCAATGTGTAAAAAAAACCGTCGAACAGTTTTTTAAAGGAGAGAAGGATCTTTACCGGATAACATTAACCAGCACAGTGAATAATATATACGGTGACCCTGAAGAACTGTCTCAGGCGATTACCAATGTACTGCAAAACGCAGTAGAAGCATCCTCCGGGCAGAAAATAGAGATTGTTGTCGATGAAAGTGAATTTGCTACTCCCCAGTTAATTTCCGGTCAGTATGTGACGGCGGGAAAATACACCAGAACTGATATATGTGATAGCGGTTCAGGGATTAGATCCGATGAGTTGTTTAGGGTTTTTGATCCATACTATTCTACCAAAGAAAGGGGAACATTGAAAGGTATGGGGCTTGGACTCACCGTTGTATATGCTATCCTTCGGAATCATGGTGGATATGTTGTGGTTAATTCTCAATTGAATCGCGGAACTACGGTTTCTTTGTTTCTGCCGATTTTACGAGATGAAGATATGGCATCTCCTGCCAAAAAGAGAGCACCAGACAGGAATCGTTCCGTTTTGATGATAGATCCCGAAAAGCAGACGAGAGAAATAGGCAGCATTATGCTCGATTATCTTGGGTTTTCAGTCAGAACTGCAGGTAATCGTGTCGATGCGATTCGTGAACTCAAGCAGCTTGTCAATAATCCTGTTTCTCAGAGCCCCTTGGTCATTCTTGCTCTTTCCGAGGAAAATGGTGAATCGGCAGTGGAAACCTGCCGAATGGTTCACGAAGTGGATCCGGCAATAAAAGTGATAGCTATGAGCGGTACCATTTTGAACCCTATACTGGAAAACTATCGGGAGTATGGGTTTATTAATACCATACCAAAGCCATTTTCCATGGATACACTTCAGCATGTAACCAATACAGTTTTACATTCATGATGGCGTAGCAAGAACATCGTAAAAATTCTTCCTTTGCTTTTCTACTTGCTTCCAGGGCCTTTATTCATAAGGATAATTCCTGCAACAAATCCAATAATGCCAATGATGGCATTACCGCTGTGCATCAAAATTAATGACAACAGGCAGATTAATACTCCTACAATAACTTTATTCATTACACACTCAACACTTAGCCAGTGTCAATCTCCATTGTTGATCAAGTTTCTTGGGTGAAACCGGTTCTCTAGTTTTTATCTCTGGAGAAAAAACAGAAATTCTGAACTCATTTACCATATATTGAAACCGAAGTACTTGCTCGAAAGCTTCTCCTGATAATTCCTCTTTTCTTTCCATAAGCTGATGCAGATTATGCAGATAAGGGTTAATCTGCGTTGATTTTTGGTCGTCTTTTCCAGGGCTGGCATGGAACCTTTCGAGTCGTATGATAAGACTCTGCAACTGCCTGTCGACATTATTGAAATCAACCGGCTCACTATCCTTTAGGAGTTTAGCTGGAAAAATATCATTCAGGTGGTTTTGAAAATCAGCTTCCTTGCCCGCGGGAAATGCAAATTTCCTGGATTTTTGGGAAAATATTTTTGATATAGTCTCCTGTACAGTTCGTCTTTTTCGAACAACAGCCATGAGAGCATGACAGATTTCCTGGCCAGCTGCATAAAGTCCACGGTCCTTCATTTCCTTGATATGTAAATTGAATGTTTCTTCAGAAACAATTTCAGAGGGAATCGGGCCAAAAAGTGAAATAAGAATGCACTCAAGCAGTTTGTCGATCACCTCCTTTCTTGTTTTACCGATGCTCATCAACCAGATAGAAGATGGTCCTGAAAGTGTCGTCGTACATAATTTTTTCAATGCTTTGTATTGATCTGTGAATTGCAGCGTATAGAGATACAGCGTGCCTTGCCTGGTGAGATTCTCGGCTTTCTTTTTATCTTTTTCAAATGCAACCCTAACACATCTGTCTTCCGGTTGAGCAATGAGGACTGAATATAAGAAGCCTGCAACCTCACCTTGCGGTGTAAAAGTTGGAACTTGATGAGGCAGTTCTGCAAAATTCCAATTGGTATGTGTGGTGCCGTCCCAACGATGAATAATGTCTTGTTCTGTCTTGTTCAGTGTTGGTTTTTGTATCGGGATCTTATTACCGCCGGGTAAAACCAGAAGTTCCCGCAGATTACGGCCGGTACATATTTCCTTGCCGGCTGCATCGAAGAGAAGAAAGCGAGGCTGTAGGTGAAGAGAAAGATTGTCGGACCAGTCGGAACGGTGAATCAGAAATTTGAATTGTTTCAATATAGAGGCTTCGAGAGAGGAAAATAAAGAACCGGAACCAAAATTCATATCATCCAGCAACCTGTTCACAGTATCACCGATCGGCACCAGTTTTTTTCGGATACTTTTGGGAAGTGCCTTGAGTAAGAAGGTTAATTTTTCATGGAGCAGGCCGGGGACGAGCCATTCAAAAAATTCTGGAGAAACAGTACGAGCAAAATCATATGGAAGACGAAAGGTGACGCCGTCCATGTCGGAGCCGGGTTCAAAGTGGTATTCCAACCGTATCTGCATGCTGCCAATGGAAAGAGTAACGGGAAAATCGACCAGTTCTTTATCTTCAGGTTTACGCATTACGACATCATCGTCGTTCATCAGGAGAAAGTTTTTATTTCTCTTTTTCCGTAAAAATTTATTGAAGGTCGTTTGATCATAGACTTCATTTGGTATTCTTTCTGCATAAAAAGCAAACAGGGTCAGTTCGTCGGCTACGATATTTCTCACCCGCAGTTTTTCTTCGGCATCTTGCCATTTTTGTATGAGGGCAAGATTATGGTCAAGAAAAAAATAAGAACCGTTAAGCTCACCCTGTACGAGTGCTGACTGGATAAAAATTTCTCGAGCTTCACCTCTATTCTTTGTATTCCTTTTGCCGAAATTCACTTTCCGTCCGGTAGTGATAATCAAGCCGAAAAGAGAAACTTTTTCATCAGCAATGACTTGGCCGGTTTTTTTCTGCCAATGGGGACTGGACCAGGAATATTTACAGAGATGTTCTGCCACAGCTTCAATCCACTCGGATTCAATGGTGGCCACAGTGAGTGCATAGAGCCTGGTCGTTTCCATAAACGATGCTGCTACGAGCCATTGTCCCCCTGTCGTGAATTGATGAGAACCAGGAAAAATCATTAGTTCTTTATTGTGTGTGCCCTGATAAAGGTGACCTTGTTTTTTCCGGGCCAGATTTCGCAGGAAACCCGCCAGAAAAGATTTATGAATTTGTTCGTAGGAAGCGTCAGATGAGTTATCATTAAATTCAGGCCTTCTGTCTATAATCCTGCTTAACTGGGTATGAAGATCAAACCATTCCCGCATTCGCTGAAAAGATAAAAAATGTGTCTTGCAGTATTTTTTCAATTTAGACCATGATTTAGTGTTGCTCTCTGCGTTGTGATATTGACTCCATATATTGAGAAGCACCATGAAATCGGAATGGGGGTGGCCAAATACCTTCTGAGCGGCATCAGCTTCTTTTTCCTGATCAGCCGGGCGTATTCGTGGATCCTGGATAGCAAGTGCCGCTGAGATTATTTTAATTTCACGTAGACAATTATTATCTTTTGCTTCGATAATGATTCTTGCGATACAGGGATCAATAGGGAGGTCCGCCATGATCCGTCCCCGCTGAGTCAGCTGCATTTTGTCATCAATTGCACCCAGCTCACGGAGCAATCTGTAGCCTTCCCTTACGGCGTTTTTGTAGGGCGGATCTACAAATGGAAAATTTCCAGGGTCGCCGAGTTCAAGTGAAATCATCTGTAAAATAACTTCGGCAAGATTTGAGCGTTTCAGCTCCGGCAGTGTGTATTCCGGGCGGTCATTGAAATCTTCTTCAGAGTACAGACGAATGCAGATTCCGGGGGCCACACGACCGCACCGACCTTTTCGCTGGTCGCAACTTGCTTTGGAAATTCTACTTACCGGCAGACTTGTTGTTTTAGCGCGCACATTGTAATAAGAAATACGGGCCAGACCGCTGTCGACAACATATCTGATTCCTGGAACTGTGACTGACGTTTCGGCGACATTGGTGGCAACAACGATCTTTACCTGATTAAAGTTCTGAAAAATCCTTCGCTGATCTGCTGCGGGCAGTCTGCCGAAAATCGGCAGGATTACGGCTTGGGGGATTTTGTTTTCAAGCAGTTGACAGCAATCTCGAATATCTCGTTCAGTCGGTAAAAAAACAAGAATATCTCCTTTCGGTTCCCGGGTAAACAGGTCATAGACAGTTTGCACGCAATGCTCAAGTTCGCCATCCTTTTCACCGGAGACATTTTCTTCAATCGGATTGTAACGGAGGGTGACAGGATAAGTTCTTCCTGAAATGGTGATGATCGGTGCGCCGGAAAAATGGCTGGCGAAAGCCTCGGTATCGATGGTTGCCGAAGTTATGATAACCTTGAGATCCTTGCGGCGATGTAAAAGCTGCTTAATGTAACCAAGCAGAAAATCGATATTGAGGCTTCTTTCATGGGCTTCATCAATTATTATGACACCATATTTTGATAAGTGACGATCCTGTCGTGTTTCAGCAAGAAGAACTCCGTCGGTCATAAATTTGATCTTCGTCGCGGGGGTGGTGTAATCATGAAAACGAATTTTGTATCCAACTATATTTCCATCCTCCCCTAACTCTTCTGAGACCCTGGATGCGACGGTAGATGCAGCAATGCGCCTTGGTTGGGTACAACCAATGAGCAATTCATTATCGGGAAGTGCCTCCAGGCACATTTTAGGCAATTGAGTCGTTTTTCCCGAGCCGGTATCACCTGCAATAACAACAACCTGGTGTTGACTTATCGCGTCTATGATAATATTTTTGTGTTCGTTTATCGGGAGGTTATCAGGATAAAATAATTTCATTAAAAAATAGATGTCGTCTTTAAAGTGTGTTAAATCTGTGCCAGATGTTTGCCTGGGTTGTAACATACCATCTGGTTTTCTGTTATTTAAACAATGAGGTTTATATGAAAGTTCGTAAAGCGGTCATTCCTGTTGCAGGTCTCGGGACCAGATTCCTCCCGGCTACAAAAGCTATTCCCAAGGAAATGCTCACAATAGTAGATCGTCCTACTATACAATACATAGTGGAAGAAGTCGTTGCCTCTGGGATTGATCAGATAATTTTTGTTACCAGTGAGGGTAAATCGGCGATCGAAAATCATTTTGATTACAATTTTCATCTTGATTCCGTACTGAAAGAAAAGAATAAAACAACTCTTGGGGAAGAACTCAACAATATTTCAAATTTGATAGATATCGTCTCCGTTCGACAAAAAAAACCACTTGGTCTGGGGCATGCGATCTGGACTGCGCGCAATGTCGTCGGAGATGAGCCATTTATGGTCCTACTCGGTGATGATATGGTCCTGAGCAAAACGCCCTGTGCCAAACAATTACTTGATCTCTTTGAGGAAGTAGGAGAATCAATCGTCGCCATTCAGAAGGTGCCGTTGGAAGAAACCTCACAGTACGGTATTGTGGAAGGCCAAAAGACAGAGAGAGATGGAACATATAAAGTTACCCGGATGGTTGAAAAACCCGCGCCTGGTGTATCAGATTCAAATATGGCTATCATTGGCAGATATATTTTGATGCCTGAAGTCTTTAATATACTGGACACGACGAGACCAGGGCACGGGGGAGAAATTCAATTGACTGATGCTCTATTGTCCCTCACCAGGGAAAGAGCAATGTATGCTCAGGAATTTGAAGGGACAAGATTTGATGCCGGAGATAAAATGGGCTACCTGAAAGCAATTATCGCCTATGGACTCAGGCACCCCGCACTTGGTAAGCAGTTGCAAGAGCATCTCAAAAAAGTAGTTTCAACTTTATGATCCATCTGGAAGTTGCAGTAGCTGTGCCGCTTGAACAGACATTGACATACTGCCTTTCCAGCAATAAACATGAGGCCGATAATCAAAATAAAATTATCGGCCGACGTGTTCTGGTAGCATTAGGAAAGCGAAAGGTGACCGGTTATGTTCTTGACGTCATGCCACCTTTGGAAAACACATCATATAAAATTCGGGAAATCAATAAATTTCTCGATGAGTATCCACTCTTTCATGAGAACAGTGTGTCATTCTACAAGTGGCTGGCAAATTATTACCATTACCCGCTGGGGCTGGTCATCAAAACAGCCCTGCCTGGCGGACTAGCGCCAAAGAGTGTAAATAAGCTTAGATTAACGACAAAACCTGATCAGTTTGAATCTTATTTTGACGAAGTCGTACCTCAATGGGGGCAAAAACTCATCTCACAGGGGGAGCTAGGCCCGTTAGAAACTGCAGAAATTCTCTCTGATCGAAAAGGAAAAAACTTTATTGCTCATCTTCTCGAAAGCGATGCAGTTAATGTCATTAATGTCATGGCCAATGATGGCGTTCGGGAAAAGAGTGAAATCTGTTACGCCTTAACTTCCAAATATCCGTTTCCTCTAGGTGAAATTGATATAAGCGGAGAAGGACTGAAGCAGATTCAGCAAAAAGTTAACCGGGAGTCGGGAGTTGAGCTGAAACTCTCAGAAGTCAAAACCCTGTATAATCTTCAGCATCGTAGTCGAAAAACCAACCGTGAAACTATTTCCTTAAAGGATTTACGCTCGGATTATTCAGGTGCGGCAAAAGCACTGATCACACTCGAGGAAAAACAGTTTGTCGTACGTTCTAAAGAAAGGGTCTTTCGAAGTCCTTTTGGAGAACAGTTGAAACATTATCCTCGCCCCGATTGTCTTACAAATGAGCAGCAAGTAGTATTTGACAAACTGAAAACAGCCATTAGAACAAAGAAGTATGGTCCCTTCCTCCTGCACGGAGTGACAGGGTGCGGCAAAACAGAGGTGTACCTGAGAGCAGCAGAAGAAACCCTTGCTCTCGGCAGAGACGTGATAATACTGGTCCCCGAGATAGCTTTGGCCACCCAGTTAGAAGCTCATCTTATTTCAAGATTTGGGGATTTAGTCGTGCTGCTCCATTCAGGAATGTCGGCTGCTGAAAAGTTTGATCAATTCTACCTGGCCCTTACCGGTAAGGCAAAAGTAGTTATAGGTGCCAGGTCTGCTCTCTTTGCCCCATTTAAAGATCCTGGCTTAATAGTTGTCGACGAAGAACATGATGCTGGTTTTAAGCAAGATGATAGTTTCCGCTATCATGGACGAGATATTGCCGTATTGAGGGCAAAGCATCATGATGCTGTTGTAATCCTGGGATCGGCGACCCCTTCCGTTACCAGTTATGCGCATGCACAATCTGGAAAGTATACGCTGCTTACCATGAAAAACAGGGTAGGGGACAGTACAATGCCTGTTGTCACTCTCGTCGATCTGAATAAAAATCAGTCAAAAAGTATCAAAGGGATAATCAAACAGGAATTGCAGGAGAAGTTGACCGGGAATCTGAAAAAAGGCAAACAAAGCATCCTGCTGCTGAACAGGAGAGGTTTTTCTGCAGTGGTATTATGTCGCGATTGCGGGACGCCGGTACAGTGTAGTCATTGTCATGTCTCCCTCACTCTGCACAAAGGTAAAAATAAACTTATCTGCCATTATTGCGGCTATTCAACAACGAGTAAAATTGTCTGTCTACAGTGCCGTTCCGCCGACCTTGTTCCTGCTGGATTTGGTACGGAACGCGTTGAAGAGGAAGTCCTGGAGCTGTTCCCCGAAGCAAGGATCAAGAGGCTCGATTCAGATACGGCTTCCGATCGAAAAAAATTTCTTTCTGTTCTCTTTCAAATGCATGCCGGTGAAATTGATATTCTGATTGGAACACAGATGATTGCCAAGGGACATCACTTTCCGAACGTAACACTGGTTGGTGTCGTCTGGGCGGATGGCGGAATGAGTATGCCCGATTTCAGAGCAGCGGAGAGAACATTTCAATTAATAACTCAAGTCATCGGCAGGGCAGGAAGAGGGGATGAACCTGGTGAAGTTATCATCCAGACAATGCGGCCGGATCATTACGCTATTGTATATTCCAGGGATCACCAATATGGCAAGATGTTTGCGCACGAAATGAAACTGAGGCAACATCCGGCCTTTCCACCCTACTTAAGATTAACTGCTCTTCGCCTCCAGGGAAGGGTTGAAAACGAGGTCCAGCAAACAGCGGTTCGACTTGCGAAATTTTGCAGGCAATCGGCTAAAAAGGAAAACCTCCAAATAGAGACCCTGGGTCCGGCTCCTTCGCCACTTGACAAGATCAAAGACAACTATAGGTGGCAAATTCTTTTAAAAGGCAAGGAGACCGATCAGATGCATGCTCTTTGCACAGCTATAAACGGGGCGCGCCAGGAACTGGTCGGAAGGCAATGCACCCTGTCAATAGATGTAGATCCTGAGAACATGATGTGATTCTTGAAACTTTTAACTCAGAAAGTAAACCATTTCTTTTTCGGACTAAAGCTTATCACTTTGTTACGGCCTTTTTCCTTTGCCTCATAAAGAGCCTGATCGGCTTGATTAATTAAAGTGTCTTTGTTGAAGTTAGTTTCTGCAGCAGGCGTGCAGCCTGATTGACCGAAACTGGCTGTTATCTGATATGATTTTCGGCTATCCTCAAATGAATTCAATTCGATAATTGATCGAAGTTTTTCAGCAACACTGAGAGCGTCCTCGGTATTCGTCTCTGGAAGTACAACCACAAACTCTTCCCCGCCATACCGAGCCAGGATATCGTATTTCCTTATATTGGCCTGAATTATCTTAGAGAATTCTGATAGAATGAAATCACCAACCTGATGACCATAGGTATCATTCACCTTTTTAAAGTGATCGATATCAATCAGTAAAATAGCGATTGGGGTATTGTGCCGCAATGCCCTGTTGATCTCCTGGTCTAGGATATTCTGGAAATACCTATGATTATATACTCCGGTCAGGCCATCAATGTTTGCTAGATTATCGAGTATTTTATTCTTTTGTTCCAGTTCCCTGGTAAGGTTTTCCAGATGGATTTTTGCCTGGATAAGTTGTTTGTTCATCTGATCATAATCCAGATTTATCAGACTCAATCGAATATTGGCCTCCTGAAGGATTTCCTGCACGGATTTGGTGGTTTTAATTTTGAGATTAAAATAAGTCCCTGCTTCTTTTACTTTGGTATGTACCTGGTCAAGAATCGCTTCGATGCTTTCTGATGTCAATCCGAGCATCTTGCCCGCTTCTTTTCTGAATTTCTTATGGTATATTTCCGGTTTATCTGAATAAAGAATATTGACTAAAAGATCAGAAAGATAGACAGCTCGAATAGTAGATCGAATACCCGCATTATTGCCGGTATATTGATCGGGGTGATGATGATTTTCAATGGGAACCAGCAGCACTTCTGGGAACCCCCAGCATTTGGCAACTTCTGTCCCTACTACAGTATGATTAACTCCAAAAATGCTTTCTTCTGCTTCAAAGATATCCTGTTTATTCTCTTCGACAGCTAGAAGAACCTTGTCATACTCTTCAGGAAATGACCTCGCCAGGATAAGTTCTCCTAAATTCTGCAAGAGCCCTGATACAAAAACTTCTTCTGTGTCCGCACCTTTTACATGTTCTAAGATGAGTCTTGCCGTAACTGCTGAAGCAAGCGATTTTTCCCAGAACTTCTCAAAATTAAAACGGCTTTCGATCTTACCTGCTTTCATTGTCAAAAAGGAAAATGAGAGCACCAGGCTACGAACAGCATTCATTCCCAGTATACTGACAGCTTGTTTGATCGAACCTATCTGCTGAGGAAAACTGTAAAAGGCGGAATTGGACACTTTCAGGATCTTCGCTGAAAGAGATATGTCCTGTGATACCAAATCGCTGATGTCAGCCAGGGTAGTATCTTCTTTAGAGGTAAGTGTAATCAGTTTTGAAGCAACAGTCGGTAGAGTAGGCAATTCATCTGACTGAAGAATGCTTCGCAGTAATTCTTCTTTATTCATGACTATTTTTAGTTTTGTTGATTCTTTGAGGTTCGTTACTTTATGGCCTTCCCCCAGAAAAGCTGCCACTCAGTTCAGTCCCCTCAACTGATAGGGATTAAAAAGAATATCCTGGTAAAGAAAAAAAATAACAGCGCTTACAATCCTTGTGCTGAGTTCTGGCGTGTTTCCGATTTAATGAGGTTACATACATTATACTGCTTTTTAGAAATCATTATCAAGTTTTCCAAGAAAAGGAAAGAATGAGGATTACAAAGATACCCAAAGCCTAACATCACGTGCCAAATTGGGTAAAGGGGGGATTGAAATACAAGGCGCATCAGGGATGAAGGAAATCATTTAACACGCCTTGTAGAAGTGAGTCTAAAGACACGATTCAGTTACATCAGGTGTCCGTTGATTAAAAAATGAGTATAAATACTCGCGGCGTATCCTAAACCAATTACCGGACTCCATTTGAGGTGACCAAAAAATGTGTATTTACCTCTGGCCTGACCCATGAGCGCTACGCCTGCAGCAGACCCAATTGATAGCATGCTTCCTCCAACTCCCGCTGTCAATGTTACAAGTAACCACTGACCGTGGGACATGTCGGGCATCATAGTCAAAACTGCGAACATTACCGGAATGTTGTCGACGATTGCAGAGAGAAAACCTACCAGAACATTAGCAGTTGTCGGACCCAAATCAAGGTACATCATATTAGAGACGAGTCCCAGGTATCCCATGAAACCGAGACCGCCAACACAAAGAATAACTCCATAAAAGAAAAGCAGTGTATCCCACTCAGACCGTGCAACTTTGGCAAAAACATCGAAAGGAACAATCTGCCCTATTCGTTCTTCTGCTTTTTTCGGATCATAGGTTTTGCGGCTTTTAACGTGGGTTTTGTTCAGGTAAAACCCATACATTTTCAAGAGTGACAAGCCAGCCATCATGCCGACCATAGGTGGAAGCTTTAAGAAATTATGGAAGCTGACAGCAGTAGCGATGGTCCAGAGAAAAAGACCAATTATCACAAATGCACCACGTTTTAACTTCAAATCCGCCAAGCCTGCTTCCGGCTGCTTGTTTTCGACTGCAAAACTCATTATTGCAGCCGGAATCAACCAGTTAACCACTGAAGGTACAAATAAAACTAAAAATTCCTGGAACTGGACAATGCCTTTCTGCCATACCATTAGAGTAGTAATATCACCAAACGGGCTGAAGGCCCCTCCGGCATTAGCAGCTACAACAATATTAATACAAGCCAGTCCTATAAATTTCTTATCATCTTTACCAATAGCCATTACCACGGCACACATGAGTAGAGCTGTTGTCAGGTTGTCTGCTATAGGAGATATGAAAAAGGAGAGAAGGCCGGTAATCCAAAACAATTTTTTGAAAGAATAGCCTGCATTGACCAACTTTACCCGGAGTACCTCGAACACCTGGCGTTCTTCCATACTGTTAATGAACGTCATGGCAACAAGCAGAAAGAGAAAAAGCTCTGCATATTCGAGAATATTATGTCGAATAGCCACCTCTGCTGAATGGTCAATACCATTCATTGCATAAATTAACCCAATTATACCCCATATGATACCCGCGGCCAGCATGACAGGTTTGGATTTCCGCATGTGAGTAACCTCTTCCAGCATGACGAAAAAATATGCCACGACAAAGACAATTATTGCGATGTATCCACCTATGTGGGTGGTTAAATCCAGTGTCTCCAGGGCGGTTCCCGGAGCAGCCGCGAAGGCTGCACCACAAGCTCCAAGTAAGGCAAAAAGGGCTGTGGTAAAACAGAAAATGCTCAATCTACTCATTGCAGAACTCCTGATTTTTTTTGTTATATAAATGCTGCAGCATAATTATGCTGGCAGTCTCGGCCCATGCTGGGGTCGTTTGTCCACAGCTATTGAATAAACCTGCCCTCGAATCATAGTGACAGGTTCTGCTTATAAAAAAAAATTAAGAACTGAACGTAAAACTAAAAAAGGATTAGGTCAAGTAGATAAATATGGTATGATAGTTCGAATTAAACGAACCGATACGTTATGTTACTAAACGATACATTATTAATTTTAAATAACTAAATTATGGAATGGCTTAATTACAATCATTTGTTTTATTTTTGGACTGTCATGCAGGAAGGCAGCATTACTGCTGCCAGCAGCAAGCTCAGCTTGGCTCAATCAACTGTAAGTGCCCAATTATCAAAATTTGAAGAAATATTAGGAGCAAAACTCTTCAAACGGGTTGGGCGAAGTCTTGAGCCTACAGATATGGGACATCTGGTTTATCGCTACGCCGATGAAATATTTGCCTTGGGCAGAGAAATGATGGACTCTGTTCAAGGGAAGACTGTATCCGGTCCATTATCATTAAAAGTCGGTCTTGTTGATGTAGTACCTAAACTTGTAGCGCTAAAACTTCTTGAACCGGCTGGAAAGCTGCCGGAAAGAATTCGATTGGTTTGTCATGAAGGCAAAGATGAACAACTTCTCGCCGAATTGGCCTTACATAAACTTGACGTAATTTTGACTGAGACCCCGCTTCGTTCGAGTTTAAGTATCAAAGCTTACAACCACCTTTTAGGTGAATGCGGTGTTTCATTTTTTGGCGTTGAAAAACTAGCCAAACAACTTCAAAATAATTTCCCGTTCTCTCTTGATAATTCTCCCATGCTGCTGCCAATGCCCATGAGTTCATTGCGTGGGATGGCGGACCAGTGGTTTGATAGAATTGGAGTTCGCCCAGTAATAATTGGTGAATTTGATGACAATGCATTATTAACAGTTTTTGGACAGGCCGGTGAAGGTGTTTTCATGGCACCAACAATTATTGAGCAAGAAGTTGAACGGCAGTATCAGGTGAAAGTTATCGGACGTACGGATAAAATCAGAGAGAGATTTTATGCTATTTCTGTGGAGCGAATTATCAGGCATCCCGCGGTAGTGGCTATTTCAGACGCTGCACATAAAAGTCTCTTTTTTTAGATACTTTTTCTTAAATATACGCCACTCAGTTCAACCGGTTAAGAGGCCAGATTTTTTTAGCCTGCTTCAGGGTAAGAGCAAACTTTTCCTTTATAATTTTCGAAAATAAGAGTCTCGCCCTTTTGCAAAATGTATTCTGGCGAAAGGGGGATTTTTCCTGCGCCTTTTGGTCCGTCAAGGGCATATGTCGGAATGGCCATGCCTGAAATATGACCATAAAGTTGTCTCATTATCGCGATTCCTGTTGCGGTTGACGTACGGAAATGGTTGGTTCCTTTGGTAAGATCAGCTTGAAAGAGGTAATATGGCTTTACCCGAATTTTCAGTAGGCCGAGAAAAAGTTTTTTGAGAGTTTCTGCATTATCATTGACGCCTTTTAATAATACCGTCTGACAGCCAACCGGTATACCGGCATCGGCGAGCATTGTGCACGCCAGGCTTGATTCTTCAGTAATTTCATTCGGGTGATTAAAGTGGGTGTTGATATACAGGGGATGATAGGATTTTAAAATAGCAACGAGATCATTGGTTATTCTCATAGGTAGCACCGAGGGTACTCTGGTACCGATGCGAATGATCTCTATGGATGGTATTGATCGAAGGCTTTTTAAAATCTCAGTTATTTCCTCATCAAGCAGAAGAAGTGGATCACCGCCCGAGATAAGAACTTCTCTAATTTCAGGATGCTGTCTTAGATAGTCATAGCCGGCAATCAGCGTTTTGGGGCTGATGTTCATTTTATTGGTTCCGACTTTACGCTTTCTCGTGCAGAATCGGCAGTACATCGCACATTTATTTGAAACAAGAAACAAAACTCTATCTGGATATTTGTGTACCAAATTTGGTACCGGACTCAGGTTTTCTTCGTTCAGGGGATCGTCTTCACATACTTGATCATTCAACTCAGAGATATCGGGTACAGCCTGTTTCCAAATCGGATCGCCGGGCGACTGGATTAATTTTAAAAAATATGGATTAATCCGCATTGGAAAGTTTGCTATTACCTCGGGTAATGCGTTACTATCACAATCCCAATGCTCCTGAAGGCTTTCAATAGAAGTTATGCTGTTTTGTAAAATTTTTTTCCATGGTTCCATGGATGAGCATTATGGGGCAGGGAAGAGTACTTGTCAATTGCACAATTTTATTTTGAGACGAAGGGGGCTGAGTATGTCTACAAATTTGTATAGATTCAAATACGATGAGTATGGAAATACACGCGAAATTATTGTTTATGCCAATGGGGCAGCCGCTCGATCCTGCAGTTATATAAATAAAGGGACAGCCTTCAGCCAGGAAGAAAGGAAATCGCTTGCACTGGAGGCAACTCTTCCTCCCGGACTTAGAAATCTTGAGGAGCAGGTTGAAAATTCCCGGATGAAGGTCAATGAGAAGGTTGATGACATAGAAAAGTTTATTTTCATTCGTTCAATGTTTGATCGGAACGCTACTCTCGCCCACGCTCTTATTAAAAGTGACATAAAAAGCTACATTAAAATAATTTACACGCCTACTATCGGCCTGGCTGTTCAGAAATATTCCTCAATGTTCAGACAAGCCAACGGTCTTCACTTTTATCCCGGCAATATAGATGGTGCAGAAGATATTTTGAGAAGATTCGTCCATCGGGACATCAGGGTTGCGGTGGTCACTGATAACCAGGGAGTGCTTGGTATAGGGGATCAGGGTGCTGGCGGTATCGCCGTCTGCCTCGGCAAGTTGATGCTGTATACCCAAGGCGCAGGAATAGCTCCTTGGCACTGTTTACCGATTTCTCTTGATGTAGGCACCAATAACGAAAAACTTCTGGCCGACAACAAGTATCTTGGTTGGCGTCACAGGCGCTTAGAAGGTGAAGAATATCTATCTTTTATCGGCAGATTTGTCAGAGCATTTAGAAATGTATTTCCCAATGCTCTTTGCCAGTGGGAGGATTTTTCTCAACAAAATGCCTTTAGTGTTCGTGATGCTTTTGTTGATGAACTCATCTCTTTTAATGATGATATTCAAGGCACCGGTGCAATAGCCCTGGCTGCCATGTTATCAGCAATTAAAATTAAAAACGAAAAACTAGCCGACCAGCGAATTCTCATACATGGAGGTGGTGCTGGAGGTGTAGGAATAGGGGAACAAGTCCTTAAAGGCATGGTCGAAGAGGGCCTTTCCGAACGTGAAGCATTGAATCGCATTTTCATGATTGATTCAAAGGGTCTGATTGTCAGTTCGAGTAACAAGGAACTCTATAAAAAGAAATTTGCTAAAGATAAAGCTGTTCATCCATGGCTTAAAGAAATCGACAGAATCGACATTCCCGGTATCATTCGAGAAGCAGGGATCACCATGTTGATTGGCACTACTGGACAGGATTTCTTTTTTAACAAAGAGGCTTTAAAGGAAATTAAAAAAAATACCAAACGCCCTCTTATATTGCCTCTTTTCCAGCATATTTCTACTCCACAGGTGTTCTGTGAAAATATTAGTAAATGGAGTGAAGAAGGATTTCTTATTGCGACAGGTAACCCATGTACCACTGTTGAAACATTAGAGAATGCCTGCCATATCGGGCAATGCAATAATGCCTTTGTTTTTCCAGGAGTTGGATTAGGAGTTTTGGTATCCGGTGCCAGAGAAGTGCTGCCTGAATTTTTTACGGTAGCAGCCACAGCCATTTCTGACATGATGTCCCACGAACAACTGGAAAGAGGCAGGCTGGTACCACCGATTAATGATATTCGTAAAGTGGCAAAAAGAGTTGCTTTAGCAGTAGCGATGTGTGCAGTAAAAAGAGGTGTGAGCAGACCCTGTGTTTATTCGGATTTTCAGCATAATAATGATGAAACAAGAATGAGGACTATAATCGACAGAATTAGGTGGAACCCTGAGTATCTTCCTCTTGTTTCAATGTAAAAGAAAAAGCCCCATTGAAAATGCATATGGGGCTTTTTAGTCTCTTATTCCAGAATATTTGTCACTCAGTTTTGTCCCCCTCACAGCATGGGTGAGGGGTGGAAAAAACAAGAAACAGGAAAAGACTTTAAAAAATATTTTCCCCCTCTTGGGTCATGATAAGACCTCTTTGAGGGGTATTGCTATGAATCCCTGCTTTATTTTTGTTGGCCGGGACCGATAACTATATTAACAATTATTAAATTTTCTGAACATTATCAGCAGCAGGACCTTTTGGACCATCGACAATTTCAAAGGATACTCGAGAACCCTCTTCAAGGGACTTGAAGCCTTCAGTTTTGATAGCGGAATAATGTACAAAAACATCTTGTCCGCCATCCTGTTCTATAAAGCCAAAACCTTTCGCGTCATTAAACCACTTCACTGTTCCTTCTGCCATTGTACCACTCCTTTTTTCTGCTCAGTTCAATTTAGAACCGTTAATATGTTTCCGACCACTCACTGGTCAGACATCGTTTTGTTGCGTCCGAATACTACAAAAGCCTCCTTACTGTTAAGAAAAATAAATTCTTTAAGGCTGTTATAAATTCGTTAATACAAGTTATTTGTATCACAACAAATAATTCGTTTAGCATGTTTATCATCTAATAGCAACAGAATATTACAAATAACTCTTAGATTATAGGGAGATAGGAATTTTTCTTATCTTTGACAATTATTGCATGGTCTTCGTCAAATTGTAAAAAAAACGAAAAGAGTATCCAAAACATTAAGCCCGCATCGTTCATGAACATTGTGCAAATTCGGAAGACTTCGCTAGCCCTGCTGAACGTACTGGAATGAAAAGCTTATAACGACATAATGTTCAGGAGAAATGTAGGTTAGCACGATAAACAGTTGACACTCGAATTGCCTGGAGTATAAGTTTACACGTTTGTGTGAGGCTAATTTTCTCTGTTATAATTGAATAATTTTTCAAATGGTGCCTAAAAAGGTGTATCCCGAATATCCATTCACATCCCGCTACCTTCAACTTGACGGTGGACGACTGCATTATGTAGATGAAGGAGAAGGGCCGGTTGTTGTAATGGTCCATGGCAACCCTACCTGGTCTTATTACTTCAGGCATCTTATTGCGCAGCTACGCGAAAATCATCGTGTTATTGTTCTTGACCATATGGGCTGCGGTCTTTCAGATAAACCGCAGAACTATTCGTATTGTCTTGCGCAGCACATTGAGAATTTGGAGCATTTGCTCACTCACCTGCAAATTTGTCGTTTTTCATTGGTTGTCCATGACTGGGGTGGTGCAATAGGAATAGGATGTGCCGTTAACCACGTCAATAACATTGAGAAAATCGTAGTGATGAACACCGCTGCCTTTCGTTCCAATAGAATACCAGGCAGAATAAAGCTTTGCCGCCTGCCGGTAGTGGGTGAGATTATTGTCAGGTTGTTTAATGGTTTTGCCTGGCCAGCTCAATTTATGGCAGTTACAAAGAAACTTGATCCGGATGTCGCAAAAGCATATCTTGCCCCTTACAATAGTTGGAACAACCGAGTGGCTGTTTATAATTTTGTCAAAGATATTCCGCTTGATCCCAGTCACAAAAGCTATGCAGTCCTTGCTAATATAGAGAATCGGCTTTCTCTTTTGAGGGATGCAGCAATTCCCTTTCTTATTGTATGGGGAGGGCGTGATTTCTGTTTCAATGATGCATTCTTTGAGGAATGGAAGAAAAGATTTCCTGACGCTGAAAACCATTATTTCCATGATGGGGGCCATTATATCCTCGAAGATAAGCAAGTGGAGCTTGTTCCGATTTTCGACTCATTTTTTCGTATATAATTTGGGACAAAAGTGATGGCAATAAATATAGCCGAGACTTTTACCTGCGTCGCAAAAGAGCAAGGCGAGCGAATAGCTGTGATAGAGGCCCGAAACGGGAAGAAGATTTCTTTTAACGATCTCGACAGCAGAGCTGATGCATATGCGAATTTTTTCGCCTCTGAAGGTATTTGTGCCGGAGATGTAACCATTCTTATGGTAACTCCCTCAATTGACTTCATCTGCCTGACGCTGGCACTTTTCAAGGTTGGTACGCCTGTTGTTCTTATCGATCCTGGAATGGGCTTTAAAAATTTATTGCGATGTATAGAGAGGGTTCAACCAAAATTTCTCATCGGAATTCCAAAAGCTATTCTCTTTTCTAAAATGTTCCCAAAACCATTTCACACTGTTAAGAAAACATTTTGCTGCGGTAATTCTATCAGGGTTTTTGGCCCTGATATAACAAAAGACATCCCATTAGTCGGTACAGAGTATCCCGTATATAAACCAACAGAAACAGACCTTGCTGCAATTATATTTACTACAGGCTCTACAGGTCCTCCGAAAGGGGTGCGTTATGAACACTCAATTTTCAGTGCGCAACTGCGCTTAATAAAGGAATATTATAGCATTGGTCAGGAAGATGTGGATCAGCCTGCGTTTCCACTTTTTGCTTTGTTCTCTGCAGCTCTTGGGGCATGCTCTGTTATTCCGGACATGGATGCCACAAAACCCGCCAAAGTAGATCCTGAAAAATTTGTTTCTTCCATCCAAAAATATCGGGTGACCTATTCCTTTGGCTCTCCCGCTATCTGGAATGAAGTGAGCAGATATTGTCTTGAGCAAGGGGTCGTCCTTAATTCCGTCCGCAAGATTCTGATGGCAGGTGCACCGGTCCCTTACGGTTTGATGATGAGGGTGAGGGATATACTGCCGGAAGATGCTATGATATTTACTCCCTATGGTGCAACAGAGAGCTTGCCTATCGTCTCAATTGAAGGGAGAGAGGTTGTATCTGAGACGTGGGAACAAAGTCGGTTAGGGAAGGGTACCTGTGTAGGCAGGCCGTTGCCCGGTATTGAAATAAAAATCATTACGATCTCCGATAAACCTCTTTCGGAGTTGAGCGAAAAAATGATGGTACCTGTTGGGGAAATCGGCGAAATAATTGTTCGTGGAGACGTTGTAACAAGAGCTTACCAGAATAATCCCCAAGAAACGAAACTGGCGAAGATAGAGGATGGCGAAACATTCTGGCATAGAATGGGGGATGTCGGCTACCTTGACCAGAATCAGCGACTTTGGTTTTGCGGCAGAAGAGCTCATAGGGTAGTGACGAAAAACAAGACACTTTTCTCTATCCCATGTGAAGCAATAATAAATGAACACCCTGACATATACCGATCGGCATTGGTAGGTATAAAAGGGAGTATGGGAGATGCTTCAGTACCTGCCATAATAGTTGAGCCCAAAAAAAATCGAACAATAAGCAAAGAAAGACTGATAGAAGAGGTGAAAGAAAGGGCAGGGCAATCTGAACTCACCCGGGAAATCGAATATTTTCTCATACATAACAGTTTTCCTGTAGATATCAGACATAATGCAAAAATATTTCGCGAGAAACTATCAATATGGGCACAAAAGAAAATTTTTCCCTCCCGATAAAAAAGGCGCTGGTAACCGGTGGAGGAGGATTCGTTGGTAAAGCAGTAGTCAAAAAGTTGCTCGAATTAGGAGTGGAAACCAGGGTTCTGGGAAGGCACCATTATAAAGATATAGAGACGATGGGTGTTGAATGTATTGTCGGCAATGTCTGCGATAGCAGGATAATGAGCCGTGCAAGCCTGGGAGTCGATATTGTCTTTCATGTTGCTGCTCTGGCTGGAATATGGGGGACTTGGAAACAATATCATACGACCAATGTACTTGGTACCGAAGCTGTCGTTGAAAGTTGCCGAAAAAACAATGTACCCATGCTGGTTTACACTTCCACCCCTTCTGTGGTCTTTAATCGAAACGACATAAATGGAGGCAATGAGGATCTGCCTTATGCCGACAAATATCTTTGTCATTACGCCAGAAGTAAAGTTATGGCAGAAAAAATGGTACTTGGTGCCAACAGCTCGGCTCTTTTGACCTGCGCCATCCGTCCTCATCTCATATGGGGACCAGAAGACCCACATCTTTTCCCAAGAATACTTGAAAGCGGTCGTAAAAGATTACTTAAAAGAGTGGGCAGGGGTTTAAACCTTGTTGATATTTCTTATATTGATAACGTTGCTAATGCCCATATTCTTGCAGCAAAAAATCTTTCAGAAAAAGGAACCGCAGCCGGAAAACCATATTTTATCAGTCAGGGAGAGCCGGTGAATCTTTGGGATTGGATAAATGAATTATTTGCGGTAATGAACATCGAGAAGGTTCAGTCAGCAGTGTCTTTTCCAGTTGCATATCGACTTGGTGGTATCCTTGAGATGATTCACAAATTTGCCGGATTAGAAAAAGAGCCAAAGATGACACGGTTCCTGGCAGAACAATTGGCAAAATCACACTATTTTTCAATAGAAAATGCCCGCAATGACCTTGGATATGAACCCATTGTTACAACCACCGAGGGACTACGAAGGACAGTTAAATGGCTAAAGGCTCAATAAAGAAAATAAGAAACTGTTTTATCTGGATTTTCATTACAATATTTTTCCAGTCTTATACGATTACTCCAGTTAATGCATTCACCATTGGAGAAGAACGAGAAGTTGGTGAAAAATTACTGTTTTCCGTTCGCTCAGCTTTTGATCTCATAGATGATCCTGATATCACTCAGTATATAAATAAACTTGGTCAAGGTGTTCTTGAGGTAGCTGGCGTTCAGTACTTTGATTATCATTTTTTTGTAATAAACAACAAAGAATTCAATGCATTTGCAGCGCCATCGGGACTAATATTTTTTCATTCCGGGTTGATAAGCACCATGAACTCAGAAGATGAACTTGTCTCAGTAGTGGCCCATGAAATTGGCCATATCGTAAAACGTCATCTCGCATCCAGAGTGGAGAAGGGGAAATATACAACCGCTGCATCTTTAGGTCTAGCTCTGGCGGCCTTAGCCTTTGGAGGAGCCGGAACACCGGTTCTTTTGACAGGTGCTTTGGCAACAGGTCAGAGTCTTAGCCTACATTTCAGTAGACAACATGAAGAAGAAGCAGATCTTTTAGCATACGGCTGGATGAAAAAACTCAACAGGAATCCGGAAGGGCAAGTTAAAATGCTTGAGTCTATGCGAAGAATCGCCCGTTACCGGAGTGAGAAGCCACCACAATATCTTTTAACTCACCCTAATCCTGAAGAACGTCTTAATTATATTGAGTCCTTGCTGGATATTGAGCAGGCACATCTTGAAGAGACAACAAAATCTGCTGATAATTTTGAATTTCTTCGTTTTAAGTACCGGATTCTTTCCCAGGCTTTGGATGCACAGGATCTTAAAAGATCTCTTGCAAGTATAGTCTCAGATAGTCATTCCAGTCAATTCACTAAAGTGATGGCCGATTATGGTCTGTCTCAGGTAGCGAAAAATGGGAATGATTTTAGTAGGAGTTTGAAACTGCTGGATAAAGTCATCAGCTATTTCCCGGACAAAAACCTTCTCAAGGTTGACAAGGGAAATGTCCAATTGGCAGCGGGGCAGTTTGCAGAAGCCGAGAGCACTCTCAGAAAAGCATTAGAGGTGGATGGTTCCGATATGTACGCTATGTATTCATTGGCAAAGCTACTTTATAGAACCGGTCAAAAAAGTGAAGCTGAAAAATATTATTTGAGGGTAAGTTATGAATTACCTGAATATTCAAAAGTATATTTTGAATTGGGACAGATTTCCTCCGATAAGAAATTGTCCGGAAATTCGAGTTTTTATCTTGGGAAATACTATCTTTACGAGGGCAGGATAAAAGAAGCCGAGCAAAACATTAGAAAAGCCTTACGCGCAGATACTCTACCTGAAAAAATGAAAACAGAGGCCAAGGAACTTCTTGAAAAAATAAAAATATTAGAAAAATGAACAAAATGGAATTAATGCAAATGACAACTGGTTGGCTCTAACTGCTGTTTTATGGTGGTAAGATCGGATGCAGAAAAAATATTTTTGCGAAGTACCGAGCTTCCAGGCAATCCTTTGAAATAACGACACATATGGTTTTTTATGTAGCCAAGTACCTTGTCAGCGGGCAGAAATTCCTCTATTAAAGCAAGGTGGGTTTTTGCGCCCAACATGACTTCGTGAATATCCCGCGGTCGACCTGCCTCCTGGAAAATCCATGGATTACCAAGGGCTCCGCGGCCTATCATTACTCCGTCACAACCGGTTTCCTCGATCATTTGACGGCCATCCAAGCAGGAAAGGATATCGCCATTACCAATTACAGGAATGGTTACTGCCTTTTTCACTTGTGTTATAATCTCTTTGTCAATGTAACCTGAAAAGCCCTGCGACCATGTTCTGGCATGAACTGTAATAGCCGAAGCTCCGCAATCTGCAAGCATTTTGGCAAAAACAGGGGCGTTGATTGATTGACTGTCTTTTCCTGATCTTATCTTTACAGTTACCGGGACAGATACTCTTGATACGATTTTCGTCAGAATGACTTCCGCCAGACCGGGATCTGTCATCAAGGCGGCTCCAGCCCCTCTTTTAGTGACTTTTTTGACCGGACAACCCATGTTGATATCAATCATATCCGGACCCAAAGAGGCCATTATTTCGGCAGCATCTGCCATGATCTCCGGGTCTGAACCGAAAAGCTGAAATGAAACAGGTTTTTCTTCAGGAATAGAAGCGAGCATTCTTAAGGTATTTGTCTGCTGGTAGACAAGACCATGGCAACTGATCATTTCAGATACGCAGTATCCAGCGCCGAAGTTACGGCAAAGAAGCCGAAACGGCAGGTCGGAATATCCTGCTAGCGGAGCAAGAACAAAAGGGGAGTCAAAGGATAAATGACCAATTTTAAGCATAGCAAAGCACACAAAAGAACAGAGCAAACACTTCAAAGGTTTTTGCCCTGTTTGATAGAATTTTTTAACGAGCGATTATAGTTTTGGCAATAGAGTGATAGTACGCTGATAGATTTTTTTAGAAAGGTCCTCAATAATGGTTTCCAGGGCCTTTCTTTCATTGTCGAGAGTAGAGGTGCTGCTTGCTCTTGATACCAGATATTCCTCGGTCCATATTTCAGAGGGTGTCTCAAGTACAATTTTATTGGAAGCAATTTCTTTGAGAATATAGCGAACCATAAGTCTTACTTTTACTTCGGCGGTTGTATTATCAGCACCATACGATAAGCTTGGCAGTTCAAGAAAAACTATTTCTCCGGCAAGAATAAGGTCAGCTCCTTCTTTCTGCCGTACGGTGGAAATAGATCCCGTTTTCTGGAACCACCTTGTCAATGATCGATATATTTCTGAATTGAGTCTCAGTTCACTGGTTCTATTTTTCCATTCCGCAAGATAAATGGTTTTGGACGGACCAGTATAGACGTTCGGGTTATGGTATCCACAGGCAGTAACAAGCATTACCACAGCAGCAATAAGGGGAAAAATCCGCCAAGGTCTTTTCACTTTTCATCTCCAGTAACTCTACAGATTATTCAAGCTTTCGGGAATCTTGTAAATAACTCGTATTAAACAACAATGTTCACAAGCTTCTTCTTCACAACAATGGTCTTTTTAATCGTTTTACCATCGATAAATTTTAATGTGTTGTCATCTGCCAGAGCTTTCTCTGTCAGGAAATCATCAGTAACATCGGCAGGCACCTCAAGACGCGAACGAACTTTGCCGTTGACCTGAATAACAATGGTGAGCAATTCTTCCTTGGCAGCTTCAGCATCATATTCAGGCCATGGATTTGTTTCGATGGAATCTGAGTTGCCTATTTGCTCCCACATCTCGGCAGCAAAATGTGGCACCATTGGCGAAAGCAAAAGCAATAGAACGGAGATGGCCTGTCGGATAACCTGGGGATCGGCATCCTTTTGGTCTTCCTGTCCAACAGACGCTGAAAGAACATTGAAGAGTTCCATCATCGCACTAATAGCTGTGTTAAAATGGAAATTATGTTCAATATTTTCAGTTACCCGTTTTATAGTTTGATGGGTTTTTCGATGCAGGATCTTTCCCTGTTCAGTCAATTGCTCAGGGATTTCCAATGAACAATCGAGAACCTTTTTGTTGGAAAGAATCAGTCTATACACTCTATTTAAAAAACGAGAAGACCCTTCTACCCCCTGAGGACTCCACTCCAGGTCCCTTTCAGGCGGAGCGGCAAAAAGGCTGAAAAGTCTGACGGTGTCAGCACCAAATTCTAGAATAAGATCATTTGGATCGACAACATTTCCTTTTGATTTAGACATCTTGGTACCATCTTTAATTACCATGCCCTGAGTCAGAAGGTTAGTAAAAGGCTCATCGATATCGAGATGTCCGAGATCCCGTAGGACTTTTGTAAAAAAACGGGAATAGAGTAAATGGAGAATCGCATGTTCCACACCTCCGATATATTGATCTACCGGCAGCCAATATGATGCTTTGGATTTATCGAGCGGGGAATCAGTGTGTCTCGGACAAGCATATCTGGCAAAATACCAGGAAGATTCCATGAAGGTATCCATGGTATCCGTTTCTCTTTTGGCCTCTTGACCGCATTTCGGACAAGTAGTCGTAATAAAGGAGGGTCGTTGGTGTAAAGGCAGGCACGCAGTGCCCATTTCAGTATCTTCCGGCAACACTACAGGCAATTCGCTCTTTGGTACAGGCTGAATACCACACGTTTCACAGTGGATCATAGGAATAGGAGCGCCCCAGTAACGTTGCCTGGAAATTCCCCAGTCCCTTAGTCTATATGTGACGTGAGCCGATCCGATCTGGTGTTCTGCAGCGTAGTTGATTATGATCGATTGCGCCGCGAGGGAATCCATTCCACTGAATTGACCGGAGTTTTTTAGAATACCGGGAATAGTGGATGCTTCCTCCATGGTTTCGGGATCTAAATCAACTTCGGCAGGAATAACTACGGGAGTGATTTTTAATGAATATTTTTTAGCAAATTCAAAGTCTCTCTGGTCATGAGCTGGTACGGCCATAACAGCACCGGTCCCATATTCCATCAAAACAAAATTAGCGACGTAAATGGGAATTTTTTCGCCGTTAAAAGGATTAATACAATAACGACCGGTAAATATACCTTGTTTTTCCGGCTCTGTTTCGACTGATTGGCGTTGCTTTTCATTTATGATGCTTCTTGTGAATTTAAAAACTTCTTTTTCTTTTTCGGTCCCGGCAACAAGAGTCTCGATAAGTGGATGTTCAACAGCAATCGACATAAAGGTCACGCCAAATATGGTATCCGGCCTGGTAGTGAAGATAGAAATAGTGCAGTCCAAACCATCGACTGGAAATTTACAGTTCAACCCTGTGGATTTTCCAATCCAATTTTTTTGCATCGTTAAGACTTTTTCAGGCCATCCTTTCAGTTGGTCGAGATCTTGCAGTAGTTCCTCAGCATAGTCGGTAATTTTAAAAAACCAGCCATTCATTTTTCTTGGATAAACCGGATCGTCACAACGCCAGCATGTGCCATCAATGACTTGTTCGTTTGCAAGAACTGTCTGACAGGATTCGCACCAGTTAACAGTAGTTACTTTTTGATAGACAATGCCTTTTTCATACATTTCGATAAAAAGAAGCTGTTCCCATCTATAATACTTCGGATTACAGGTGGCTATCTCCCGAGCCCAATCATACGAGAGGCCTAGCTGCCGCAACTGGTTGCGCATATAATCAATATTTCCATAAGTCCAGGTAGCGGGATGAGTGTTGTTTTTTTGGGCGGCATTCTCGGCCGGCAGGCCAAAAGCGTCCCAACCCATTGGATGCAAAACGTTAAAACCGCGCATTCGTTTGTATCTGGCAACCACATCGCCAATGGAGTAGTTACGAACATGCCCCATATGTATCCTTCCGGAAGGATAGGGAAACATTTCGAGAACGTAATATTTCTCTTTGGATTCGTCTTCGGTTACCTTATAAACCTCACCATCTTCCCACAGTGTCTGCCATTTTTTTTCGATGGTTTTAAAATCATACTTATTTGAAACGGCGCTGTCTTCGGTCATTGGTTGCCTCAAGATACATTTGTGAAATTTAATATTTAAAACAAAAGAGTTTTGTGAAGATGCTTATTATTGAGCAAAAATGGTATATTAGGAATCGAACAGTTAAATCTAGTTAAAACCTTCTTGTTCATCATAGCTGCTCATATTTTCAAACATGGTAAATTCTTTGATAAAAGTCAATCGAGCACTGCCGGTAGGGCCATTTCGCTGTTTACCAATTATGATTTCCGCTGATCCTCTTTCTGGATTATCTTCAGCCTTATTGTACACTTCATCTCGATAGATAAAGCATATAACATCGGCATCCTGTTCAATTGCACCCGACTCACGAAGATCAGACATCATGGGTCGTTTATCAGTCCGGCTTTCCAGCCCTCTATTAAGCTGGGAAAGAGCGATAACGGGTACGCCATGTTCTTTTGCCAATGCCTTGAGGGAACGGGAAATATCACTGATTTCCTGTGTCCTGTTTTCTGTATTTCGACCGCGCATGAGTTGCAGGTAATCGACAATAATAAGACCTATGTCGTGCTGTGACGCAAGTCTTCTGATTTTTGCCCGCATTTCCAAAACAGAAATAGCGGCAGTGTCATCGATATAAATTGGTGCTTCCGATAACATACCGACTGCCCTGGTCAGTTTAGGCCAATCTTCATTGTGTAGTTTACCCGTCCTTATTCGCTGTGAATCTATGCGACCGACTGAGCTCATCAGTCGCATAACTAATTGCTCTTTTGACATCTCCAGGCTAAAGACTGCCACACCTATTTTTTCTACAAGTGCAGCATGCTGGGCTATATTCATAGCAAATGAGGTCTTCCCCATGGATGGGCGGGCTGCGAGGATTATCAGATCGGACCGTTGTAGGCCTGCAGTCATTTTATCAATTTCCGTATAACCGGTAGGCACCCCGGTTATGAGTTCTTTTCTTTTATAAAGTTGTTCAATTGTGGCAAAGGCCTGAGGAACGATCGATTTCACATGAGTGAAATATTGATCGTCCTTTGACCCGGCTATATCAAAAATTGCCTGCTCAGCATCATCAACAAGTGCATCAATATCATTTTGTTCTTCGTAACATCTGGAAGCAATGCTGGTATTTACAGAGATCAATCTACGAAGGATAGATTTTTCCCTTATGATTTTAGCATAACTGGTTACATTAGCGGTTACAGGAACGATTGAAGTTAAAGAAGCTAAATAGGTTGGGCCGCCTGCCTGGTCGAGTTTATTAGAATTTTTGAGTAAATTTGAGACGGTCAGTAAGTCCTGTGGTTCATTTTTTTCAAACAGATCAATCATCGATTCATAAATAAGACGATGATTATTTTTGTAAAAATCCTGAGGACTCAAGATTTCAATCACCGCGCCAAGAAGATCGGCTTTTATGAGTATTGATCCAAGCACTGCCTGTTCGGCTTCAACATTTTGCGGTGGAATTCCCGAGGAAGCTATTGATTTGGCGGGATCGGGTATGTTTTTGAAGTCATTCATCATTAATTGAAAAAGGAAGTCTTGCTTGGTTGACTTGAAAAGTACATGTCGTTCCTTGAATTCAGGCCGCGCGAAAAAAACTCAATAAATAAGGCATGGACCATTAAACAAAAACACACCTTGAAGGTCAAGCCTCAAAGGTGTGTCTGGTTTCAGAAAAGCGTCAAAGTCTTGCGCGCAAGACTTTAACAATATCATGTGCCAGTCGACAAAAATGCCATAGCACAGGATGGTATTATTTGGCTTTAATTGGAGCGACGATCAGTGTAAATTCAGCAGTCACATTGAAACCAACTTTTACCTGGATCTTTGTTTCGCCGAGTGTCTTGATTGGTTCGTTCAGCAAAAGTTGCTTCTTGTCTAAGTTAACATTGAGTTCAGCCAGCTTGGTGCAGATATCAGCTGTTGTAACTGAACCAAAAAGTCGTTCATCAATACCGGCTAGTTGTTCAATGACAACTGTGAGGCCAGAGATATTTTTGGCTGTTTCTTCGGCACGTTTTTGATCCTTGGCTCGTCGTGCTTCAATATCTGCTTTGTTTTGTTCAAGGAGAGCAAGATTTTCCGGTGTCGCCTGAACGGCTTTTCTTTGTGGAAGCAGGTAATTGCGGCCGTAACCAGGTTTAACTGTTACCACATCGCCTTCCAGTCCAAGAGAACTGATTGCTTCTTTTAATATAAGTTCCATTTTTAAAACTCCTATGCATATAGGTCTTATGAACCTGCAGGAAGATAATATATCCTTTTGCAGGTTAATATTATTACTTAGTTTGATTAATTGTGTCCTGCTTCAGTTTACGAAAATCAAACCAGATATCAGCGATACCAAGGATCAGCAGGATAATTGTTCCAAGAGACTGGAAAATTATCATAACATAAAAAAATGATCTGAGCAGTATTGGCACATTCCATTTATTCATGTAAAAAACCGCTATTGAAATTCCTTGAAAGCAGTAAACAATACTTAATAAAACGAGACTATTGATTCCGATTGGCCTGATAATCTGGATCGGCAGCATGGCAAATATTCCTGCACCGATTACGATCCAAATGAGTCGTTCCGGTAATTGCCAGTATTGACTGCTTGTCCATGGCGCATTACCACTGGTTTTAAGCAAAAGCATATTGCCAAGTATCATAGTAAACCAAGTGATAATCAGGATAAAACTCCCAAGGATAGATGGCATTATCAATGGAATGAGTACCTTCATCCGGTAGAGCGTTGTTTCCAGCATAACCAAGGTTTCACCGGAAACTTCACCGCTCTGCCGATAATAATTTAATGCATCTCCAATTCCTTCATCAAGGGAACTGATCAACTGTCCGTATGAAGATACTTCCGCCCCCATGGAAAGAACAATGAAGATGATTATCCACCCTCCTGAAAGGGCTAAAGCACCTTTAAAACCACTCAGAGCCGGTGAATCATGTCGCTCTGCCGAGAAAAAAAGTACATAACCACACAGCAGCAGAGCGATCGAAAATATAAACAGGTCAAAATTTTGTAATAAAAGATAAACTAAGAGTGAAATTGCAACAGATGTAAGGAGCAACCTTTTTCCAGTAAATCCACCATAGGTCCCAAGCGTATAAAAGGCTAGAAGAGGTAAGAATAAATGCAGCCAGCCAAAAAGCGACCAGTGTAACCCCGGGAGCACAATTACCAGCGAGGTAAGCAAAATTGTTCTTATAATCTTGCCTACTTCCGGCTGTTCATTTCCCTGTATTTCCACCTTGAATTTCCTGAAAACCTGAGTTTATCCCTGTGTTGATCCGGAATAAGGTAAAAAGGCAATCTGTCTGGCTTGCTTGATTGCCTCACATAGTTGACGCTGATGTGTGGCACAGGTGCCGACAATGCGACGTGGTATAATTTTACCTCTCTCAGAAACAAAACTTCTCAGAGTCTTAACATCTTTATAATTAATGGTGAGTTCTTTTTCACCGCAAAAACGACATGATTTTCTACGAGTGAATAATTTTTTTTGTGGTCTTTGAGCCATGACTGTACCCTCCAGGGTTGAAGATATGAGAAGTTTACGAATTAATTTTATTCGTCTTCTTCATCTGTATTTTTATCATCATCAATATCGGAATCGGTTGTGTCCGTTTCCTCACTTTCAAGCTTGGCAGTTTCTTTTGCAGATATAGCTGCCAATGCTTTTTCAATCCCATCTTCAGTGATGGCATCTGCAGTTTTTATGGTGAGATATTTTAATACGCTGTCATCAATTCTGAATTTTCGTTCAATTTCTGCAACAGCAGCTGGAGTACCGGCATAATCACAGTAGACATAATAACCAAGGCTCTCTTTTTTAATAAGATAGGCCAGTTTCTTCATGCCCCATTTGTTCAATTCCAGAATAGTTCCCTTTTCATTGAGAATAATCTGAGTGGTGCTTTCAACAACTTTGTTAATCTCATCTTCACCAACATTGGGACGAAGGATAAAGATTGTTTCATACCTGCGCATGCGTTCCTCCTCGTGGACGTATGTTTTTTTTGCGGAATGATTTGCTCCCGCAATTTATCGGCCCTCGCACTTAGTTAAACTATCGGCAGAGAGCAAGAAGGGCATAGTAACACTTTGTTATTATGCAGTTACTGAGGTTTACTTGCGAAAAAAAACAATGCAGTTTGCCTATCAGTAAAAACTGACTATATTACATAAATGAAGAGATTGTGTCAAAGGGTATTTTTTTTCTTTTCCTCTGCCTTAATGGCCTCCCACTGCATTGCTAATTGCTCTTCGTTCTCGTATGGTTGGCCTGCAAAAACATGAGGGTGACGACGAATTAGCTTTTGATTGATATCCTTTATGACATCAGAGAATCCAAAAGACCCGTGGTCGTTATGTATCTCAGAAATCATAATCAAGATATATAGTAAATCGCCAAGTTCTTCACAGGTATTGTCATGGTCTTCATTTTGTATAGCAGCAACAAGTTCTTCACATTCTGAAGTGAGATGCTTCAGCAACGAGGTCGGTGTCTGCCGCTTGTCCCACGGGCAACCTTTTGTGCCTCGCAGAGTTTTGATTGTGGAGATGAGCTCAGTTATTTCAGAAATATCAGGTATCATTTTGATTGTTTATATATGTTAGGTAATGAAATGGAAAGATTTGCAAGGAAAAAGTTGAAGGGACTGGAAATACAACAGCTTATTTGGTTTTTTGGTTAAAAAAGAGTTGACAATCCACCCTTGACGAACTATTTAGCCTTGCTGGAAGGTCTTGTCAGGTTTTGTGCATTTGCCTGTACACAATAGCATCTTTTTCTTAAAATGTACATTGGGTTTACACGTATGCAGTTCAGTATACGTTTACTAAGAGGGAGCAATCCCTTGTTGTACAATCAGCATCAATAAAATATTTGAGGTAAGTTCATGGAAGATGACAAAAAACAAAAAATTCTGCTTGAAAAGCATAAAGATATTGCAAGGATAGATCAAGAATCTAAAAGAACTCACGGGTGGTATGTCAGGGTTCGATTCTTAGGTAGAACCCATTCGAAGTTCTTTTCAGACAGAAAGTGTGGTGGACGCTACTCAAGCCTGTTATCCGCAATCACCTGGCGCGATAAGACTGAAAAAAAACTTGGAAAGGTCAGAACCAACAAGCATATGGTTACCGTCAGCAATTCAGGAACCGGGGTTGTTGGAGTACGACTCAATGATAAGTTGAACAGGTACGAAGTAAGCTGGGTGACACACCAGGGAAAACAGGGTAAAACCTCTGTTTCAATTTCGAAGCATGGCAAAAAAGCAGCTTTTGCGAGAGCGTGTTCTATTCGTACTGAAAAAGAAAAAGCGCGCCTTGAGTATTCCGGTTGACAGTGACCTGTAATAATTGGATTATCCTCTGCTTGTAGTAAGGTTACATTCGGGCAGAGTTATTCGAAATAATTCAGTGCTGCAAAATGGCCACACCCGCTTTCTGAACACACATTCCTTGCTTTTCTGCCTGGAAGCTATACTGACACCAATAAACTCCGACAATGAATTAATTGTATTGACAATTATGTGGGATTCAGGTTAAGTGTCTGGTTCTTGTGATGTTACATGATTATTTCTAAAATTGAGAAGATTCATTCAAAGAGGTTACATAAATGTATGCTATAGTTCGTACAGGTGGAAAACAATATCAAGTTGCATGTGGAGATCAGGTTCGGGTAGAAAAACTTGATGGCAATGTTGGTGATAATATAGATCTGAATGATGTGCTCATGGTTGTGACCGGAGACGAAGTAAAAGTTGGCCAGCCAGTTCTTGAAAATGCAAAAGTGACTGCTAAAATTGCCGAACAGGGCAGAGCAAAGAAAGTCATTGTTTTCAAGAAAAAGCGCCGTAAAGGATATCGATTGAAAAACGGACACAGACAATCGTACACCGCATTGAAAATTGAAGAAATTTCCGCGTAATTTATCGTAAAATTACGGGTACAATACTATATCAACGGAAGATAGTTCCGTCGGAAAAAGGAGTGGGAGATGGCTCATAAGAAAGCAGGCGGTAGTTCAAGAAATGGTCGTGATAGTGCAGGACAGCGTCGAGGTGTTAAGCGGTTCGGCGGCCAGGTGGTGAAGGCTGGAAATATTCTGGTTCGTCAACTCGGTACGGTAATTCATCCGGGAACCAATGTTGGCTGCGGAAGAGATTACACGCTTTTTGCCAAAATTGAGGGCGTTGTAACATACGAAGAATTTGGTAAAAACAAAAAACGAGTCAGTATTTATCCTGTAGCCTGATTAGTCCTCCAGAATTTCGTGCTTTGGCGGATACCCTCAAGCAGGGTTGGGTAAGGCACCCGTTATCGGAGATAGTTTTATCGAATATCGTTATGGAGCCAATTGTATAAAGCAATTCGCTTTGTGAGTTTAAACTCGACCTCAATCATGAATTGAAGGTCGAGTTTTTTTTTGTTCAGGCTTTCTTAATCAAAATTTTTTGGGTGGAGTAATGGCATTTATTGATGAAGCAAAATTTTTTGTGAAAGCCGGTGATGGTGGTAACGGTTGTGTGAGTTTTCGCAGAGAAAAATATGTTCCTAAGGGCGGACCTAATGGCGGTGATGGCGGAAGAGGCGGCAGTATCATAATTAGGGCAACAAATTCTTTGAATTCACTCATAGATTTTCGTTATCGATCGCATTTTAAAGCCGAAAGAGGCGAGCATGGGAAGGGAAAGGACATGCACGGTCATTCGGGAAAAGACTGCGTGATTGACGTTCCTGTTGGTTCGGTAATCAAAGATGCCGAGACAGGAAAAGTAATTGCTGATATTGCAATTGATGGAGAATCAATTGTTATCGCAAAGGGAGGAGCCGGAGGTATGGGTAATCCTCATTTTGCCAGTGGGACAAACAGAACTCCAAGAATTGCTACTAATGGTGAGACAGGCGATGAGTACTGGCTGAAAATCGAACTCAAACTGATTGCCGATGTAGGGTTGGTGGGATTACCGAACGCCGGCAAATCAACTCTGTTGTCGATGCTTTCAGCAGCAAATCCTAAAATTGCTTCCTATCCGTTTACGACCCTTGAACCACAACTTGGGGTACTGCAACACAAATTCTACAAACCCTGCATCATTGCAGATATTCCTGGACTGGTTGAAGGTGCGCATACCGGAATTGGTCTTGGTCATAAATTTCTTCGCCACATAGAAAGAACCAGTATACTTCTCCATGTAATCGATGCAGCTGACGAGAATGTTAAGAAAAACTTCGAGATTATATCCAATGAATTACTCTTATATAAAGAGGAAATTGCTCAGAGAATTCAGATTCTGATATTGAATAAACAAGATTTAATCGAAGATTCCGAGCTCAAAGAACTGGAAATCTATTTCCAACAATTGGGACAAAATGTTATTACTGTCTCAGGAGCCACCGGAGAAGGAATTGATGCTCTCAAGGAACTTGTGGTAGAAACTTTGGAGCTGAGTGACGCCCACAGATCATTTTCGTAAAATATCACGGTGCTTTAGCTGTTTAGGCTGGAGTAATTTATTACTTGTAATTTATACTGCGGGTTCAACACTGAATGAATTCGGAAATAGCATTTGAAGAGGGCTTGTATTATAGGCAAACCCTCTTTGATAAAGCCAAACGAGTAGTCGTCAAGGTCGGAAGCGCGATCCTGACTGGTGAAGATGGTTTGAATAAGCAAGTCATCGATAATCTCGCCCAGGAAATATCATTTCTGCACAACAGCGGGAGAGAGGTTATTCTGGTCACTTCCGGGGCAGTTGCGGCTGGAAGAAAGAAAATCCATATTAGTGACGATGTGGAGCTCACAATCAAGCAAAAGCAAGCTCTCGCCGCAATTGGTCAGTCCAGCCTCATGCATGATTACGATGAAGCATTTGCCAAATATGGAAAAAACATAGCACAGATTTTATTGACTCATTCAGATCTGGCGCATCGAAAAAGATACCTCAATGTCCGCAATACTATACTTACATTATTTAAATATGGTGTCATTCCTGTAATTAACGAAAACGACACTGTATCTACAGAAGAATTGAAATTCAGCGATAACGATAACCTGGGAGCGCTTGTTGCTAATCTGATTGAAGCAGATATGTTTATAAGCCTGACTGATGTTGACGCCTTGTATGACAGGAATCCTCTTGTCGATCCTCAGGCAAAAGCTCTCTATACTGTCTCAGAGGTTACAGATGAAATCATCGCAATGGCAGGAAACAGCAAAAGTGCATTGGGGACTGGTGGAATGTGCAGCAAAATACTTGCTGCAAAAATGGTTTCTGCCGGGGGCGGTAGTTCTTTTATAGGGCCGGGGCGGCAAACTCACATTCTCAAACATCTTTTTTCCGGTGAAATCATCGGAACATTTTTTCTTCCTCGTAAAGAAAAAATGCAGAGCCGCAAACGATGGATAGCCTACGTTCTTAAACCCAAAGGAAAGCTTAGACTGGACCAGGGAGCGTGTAATGCAATCACCCAAAATGGTAGAAGTCTTCTACCTTCCGGAGTTCTTGAAGTAGAGGGACAATTCGGAGTAGGGGATCCTGTCAGCTGCATTGATATCAATAATATTTCGATTGCTGTAGGTTTGACTAATTTCAACTCTGACGATCTACAGAGAATTAAGGGAATGCGCTCTGACAAGATAGAGAGTGTATTAGGTCTTAAAGAGAGCGATGAAGTGATGCATCGTGATAATCTGGTCATCCTTTAAATTCAGGGTGTTTTATAATCGCGTAATTTATTTGAAGCAAAGGGATCTTTAAATGAAACTTGAACAAACCATTAAGGAACTGACGCAAAAGGCTAAAATTGCGTCAACAACTTTGACAGCACTTTCTACAGATACAAAAAATAGTGCTTTGGCGACAGTGGCTGATTTCCTGATAGCAAAAAAGCAGCACCTTCAAGAAGAAAATCAAAAGGATCTTGAAGCCGGTACTGCAAAAGGACTTTCTTTGGCAATGCTTGACCGGCTACGCTTGTCCGATTCTGTAATTGAGTCCATGGTCAAGGGACTCCGCGAGCTCTGTGCTTTGCCCGATCCGGTTGGTTCAATAGAAAATTTAGCTAAAAGACCGAATGGCATGCAGGTCGGAAGAATGAGAGTTCCGCTCGGAGTCATTGCCATGATTTATGAATCCCGTCCAAATGTAACTATTGACGCTGCCGCTTTGTGTCTCAAGGCAGGCAATGCTATAATTCTGAGAGGTGGTTCAGAAGCTATCAACTCCAATCTTGCACTTGCTGCCATTCTTCAACAAGCACTCAATGCCAACAATATAGATCAAAACGCAGTGCAAATTATTCCTGTCACTGATCGACAGGCAATTAATCATCTGCTTACTCTTGAGGAAGATATTGATCTTGTTATTCCGCGTGGTGGTGAGAGTCTCATCAGGTTTGTCTCCCAAAATTCCCGAATTCCAGTTCTTAAACATTACAAAGGCGTCTGCCATCTGTTTGTAGATAAGGATGCCGATTTTGAAAAAACAATCCCGCTGGTGATTAATTCCAAAACCCATCGCCCCGGAGTATGCAATGCACTTGAGGGATTACTTGTTCATCGCAAAATAGCTGAATCATTTTTGCCGTCGATCGTAAAGGCTCTTATCGAAGCAGGAGTTGAGATGCGCGGATGTTCTCAATCAACTGAAATTTCAAATCAAATAAAACCTGCCACCGAAAACGACTGGGGAACTGAATTCCTGGATTTGGTCCTCTGTGTGAAAATCGTTCAAGGCTTTGATGAAGCAAAGCAATACATCCACCAGTATGGTTCCAAGCATACTGAATCAATCATTACTGAAAATTTGTCTACAGCTCAAAGGTTTATTTCCGAAATTGATGCATCTGCAGTTATGGTTAATGCGTCAACACGTTTTAACGATGGAGGGCAGCTTGGCCTTGGTGCTGAAATTGGTATCAGCACAACAAAACTGCATGCATATGGTCCGATGGGACTTGAAGAGCTTACTACCCGAAAATTTGTGGTTTTTGGTCAGGGACAGGTTCGAGAGTGAACCGAAAAAAAATCGGTTTGCTCGGAGGCACATTTGATCCGGTTCATTACGGACATCTGCAGCTTGCGCAATCCGCAATAGAGGAATGTAGCCTGGACAAAGTTGTTTTCATTCCCTCCGCCCAACCTCCTCATAAAAAGGGGGCGTCAATTACTCCTTTTAATCACAGACTGGCTATGCTTACCCTTGCCGGTGCATGTGAAAATAGTTTTGAATGCGATACAATCGAAGATACATTACCGAAACCTTCCTTTACAATCGATACACTTAGAGAACTTCGTAAGCATTACAATACCGATTGCCGCTTATATTTTATGCTTGGAGCTGATGCTTTTCTTGATATTCTCACCTGGAAATCATATACCGCAATTCTACGCTCGGTAAATATCCTTCTCTCCAAAAGGAAAGGATATGATGCTGAACACCTTGCTATGCTGCTAAAAAAGTTGGGTTATGCTGCAAGTAATGGGTTGTGGCATGGAAACGATGGCAAAAAGTCTATTTATATATTAAAAAACATTCCGGACAGCCTCAGCTCTTCAGCTATTAGATCAAAGATCAAGAAAGGAGAATCCGTTCAACAATATTTGCCTGAATCAGTTATAGAATACATTAAGAGAAATAAGCTTTACCAATAAGAAAAAGAAAATTGATCGACATGCGTCGAGGATAAATGTTGAGTGGAAAATATTAATGCAACCAGAAATAAGATGGAATAATTTGGCAAAAATATCAATCCTTATCGTAGACGATTCGCTTGTATTCCGTAAATTCCTAGGAGATATCTTTGACGATTGTAAAGAGTTATCTGTCGTAGGGGAAGCACAGAACGGAATAGAGGCTCTTGATATGGTCCTTAAAACAAATCCCGATGTCATTTTGCTGGATATGGAAATGCCTCTTATGGATGGAATGACGGCTCTTCAGCATTTGATGATACACCGACCAACTCCTACCATTATGTTTTCAAGTCTTACCGAAAATGGGACTGCCCGCTGTTTTGACACATTAAAAAATGGTGCTGTCGATTTTGTCTGCAAAGATTTTATTTTCCAAAAGAGCAATCTGCTGACATATAAAAAACTGCTGATCGACAAGGTCAAAAAAGCAGCTCTAGTAAGGATTAAAGCGAAAGAACCGGTTTTTGCAAAGCCATCTACAGAAGTATCTGCACCTGAAGTAGAGCAGCGAGTTGTTTTCTGTGAAGAATGTGGGAACCGAGAAAATGTGGCTGTTATAAGATCCCAGCCAATTCATAATGTAATCTGCTCACAGTGCGGAGATACCATCGAACTCAGTTTATCTGCTCAGTCGCAGTACAGAAGAAACACCTTTATTACCGTATTGGGGGGAGGAGAGGGCAGTTTTTTAAATTTACTGCAAATTATTCCCCAACTTGACGCTGATATGGGGGGAGCTCTCATTGCCGTTGTTCATCAGGATATAGAGCATGTAAACGAATTTGCTGAATATCTTGATGCAATATCCGCAATAAAAGTAGTAAGGGCAAGAGAAGGAGTGAATGTTGAAGGAGGAAATTGCTACATTGTCTCAGGTGCAGATTATATGTGCATCAAACCCTATAGTGCTCAGTTAACCCTGCAAAAGGTGCCAAAGGGTTCTTTAAAAGGTGGTCCCCTTGATATTTTGTTAGCATCTGTAAGTACCTCATTCAAAAAAAGAACTGCCGGGATCATATTGTCCGGAGATGAACGTGATGGAGAAAAAGGTATGTCCATGCTCATCAAAAACGGAGGTACCCATGCTCTTCTTAACGAGGAAGAATGCTACTGCAAAAGCATGGGAAGACAGATTGCCGCAAGATGTAATATTTCCAGAACGTTTACGCTTGATCGCATTGTCGGCACTATCAAAAAAATGCACTATCAAGCTAAATTTGATAGTATAGCCGGGTGACCCTAAATATTACAATTGAATCAAGTAAGAAGTAATAGGATATTGCAGATGGATGCGAAAATGGGGCAGGGGACAGAAACTGAATCCGTTCTTTGGGAGAAGAATGTCCCCCTTATGCAACAAGGATTACACAAAGAGCTTCTTCAGAAAGCTTATATGGATTCGAATAACGGAGTTCGTGTTTTTCCTCTTCGTGAAAATGTTTTTGAAGCTATGCGGCTAACCGGTCTTGACAAGACAAAAGTCGTAATCATCGGTCAGGATCCATATTTTAACGAACATCCCGGCAAAGGACCGGAGGCGCATGGAATTTGTTTTTCCGTAAAAAAAGGCATTCCCATACCGCCATCCTTGCGCAATATTTTGCAGGAAGTAAATAACAGTGTCTATAACGGTAAAAAGGTAAGTACCGACAGTGATCTGACCAGATGGGCGAACCAGGGTGTCTTGCTTCTGAATGCGACATTGACTGTAATGGCCAAGCGTCCAAATTCGCACGCGAATCTTGGGTGGCATCTCCTCACCGATGATATAATTGAAACAATCTCCCAAAAGAAAAACAATGTAGTTTTCATGCTTTGGGGTGCTTTTGCGCAGAAAAAATCTGCACTCATCGATAGCCGTAAACACCTCATCCTGACTACCAGTCATCCATCACCTCTTTCAGCCCATAGAGGTTTCATGGGCTCTGGCGTTTTTATTAAATGTAACGAATATCTCAAAAAACACCAATTACAACCAATAGAGTGGTAAAACCAGCACCTCCTTATGCGCCTCTGGTAAACGTTTACAGATTACAGATTATGGGGTACTCAAGTATTTTGTCATCTCTGGTGAAAGGTTACGAAAACACCAATAGGATGAGTGTCTACTTAAGCTAGATGGTCCTTTAAAACGGATGGAATCATGTTTGCGACCTCAGAGGCGATAAATCCAGCGCCCATTTCCTCATAGAGCAGGTCTGCAGCGGCACCATGTAAGTAAACTCCAGCGACTGAGGCATCTAAAGGGGACATTCCCTGGCAGATAAGTGCACCTATCACTCCAGTAAGAACATCTCCCATTCCACCAGTTGCCATACCTGGATTACCTGTAGTGTTGATAATTGTTGAACCGTCCCCTCGAGCGATTATCGTGCCCGCTCCTTTAAGAATTAGCACAATCTCATGAAGGTCATTACTGAAAAGTCCACATCCCATGATGGCGGCATCAAGACGATTATCTTGAATTGTATCAGTTGATTTACCTAGTAATCGTCCCAATTCTCCAGGGTGCGGAGTTAAAATTCTTGGACCGGCGGGAGCGTTCAGTATGTTCCGATTTGCCGCTAAAATATTAAGAGCGTCTGCATCTATAATCAAAGGACACTTTACAGTGTGGTAAGCTTGCAGAACAAGTTCAGCAGTCTCCGGGGCAGTGCCTATTCCAGGACCTATAATTATCGCCTGTTTTGTGTTTATATCCTGCGAGATAATATTCCAATCAGCGATGGAGAGAAATGAAGCACTATTCGGAAGCGGAATGGTCATGGCTTCTATAAGAACCATCTCGAAAATAGCATTAAGTTCATGAGGTACGCAAAGACTAACCAAGCCTGCACCACTTCGTAAAGCACCCTGTGCGGAAAGAACAGCAGCTCCTGTTTTTCCTGCTGATCCAGCCAGAATAAGCAGATGCCCATGCGTACCTTTGTGAGCAGCCTGTTTTCGTATCAAAGATCGAGTGAGGGTGGTGAAGGTATCTGCAGTCGCTAATTCTGTGTTGATCTCAGCGCGAACAATAGCCTCGGGAGGAATACCTATATCTATAATTTCAAGTTTGCCTGTCCAGGAAGAACTGCCATGAATGAAATGACCGGGTTTAGCACAGCAGTACGTTGCTGTGTAATCGGCCCTCACACAAGTCCCCAAAATCTTGCCGGTATTAGAATCCATTCCCGATGGTGTGTCTACAGCGATAACAGGGGATTTGTGGCGAAACCCAGATGAATTTATAAGATTAATAGTGGCAGCAAAATGGTCAGTTACTTCACGGCAGAGACCAATGCCAAAGATCGCATCAATCACAGCGTAGCAAGGTAATCCTCTTGACTCAAAGTGTTTGAAAAGAACCGGAATGGTTTCCACTCTTGCGGCACTATCCACCACATGAAAAGGAAGCCTGAGTTTTTTGACTATTTCCAAATTAACAGCAGAATCACCTTTAAAGCTATCTGGATTCACGAGGAAGAAAAATACAGGGTGACATCCTCTTTGGTGCAGATGACGACCTATTACCAGTCCATCTCCACCGTTATTACCGGGACCTACAAATATCATGGCAAAGGTGTTTTTCGCTGGACCAAGCTCATTCTCAATCATCCTCACAGTTCCGAGACCCGCATTTTCCATGAGTATAATGCTTGGAATCCCAAAATTTTGACTTGCGGAAAGATCGAGGTTACGCATTTCAAGAGCAGTGGGTAATTTCATAGTACTCTCCTTTTTATTGCTGGCAAAGCGAATCGATTTATCGAACATCAAGGACGTGTATCAATAAGTTTTTTACAGATTCGGCAAGGTTCAAACCCGGCTTTTCGAGCTACATGAACATCTTTAAATTCAAGAGTGCAATGGACGCCATTATAGTTTTCACAAGCTGGTACGTGGAAAACCATTAATTTGGCATTGCCTTTAATGGCAGTTCCCGGCGTCAATTCAACTGTTTTTATATAATGAGTAGTTTCAGATGAAGGATAAATTTTCGGGAAAATTCTTTGATAGATTTTCTTAAGCGGGATAGAAATTACCCTGGCTATTTTTTCAAACATATTTGAACATACTACCGGAAGGAGAGATTGCTCATTAGCAACTCGGAAAATCCAGAAGAGAGCGAGACTGAAAAAAAGTATGTTCGGACTCCACATTGCTATCCATACAGGAAGAAATCCATCCTCTGCCATGTCTTTGCCAAAGGTAAATAAAATGTAATAGAGGATAAAAATAGCTAATCCTGCCTGAATACCTATCGCTTTTTTACCTGGTCGCGCTTGGAGTCCAAGAGGAAGTCCTATAAGACTCATCATCAGGCAGCCAACAGGCAGGACAATCCTCTTGTGGAATTCGATCAGCAGCTTGCGGTTATTTATATTGTTTACTTTGTCTTCCTCAGCCTGTTGCAACAACTCGCTCATGGTGAGCGCAGCTATCTTTTGACGAGTAGCTTTAGTTTCGGGTAATTGAAGTGGAATATTTATTCGATATTGATCAAATCGGACGATCTGAGCACTTTCATCGTCCGGTTTATGCAAGCTGCCATTTCTTAGAACGATAGATACCATCATCTGTTCCAGACTGCTGTTCATTTCACCGGTCGATGCCATGGTGACTGTAGGGTTGTTTACGCCCCGCATATCGGAAACCCATACATCGGACCACTCACCGGTGGTCTTGTCGATTTTATTGACATAAACTACAACATCGCCGAGTGCCTCGGTGAAAACATGTTCCTTTATTCCATTACTTATTTTTTCCTTGAGCAGTTCGTAGGAAAGTTGCTTCATGGCAACAGTACTGCTTGGAATCAGTTTGATTGAGATAAAGCTCGTCAGCAGTGCAATCAGAGTAGCTACAATAATGACCGGAGGCAGGATCTGGTACATACTGATCCCACTTGCTTTTAATGCGAGTATCTCGGAATCATTGGACAATCTTGCAAAACCAATAGTAACTCCCAGCATAGCAGCCATTGGAATCGAATAAAGAAAAATATTAGGAAAGAGATAAGAAAAAAGACGAATAAAATCAGAAAAACCTATATTCAATTCAAGTACAAAGTTGAGGAAGGGGATAAGCTTAACAAGAAAGAAGACACAATTCATTATGATAAAGCTTGCGAAAAACGGCCCCAGCATTTCCGTTGCCAGATAGCTATAAAGAAGTTGTGGTGTTTTTGCGAAAATTTTCATAATAAAGTTGGCCATTCAAATACCGGCAAAATTAATTGTCAGCTGTTTTTGTATTTTATTTAAATATACTGTATAAGAAATGCTTCTATCCGGCAGTAATGCAAAATCATATTCTGCCGCAATCATTCATTCCAGTTCAATCAATCAGTTGACGAAAAAAAAGGTGAATCATGCATTTGTTTGAAACAGAAGATGGGGATAAATGGGTCTGCATTACTTGCGGAGTCGAAGAGGATGCTATGATAAGTGACAAAAAATGGGAATGGATTTTTGACAAACATGATCAAACTCTTCGTTGTTCACTCTGTGGTCATCCTGATTATGAGATGGAAGATTAACAATAGGCAGAACTCATCATAGGATGCCATCCGGTTCAGTAGATAGCATCCTATGATAATATTTTAGAAATTTAACTCTGCGATCGGTTGATCGATTGTCACTGCAATCCAATGTTGGTCCCACCACTCCTTAGGCGTCACGAATACACCATTAACCAGCATGGAAAAATGGAGGTGGTCGCCTCCCGCCATTCCCGTTGTCCCTGTTAATCCAAGAACAGTTTGCTGATCAACCATATCTCCCGGGGCTGCATTAATTTGGCTCAGATGGGAATAAAGACTGAAAACCCCATGACCGTGGTCTACCAACACCATGTTGCCATAGATACCAAGATAGTCAGCATAGATTACTTTTCCTTTATTGGCGGCCCGTGCTTCGGCCCTTCTGGTTGAAGCGATATCCATGCCGAGATGTACTTGTTGATCAATAGCCTTGCCTTTAAAAAAATAGGTTCTATGGTCTGCGAATCCTGCTCGTGAACTTCCCGGCATACGGGAAAAGACTCCTTTCCAGTAGCGTTCGGGCTGTGACTTTTTACATAAGTCACTTATTATCTGATTATTCTGATCTCTTACGATGGTATTTGCATAAAGATATTTTTCAATAAAATCACCTGTCATTTCAGGGTAATACTGCTGAAATTCTGGAATTTTAGTGCCTAAAAAACCATCGCTTATGGTTATTGTATCTCTTTTCTGATTTGCTGCCTGATAGATTGACGTAAAAGGTACAATGGTATTATTACCGGCCAAATCCGTGGCAGAGACTACTGAAGAATCAATTTTCTCAGCATCAAATGGAAGACCAAAATAAGAAATATACGTATCTGTCCTTTTCTGATTGAGAGGATATCCAGGATTAAAGATCCCATTTATCTCTACCCCATGACGGCTATCATTATCAGACACTTGATAAATTACAATCCCCGTACCACCTTGCGTGATATATTTTTCGCTATGTAGTATTTGGATTTTCGGAGGTGAAGTATCTACTCTGACTTCCTTTGTTTCATTAGTTTTATTCCCTGTAAGCCAGCCGCGCATGGAGAAATCAGTAGCTTCAACCATGATAGTCATGGGCCCGTCGCGAAAACCTTCTTCTTCTACATTGACTTCTATGGTTTGAGTCTCTTCACGAGGACCAATTAATCCGGTATATTTTGTTCTCGGATAAACCGCAGAATGCAGTAATTTTTTTGTTTTTTCCTGAATTCCCCATACAGCAACGCTTTGAATACCACTTTCATCGTCAACTACAGAATATTCAATGGTACCAGTTTTTCCTAAAAACGAGCTGGATTGCTGTAGATCAACAACCGGTTTTTCACCTTCAAAGAAGAGGATGAAAACGGCTGCCCCTGCAATCAGCAGCATGATAAAAAAACTGGTCCATAAAAAACGAGATCTTTGTGGTTTTTTTTTGTTACGAAATGACATTATGCAACTTTATCCTTTTTAAGTTTGTCCACAAACAAAAGTTCGTATGGCAACTATCTTTGCCATATGATTTCGTATTTTTCTATGTGGAGGTCCTTTAGTGGAGCGACTATGATTCTTTTACCAATTTCTTTTTCCAATTTACTCTTGGTAAGTTCTTCTTCATTATTCAGTAAGTCAGCGATTCTTGGATGCACTTGA
The DNA here is from genome assembly GCA_049645845.1 of Desulforhopalus sp. Taxonomy (GTDB): domain Bacteria; phylum Desulfobacterota; class Desulfobulbia; order Desulfobulbales; family Desulfocapsaceae; genus Desulforhopalus_A. Next base: position 13,863 of record JBARUR010000415.1, on the reverse strand, counting down.
AGGGTTATATTTCCACCTTTATGTTTTTTTGCATTCCTGTTGATCTTTCTAAAGATGTCATAGCATATTGTTCGGCGGGATTTAATCATACCTTCGCCGGAGCAGTAGTGGCATGGTTCACACATCAGTTGATGCAGATTTTCACTGTTCCGCTTCCTGGTCATCTGCACGAGGCCGAATTCTGATAGTTTCAGGATATTATTCCTGCTTTTATCTTTTTTTACCGCTTCTTTAAAAGTCGTATACAATTGTTCACGGTGGGCATCATCTTCCATATCGATAAAATCGATAATTATAATTCCCCCAATATTTCTTAAACGAAGCTGATAAGCTATTTCGACAGCAGCTTCCATATTCGTCTTAAAAATTGTATCACCAAGGTCATTCTTCCCTACATATCTTCCAGTGTTGACATCGATAACGGATAATGCCTCCGTGCTTTCAATGATGATATATCCGCCGGATCGAAGCCACACTTTCTTTTCAATAGCCCGGGAAATTTCCACTTCGATATTATAGAATTCAAAAAGAGGTGTGATATCCTCATAGAGTGAAATTTTATCAATCAACTGTGGAGCAAAAGTTTTTACATGACCAAGTATTTTCTCATAGGCACCGGGATCATCAATGACCAGACTATCGACATCCATAGTAAAGAAATCTCGTATTGAACGTAAAATTATATCGAGATCCTTATGGATAAGAGACCGGGTTTCAGTATGTTCGGCTTTATCGACAATGTCATCCCAAAGAAGCATCAGAAATTCCATATCAGCTTCCAGTTCTTCCCGGGTAGCATGTTCAGCGACTGTACGAACGATAAAGCCGGTTCCTTGAGGCCTGATCTCTTCGATCAGTGTCTTAATCCTGTGTCTGGCTTCTTCGTCTTCAATTTTTCTTGATATACCAATGTGATCGGTTTGAGGAATGAAGACAAGGTTGCGGCAAGGAAGCGTTATGTGGCAGGTTAATCTGGCTCCTTTGGTTCCTATGGGATCTTTGCTGATCTGGACAAGAATATCCTGCCCCTCTTTAATGATATCTTCTATATGTAAGCCTCGGGCACGAATATGCGTGTTTGCGCAATCCGTGATACAAGGACTGTAATCAGATGATTCGGATGAAACAACACAAACGTCATCAACATAAAGAAAACCGGTACGTTCGAGGCCAATATCAACGAAAGCCGCCTGCATGCCAGGGAGAACGCGAACGACTTTGCCTTTATATACATTCCCCATAAGACCTTTTTCCGTCGGTCTTTGCATATGGAATTCGCTGAGATTTCCATCTTCTACAAGCGCTAGACGTACCTCGTAACTTGTAGCATTTATAAGTATTTCAGTGGTCATCCTGGAGCCGTTTGAATCAAAAGTAGAACTTCCATATTGGAAGGAGTATATTTTTTTAAATTTTGTAGTATACAGTATAGTCAACAAAAAATGCCATATGTAATAAAATTTTTTATATCCGCTTAGTATCAAAAACAATGAATATTTGTCCGGTATCGGTGATTATCCCTACATATAATAGAAGTCATTTGCTTGAACGTGCAGTTGCCTCAGTGTTCAGCCAGACTGTTCATAGTTCCGAACTCATAGTTATTGATGATGGCTCAACCGATGACACACAGCAATTACTCAACAAGCTGTCGCGTTCTGCAAAATTATCATTCCGGGTGTATCATCAACCAAACAGGGGTCCGGCTGCCGCACGCAATTTAGGGGTGCATAAGGCAATCTCACCTTTTATTGCTTTTCTCGACTCCGATGATCACTGGCATAAACAAAAAATCGAAATTCAATATAAAAATCTTTCAGGCAGTTCTGATTTCCGGATCTGCCATACTCGAGAAAAATGGCTCAGGCGAGGCCGTCACTTGAATCAAAAGAAAAAGCATATACCTCAACATGGAAATATATTTAACCATTGTCTACAGCTTTGTGGAGTGGGTATGTCAACAGTAATGATGGAAAAATCCCTCTTTGACAAGGTAGGGCTGTTTGATGAATCGCTGCAGTGTTGTGAAGATTATGACTTGTGGTTGCGGATAAGTTGCAGGTTCCCTTTTCTGCTGGTCGATAATCCGCTTACAACAAAAGAGGGAGGGCGAGAGGATCAGGTGTCATTTCAATATAGTCTCGGCATGGACCGGCTGAGAATTTACAGTCTCAGAAAACTGCTGGACTCAGATTTGCTCGATTGTCAGCAGCATTTCCTGGCTTTGAATGAATTTAAGAAAAAGATCACCATATTTGGTACCGGCTGCCTCAAACATAATAAAATTGAAACTGGTCAATATTTTCTCGACCTGATACCAGTTTATGAAAAGAAAGCCGTGAAAAAATTTCTAAAGATTGAGGGACAAACTTGAAGCAAAAACATACCTGGAAAGACCCTTCTTATTATATTAATGAGATTTTTGTCGAAGAATCTTGTTTGGATCTGGATTACACTCAGGAAATCATCAGTCGTGCAAAGCTTCCCTGGTCTGTGGTGCCCGATAGGCAAAAACCAAACAATATGGCTGATGAATACGTAAAGAATCTCTCAGCAGGTAAAAAACAACTTTATCTCTGCAACAATAGGGGCACTTTTTTTAAGCCTTGCCCTGGAACACGTGAATACCAGTGCTGTGATTATCAAGTCCTCAACACCGGCACAAACTGCCCGATCGACTGTGTATATTGTATACTACAAGCCTACCTTAATACTCCCTGGCTCACATTTTATGTAAATATAGATCGGCTCTTCAACGAACTTACGGATTCACTTTCTGTACAACCCGAAAAGTTGTTTCGTATAGGTACCGGAGAATTCACAGATTCCCTAGCCATAGATCGATTGACGGGACTGAGCAGACGGCTGGTGCCTTTTATGGGCAAATGGGAGAATGCTGTACTCGAATTGAAGACCAAAAGTGCGGTGATTGAAAATCTTGCAGACCTCGACCACAATGGTAATACAATTATCGCCTGGTCGTTGAACAGTCCGTTCATTATGAAGGCCCAGGAATTGAGGTCTGCAACGCTCGATGAGCGTCTTACCGCAGCACGGCAATGTTCCGAGTGGGGATATAAACTGGCCTTTCATTTCGATCCAATCATTGAACATCAAGGATGGCAGGAAGGATATGCAGCTATAATAGATAAACTTTTTAAAATTGTACCGCCAAAAGCAATTGCCTGGATATCCCTTGGTGCTTTGCGCTTTCTTCCGAGTTTGAAAGAAATAGGTATTAAGAGATTTCCGTCCTCCAAAATTTTTTTTAATGAGTTCATTCAGGGTCTAGATGGAAAAGCCAGATATTTTCGTCCAAACAGGGTCGAATTATACAAGGTTATCTATGATCGATTAAAAGAAAGAGCTTCACCAACCACTTGCATTTATTTTTGTATGGAAAGTGACGAAATATGGCAGGAAGTTATGGGATTTATCCCGGCAGATCAAGGCGGATTGCCTAAAATGCTGGATCGGGCTGTAAGGGAAGCCAACATTTCACCATAGTGACTGTATATGAGTATTAGGGGAAAATTGACCTTGTTCTTTCTTTATTCTAGCGTATATTGGCAATATCTGAACACAGTGTTATTTTTGTAACTCTCTTAACCCCAGAGGATTTGTATCATGATTAATAAGGTTATACTGATAGGAAATTTAGGAGCGGATCCTGAAATGCGTTATACGCAAAGCGGAACAGCTGTTGCGACCCTTCGCGTTGCAACGAGCAGAAAATGGAAAGACAAGGACGGTAATCAGCAGGATGAGACGGAATGGCATCGAGTCATTGTCTGGGCTCAAAGTGCAGAATTTTGCAGCAACTATTTGTCCAAAGGTTCTAAAGTTTACATCGAAGGTCGGCTGCAGACCAGAAAATGGCAGGACCAAAGTGGAAATGACAAATATACCACTGAAATTATAGCTAATACTGTCCAGAATCTTACTCCTCGAGGGAGCGAAGGCGGTGGCGGAGGAGGTTTCTCGGAACCACCTATGCCCCCTGAACCTTATGGTGGAGGGATGGGAGGAAGTGGTACCGGCGAGGATGTTCCTTTTTAAAAACAGGAGTGCTTTTCTGCCGTGAAGCTGAAAAAAGGAGTGATGTTCCATTCGTGGACTTGCTCCTTTTTTGTGTCGTTTTCAAGGTCCTTTAACACAGAAAAGTTGGTTGACTGTGCACATAATGATTCCTATTGTTGAAGCACAATATCATGTTGTTTTTCTTTATTTCTCTTCATCTATAATAGACTGTTGCTATGGATTACTACAAGACTCTTGGGGCCCAAAAAGACTTTACCCCCACTGAAATTAAAAAAGCATATAGAAAACTGGCGCTGAAGTATCATCCGGATAAAAACAAGGGGGATAAGCAAGCAGAAGCGAAGTTTAAAGAAATCAGCGAAGCTTATGCTGTCCTTTCGGATCCTGAGAAAAAAAAACAATATGATCTTTATGGCTCCACCGACTTCCATCAGCGATATTCTCAAGAAGACATTTTTAGGGGATTTGACCTCAACGATATTTTACGCCAATTTGGCATGGGCGGCTCGGGTCAATCGGCGAATTTCCGATCCAGCGCGGGAGGCAATGGCCGCTTTAACTCATTTTTTAGCCAGGCAGGTAGTGGTGGATGTGGAGGAGGGGGGTGTCAACCGGCACCGGAAAAAGGTCAGGATATGACCTACCAGATCAATGTCACTCTTGAGGAAGTACTAGAAGGAGCTGAACGGACAATTACATTACGAAAAAACGGTCATTCTCATAATGTATCTGTGAAAATTCCCAAAGGGATAGAAGAAGGAAAGAAGTTAAGGTTACAGGGGAAAGGCGGAAGTTCGAAAAATGGAGGTCCTCCCGGAGACCTCTATCTTAAAGTTGATATTGCCGACAACGAAACATTTTCAAGAAGTGGCGATGACCTGGTTGTACAAAAATTGATCTCTTTCAGCGAAGCCTGTTTTGGCACCAAGTTGGAAGTTGAAACTTTGGAAGGCAAGAAATTCATGGTAAAGGTTGCACCCGGAACTGTGCATGATTCCAGGTTAAGGATCAAAGGATACGGTCTTCCCATAGGACCCGGTCCTTTAGGTGAACGCGGAGACCTTTATGTGAGAATTGGTGTGAAGGTCCCAAAAGAACTCACAGACAACCAGAAAAAAGTTATCGAACAATTACAGGAAGCAGGTTTGTAATTGTTGATGGCGTCGTAAAAAACTCTTCATCTGCGTCGTTGCACAAAAATTCTATCATACGGCGTACTCTAGTGAGCCATATGATAGAATTTTTGTGCGCCTCGCATATGATTTTTTACCTAGCCATCTGAATTTTAGATTTTTACGAGTTTGTAATTATTCACAAGTTACGCAGATATCAAGAAAATAGGCCGCGTTCAAGTCCTTGTTCCTAAAAATTCGTCAAGAAAACAAGAAACGCTTATAGGCGTTAGTCTAAACACGGCATATTACAGGTACACTCGAAATGGCTTTCAATAATTCAGATCAGCATAGGGAAGCCAGCCACCAGCCGCGACAAGCTCTCTGTCAAAGGAATTGAGATGAAATGAACAGTCGATCTCTGTTTGTTCAGGATCATCTGAAGATGCCACCAGGAGACCATTCTCGAGATCCACTTCAATCGCAATATTTCCCTGCATATCAAAAAGACTATTAAGTTGGCTTTCTTCAAGTTCGACTGCGAGAATACCGCAGTTGAACATATTCTGGCGGAAAATTCGGGCAAAACTGCCGGCGATGACAACATTTATATTGTTTACTTCAAAAGCCCAAACAGCATGCTCTCTTGACGAACCACAGCCAAAATTGGCCCGGGCAACAACGACACAGGCATTGCTCATTGCACTTGACTGGTGTTCGAAAGGGCTGCCATCCAGGAGCAAATCTTCCAGAAGGTGTGGCTTGAGTGCCGTTTTGCTGATTTCCGTCAAATATTTTGCCGGTATTATTTCATCTGTGTTTATATCATTTCTGTCCAGAAAGACTGCAGGACCGCCAAATGTTTTCATTTTAACCACCTTTGCTTATATTTCCCTGATTTCTCTTGGATCAGTAAGTACACCTGTCACAGCGGCCGCTGCAGCAGAAAACGGGCTCATTAAATGCACCATACCACCTTTACCCATACGTCCATTGAAGTTACGGTTGGTGGTCGATGCACAGACCTCACCTTCAGCCAGCACACCGGAACTCATTCCCAGGCAGGCACCGCATGTAGGGTTAAGTACACAAAAGCCGGCATCCATAAAAATCTTTATGATACCTTCTTCAAGAGCCATGTTGTAAATGAGCGGTGTCGCGGGAGTTACAATTCCTCTGACGCCAACAGCCAATTTTCTGCCTTTCAGGATTTCTGCAGCATCACGTAAATCTTCAATTCTTCCATTTGTGCAGGATCCTATATATATTTGATCGACTGGGGTTCCGGACATTTCTGCTATATCTTTTACCTTGTCGGGCTTGAAGTCGAAAGTGACCTGGGGAAGAAGGGAACTGACATTGATCTCTATAATCTCGGTATAGTCAGCATCCTCATCGGAATGCCATTTCTGAAAATCTGCGACAGCACTATCAATATTCGCATAGTCACTCTTGATAAATGGCCAGAGATATTCGGCTGTGACTCTGTCCGGCATACATATCCCGCAGGTTGCACCGGCTTCGACAGCCATATTACACAAGGTCATTCTGGCGGACATAGAAAATGAATCCACCACAGGACCGGTGAATTCAATTATCTTGTCGGTTGCACCGTTCACAGTGATCTTTTTTATAATCGAAAGGATTACGTCTTTAGCAGTTACCCGGGATTGAAGGGTACCGGTTACATTGATCTTCATGCTTTTGGGAGCTCGAAAAGAGCAGACTCCTTTATAGATTCCCACCTCAAGATCAGTGGTTCCCACGCCTGCGGCAAAGGCACCGAAAGCACCGTGAGTACAGGTGTGCGAATCGCCCATAATGACAGTATAACCAGGCCGAACAAAACCTTTTTCGGGAAACAGGGCATGACATACCCCATTGGCTCCGACATCAAAAAAATCCTTTATTTGATGTCTCTTAGCCCATTCCCGCATTATTTTTCCCTGAGTCGCTGTTTTTGAATCTTTGGCTGGAGTTACATGATCAATGACAGCCTTGATTTTAGTAGTGTCAAAGACGCGATCCATTCCTTTTTCTATAAGGTCCATGATCGCTATAGGTGTCGTGATCTCATGGCACATGACTACATCAAGATCAAGGACCATATTATCCTGGGAAGGTTTGTCACGTAGATGAGCAGCAAATATTTTTTCAGTTATGGTTTTTCCCATTTTTTTGCTCCGGTATAAATAAAAAAGAGAAGGTCTAGAGACCTTCAGCACGATGAACATCATCCCTTATGGGTAATTAAAAGACTACCGACACCATTGCATCCGGGTCGATATATCCAAGGGGTTTATTTTTGGGCCATCCAGATCAGAATCAATAGTAAATTGCAGGGTTCGACATATTACACAAACAATGTTTATATTGCTAGAATAAATAAATTCCGTATGCGTCAAAATTTTTATGAAAAACCTATGAAACACTCGTTTTATATCAGGAGTTTTTGCCAATGATCTATCGCCCCACTTTGCTTACCCTCATTTTTATGAGCTTGTTTTTCTCGGTAGCTTTCGGTTCCCAAGGGATATCTTTAGACGGTACCTTAAAGTACGAAAAAGGCTTTTCACAGTTTTCCTACACTTCCCCCAACGCGGTAAAAGGCGGCAGGCTGGTTTTACATGATATAGGAAGCTTTGATAAAATAAATCCTTTTACCTTGAAAGGATCATCACCATATGGCCTTGAAGATTTGGTTTTTGAATCCCTGGCTGTTTCCAGTCTTGATGAACCATTTTCCCAATATGGTCTTTTAGCAGAAGACATTGAAGTTGCAGCAGACAAAAAGTCTGTCACCTTTGTCCTCAATGACAAAGCAAAATTCTCCGATGGGAGCCCCGTTACTATAGAGGATGTAGCATATTCACTTGATTTAATGAAAAGTAATCAGGTGCATCCGCAATATAATTTTTATTACGAAGATATCGAAGGATACGACCTGCTGGGAGAACGAAAAATTCGCTTTAATTTCAAACAGCCAAACCGTGAACTTCATATGATTGCTTCACAGATAAAAATCTTTCCCAAAAAATACCATGGTCGAAATGGATTTGAGGGAACAAAGGATCTGGGTTTACCCGCCATTCCAGTTGGATCTGGACCGTATATCGTTGTAGATATAAATATCGGAAAATCTATTACATACAAAAGGAACCCGCATTATTGGGCAAAAGAGCACTCAGTAAGAAAAGGAATGTACAACTTTGATGAAATAGTCATCAAATACTATAAGGATCAAATTGTTGCGTTAGAGGCATTTAAAGCCGGAGAGTTTGATTTTCTTTCGGTCAATATTGCCAAACAATGGGCTAGAGACATGGAAGGTAAAAAATTTTCCGATGGTACCCTCATTAAAAAGACATTTCCTCATTTTAATAATGCAGGAATACAGGGGTTTTTAATGAATACCCGGAGTGAACTTTTCCAGGATAGAAAAGTAAGGCAGGCGATGGGGCTTGCGCTTGATTTTGAATGGATAAACAGATCACTTTTCCATGATCAATACACCAGAAATAATTCCTTTTTCAGTAATTCGTATCTGGCGGCAAAAGGGATACCGGAGGGCCTTGAATTGGAATATCTGGAACCCTACCGGGAATATCTTCCGGAAGATGTTTTTACGAAGCCCTTATCAACCCCTGTTACCAAAGGACATCAGGATGTAAGAAACAATCTGCTGGAAGCTAAAAGATTGTTGGAAGAAGCGGGTTGGCGTATAAAAGATGGAGTTCTCAAAAACCAGGAGGGTAAACCTTTTACTTTTGATATTCTTCTCGTTTTGCCCACTTTTGAACGTGTAATGGCCGGTTATGTTAAAAATCTAAAAAAACTCGGCATACAAGCTAATTACAGGACAATTGATTCTACGCTGTATATTGAGCGACTGAAAACCTTCGATTTCGACATGATTGTCATATCATACGGCCAATCACAGTCTCCTGGAAACGAACAACGCAATTATTGGCATTCATCGTCTGCTGATAGAATTGGGTCCGGGAATTATGCAGGAATACGTTCTCCTGCAATCGATGGACTCATTGATCGGATTATTTATGCCGAAACTAAAGAAGAACTTATTGCCGGTTCAATGGCATTGGACCGGGCTCTCTGGTATGGATATTACCTGGTACCGAATTGGTATCTTGCGGTTCATAGAGTAAGTTATAAAAATAAATTTGCTGCTCCGGAATCTCTACCGCTCTATTACAGTCCTTTTCAATTACTTATGACATGGTGGATAGGTGACAAAATATAAAGAGAATGCATGTCGTAATAACCCATTGTTGTAGCGAAAATGTATTGTTATCTCTTGACTTTTTTTCAAATTCCTTGGTATCATGGTATATGTTTCCTAAATGTTAGGGAATGTTGTTAATTAATAAGAACAGCACCATTATATGTGATCATTTGTGGTACTGTTCGAATTCACCTGGGGGGGTGTAATATGTCTGATCGAGTTAAAGGAAAAGTTAAATGGTTTAATGCAAGTAAAGGATATGGATTTTTAGAAAGACCGGACGGTGAATCGGACGTTTTCGTTCACTATAGTGCAATTCAGGGCGATGGCTTTCGGAGTCTTGAAGAGGGAGAAACAGTTGAGTTTTCCATCGCAAAAACTGATAAAGGCTTGCAGGCAGATAAAGTTAATAGAATGAATTAAGCTTCAGAAAATATAATAAATAATGTAATAGTTTACCCTGTTTTGGGTTGAATACCATTCAACCTTGAAACAGGGTTTTTGTTTTTTAGTGCCATTTAGGCAGGTGAGGATTGTTTTTCTTGTATATTGGGAAGAGTGCTTTTAACCTCCGATAATGAAAGAATTTAAGGAGTCGGGCACTAAGAGTGACCTCTTTTTCAATAAAGATGCCGGAAGGTTAAATGATTTTTTTTCATTAATTGAGAGGACATGTTTTTGGTTGATTACATAACAATGCATATTCAGTTAAAAGATCTTAGAGATACCGAGAAACTTGGCAATATTCTTGGCAGCCTGGCAGAGTCCGGAGACGTCATTTGCCTCGAAGGAGATCTCGGAGCAGGCAAAACAACCATTTCTCAAGCAATTGCTCGTGGTCTTGAAGTGCCTGACAATTGCTATGTCACCAGTCCTTCTTTTGCAATACTCCACGAATATGAAGGACGAATCCCAATGTATCATATGGATTTTTATCGTTTGCAGGATGCCGGAGAAGTGGAAGATCTTGGTTTTGAGGAGTACTTTTACCTTGATGGATTGACCGTTGTTGAATGGTCAACCAGAGCCGTCGATATTCTTCCGGATGAACGTATGATCCTCGATATTAAAATAAACGAAAATCACTCCCGTACTGTTACACTGAAAGGAACACCGAAATTTGGCAAGATGATTAAAGATATCCTTAAATTATTCCAGGCTTAGAAAACTAAAGGATAAAAGAACTCATCCATCTAATCAATTGGGATACCGGTTAGTCATACGGTCACTCGCTTTACCACAATGTGGTATGTTTTGTTGAAATTATCGCAAACAACAGTATTATAAAGCGGACCTTAATGCGAGCAGGAGAGTTCTTCAGCATTTTGCTTTCGCAATGCTGTGACTACTGTGAGACATAAAATATCACCTAATCATTCACGAAATAAAATAATGAAAAGAAAATCTATACAATTTCACGATTGCTTTAAGACTTTTACAGTAGATCAGGATAAAGCGATCACCCCGGAAGAGACATTAAAGAATTTTTATGCAAAGGTCGAGTCACTTGATCTGAAAATATTAAATGAAGTAAGAAGGATAGACAATGGACGTCTCGATATCCCTGTTTTTTTTAGCATTTGTGGTGAAGATGCCCATGCTTTGACGGGTACAAAGAAACAGATGGGTAAAGGTGCTTCACCTATACAGGCCGAAGCTTCTGCATGCATGGAGCTCGCTGAACGATTCTCTTTTTTCTCCTATAAGAACAATTCAGGTAATTTTCTTACAGGAGACTACAAAACCATGATTAAGGCGGGATATCCTGTTCTTGACCTGACTTTTTTGTTGGCATCGGTTCACGATAGCCATTCTTCCGTGCAATTACTTGAACAACTACTTGATGATATTCCGATGCAATGGGCTTGGGGGACAAATGTTACTACCGGAATGGATGTGCTTATTCCTTTTTCCTGGTTTTTTGCCATAAATGAATTTAATGGTCCCTCTGCTGGAAATACCTATGAGGAAGCAGCTATGCAGGGCATCTGTGAAATTGTCGAAAGACATGTCTGTTCTGTTGTTAATAACAAGAAAATAATAACGCCCAAAGTTGACCCGGATTCCGTGCAGGATGCAGTTGCAAAGGAACTTATTGGTAAGTTTCGCCACAACAACATCGAACTCTACCTCAATGATTTCAGCCTGAATACCGGAATATGCACAATTGCTGCTTTGGCTATTGATCGATCAACCTTCCCTGGAAAAAGCGAAATCGTTTATACAGCAGGAACTACTCCCGATCCTGAAAAAGCCTTGATCAGAGCGGTCACTGAGGTTGCTCAACTCGCCGGAGATTTTAATACCGACTCAAATTACATTGCATCGGGTTTGCCCAAACCTCTGTCCATGGAAGAGGTCGAATATTTAACTGATTCTCCACACACGATTTCCATTCAGGAAATAACCAATCTGTCTCATAACAACATCAAGGTCGAAGTGGAAAATTGTATAGAGTCACTCAAAAAAATCGGTATGGAAGTACTGATGATTGATGTAACCCACGATGACTTGGAAATACCTGCACTGTACACAATAGTCCCCGGAGCTCATTTTCGGGAAAGATCAATGATTAACGATGTCGGACTTTTTTCTGCAAAACTGCTTATTGAACGCGTAAACGATACGGAACTTCTGGAAAGAAAACTGTTGCAGATGGAAAAACTTTTACCGAAAGCATACTATCTTGAATTCTATAGAGGACGTAATTTTTCTGATATGGGATTCCCCGAATCTGCTCTCGAACATTTTGATCGTGCATTGAGCATGCAGCCTGAAGCTGAAGATTTACCTTATATTTATTCCTATATGGGCAGCTGCTTAAAAGAACTTGGCCAATATGATAAAGCTGTTGAAGTTTTGCACAACGGATTAAAAGAAGATGAGGAACGACCCGATTTGCATAATACCCTTGGAGTCTGTTATTTCAAAACGCAACAATATGAAAAAGCAATTGTTCATTTCCAAAGAGCAGTTGATTTAAATCCGGCATCCGGAATTGATTATGCCAATCTTGGAGTAAACTATAATAAAATTGGTAAAAAAGAGTCAGCAGCTGAATTTCTTACCCTGGCGCTCACCCTTGACCCGAGCCTTGATTTTGCCCGTGAACTTCTGGCAGATTTAGTCAGGAAATAATCACATCAGTACTTCGGTTGTCCGAGACTCTTTGTAAAGGATAATCGGACAACCGAATTGCAATACAGAGTCAGGGTGACAGAGTAATTTTGTTTGCTTTCAGCGAAATATTATATGATTTCGTGGAAGTTCATCTATTTACAGCCTATTATTTGCTTGTTTATTTTTCCTTCTCTTGTAACATAGTATTTAATAACAGGACTTTCAATGACATCGCATGTTATCAATATCGAAACACACCAGGCCGGAATGACAAGATAGCTCAAGGCAGCTCTAAATCAGCCATACCCTGAAGGTGAGAATATGTACGGATCCAGTATCTTAACTGTTTTCTTCATGTTTTGTCTCCCTCTTACCGTTTATGCCTCTGGTTTTCAGATACCAAATCAATCTGTAACTGCCGTAGGCATAGCGGGAGCGCATATCGCCTCAACACCAGGGCCTGATTCGTCATATTACAATCCGGCAAATATGGCATTCTTAAACGACACCTGGCAGATGGAGGCGAGCCTGACGTCCTTGTACCTCCCGTCCATCGATTACACTGACAATCGCTCTCCTATATTAGACGGATCATCCGATTCTGAGCTTTTTTTTCTTCCGCTGATACATTTAAGCTCAAAAGATTATCATGATTTTCGATTCGGCTTCAGCCTGACCTATCCTTTCGGGCTGGCAAAAAACTGGGATCAGCCTTTTCCCGCCACAATGAGCGAAGAATTTTCACTTATAGTGATTGAAGCAAATCCCACTGTTTCCTATACAGTTTTTGATAACTTCAGTGTAGGAGGCGGAATTCGCTTTCTCTATGGCGATGGTGAAGTTAAAAACCGTGTGACATCACCTCTCACTTTATTTTCTCGGGAAATGGAGGGCGATGATATAGGGGTAGGTTATAATCTTGCCGCAACATTGAAACCTACTGAGGAATGGGCAATTGCTATTACTTATAGGTCTAAAGTGAAACTGAAGCTTGAAGGAGATGCGAGCCTGCAGGCCCTGGTTGCTCAGTCGACAATAGATAGTTATCTCGGATCCGGGGATTTGGATGTGAATCTCCCTGCAATATTCAGTCTCGCAACCTCTTACAGTTTTGAAAAACTTACTTTGGAAATAGCCTGGAATCGTACCTTCTGGTCTTCATTTAGAGAACTTGATTTTGAATATAATCAGTCTCTTTTAGGAACTATCTTCGATGCTTTTGATCGACCACTGGCAAAAAACTGGAATGACAGCGATGCAATACGGCTTGGAGCTACAATTGCCTTAACTGAAAAGCTGACAACTACCCTGGGTTTTGCTTATGACCAATCACCGGTCCCTGAGTCG
>JBARUR010000414.1:0-2330 GCA_049645845.1 Desulforhopalus sp. | reverse complement strand
GGTTGATGGTGAACGTGAAGTTCGATACCGAAGATGGAGATTTTATAATCAATGGTAAAAACAATCACTTTGGAGAGGATTTGTAGATTATCGACACACTATCTTCCTCAGGTATTGTGTTGCACACACTAACTCGCTATGTTGAAGCGCATCGGGGACGAATTCAGTGTATTGTTGCGATCTGATAATCAATAGGGTTTAACTTTGAAAAATTCTTTTGGGTACTCACTATATGATACCCCTGGTATGGTATAGTCCATAAATAAATGAAAAGAGAGGTGGCCGAACCTAAACTCAAAACAGGTTAAATGCTGTTCAAACAAACTGAGCTAGCCTCTGAAGTGGTTGATGTAGGAGGCATGTTGGATTCTGTTATTATAGGGAATAATCATTAATGAGTAAGGCAAAAACAAAGTTCTCAGGCCATCAAACGTTTTCCTTTAGGTATGGCTGGTTAGAGAAAGGATTCAGGTTTACCAAAGAAGGGAAAAAATTTTCAGACCCTAACTCTATTGTAGACCTCGGTGTTGGGAAAAACATGGTCGAAAGTATTAAGTACTGGTCTGAAATGGCGGGGATTGTCAGTAATGGAGAGGTTACTGATTTTGGTCGTAAACTCCTAGATGAAAATACAGGATGGGATCCTTTTTTGGAAGACAATGCATCTTTATGGTTGCTCCATTGGAAGTTGATTACAAACCCTGATTTTATAACTGCTGGGACAGCTCTGTTTTCGTTTTTGCACAAACCAGAGTTCAGTAAACATGATATTGCTGAGGCTACACTTCGATTACTCGATCAAAACAAAAAAGCTCCTTCGGATAATATAATTTTACGAGATATCGATTGTTATATTCGCTCTTACTGTGGAACTCGTCGTTTTGAGAAAAAAAATAGTGAGGAGTCGTTTGGTTGTCCTCTCCAAGAATTGAATCTTATCCAACCGATGAGTGATACAGATATGTATCGATTTGGTATAGGATCAAAGTCTTCGCTCCCTCCTGAAGTAATTGGTTATGCTATCTGTGAATATCTTGGAAAAGAAAATAAAGACGCTATGACGATACAGAGAGTTTTGTACCGTGAACATAGTCCCGGCCAAGTATTCATGTTAGATGAGAATGCGTTGATAGAGGCTGTGCAAGAATTACATGAGAATCCTAAGTGGGGACATTGTTTTGATTTCACAGAATCTGCCGGAATTGCTCAAATTCATTGTCATCTTGGTCAAGAAGATGCAGATAATTTGCTTGCAGGTTATTTCGGTCGAGGAGATGCGTAATGGGTAAGGAGTTGAAAGTATCAGATTACACCGGCGTCACTCCTCGTTTTCTAAGGTCAATCAATCTTTTCAATGATTGGCATAATCCAGATAACTTCTCGGGCTATATTGTCACGCCAAATGTTGCACAGTCAATGGAGAGGCTGCTTCATGGGCTATTATCTTCGGAAGGACAACGAGCATTTGCTCTTATAGGTCCCTACGGTACAGGAAAATCGGCTTTTACTGTATTTCTTTGCCAGCTCTTTAGCCGAAAGGAGAATCATTTTAAAGCCGCCCAAAAACAGATTCCCACAGAATTCTCTTGGCTTGAAGAGCAATCACAAAGAGTATGTGCACGAGAGGATGTCAGAGAAGGATTTCTGCCTATTATAGTTACCGCAAGGCGTAGACCAATAGCGCAGCTCATTTTAGAAGGAATTATGAGTGCAGTTTCCATACTTGATCAGACAAATCAAGTGTTTGATTTATTAAGTAGAATGCAAGAAGCGTTAAACAAAAGATATTGGCACGATACTGCGACAATTCTGGAATTCTTCACTGAGACTTCTGATGTAGCTAGAACACAAAAGTATGCTGGAGTACTATTACTTGTGGACGAGGCTGGCAAAACTTTGGAATATGCTCTTCAGGATCGTGCTGGCGGAGACGTCTATATCTTTCAAGAAATTGCTGAATATGCTAACCGCAGTCGGGAGATCCCGTTACTCTTTCTGATAACATTACACCAAATGTTTGATGACTATGTGGAGTTATCGGATCGGACGCTTAGGAACGAGTGGACAAAGGTTCAAGAAAGATTTCAATCGATTCAATTCAATGAGTCTGCAGCAACGACCATTCAGATGGTTGCTACTGCGCTACAGCCATCTAAGAAACTACCAGAAGAAATTACTCTAGCCATTGAGGAGGCCCTGACTCTTCTAAAGAAGTCATCTGTAAAATTACCATTGGGGATCGAATTTTCTGATTTTGCAGATATGGCAAAGAGGGCTTGGCCAATCCATCCGAGCGTATTGCTGGCAATGCCTCATTTGTTTCGTAGGCT
>JBARUR010000413.1:0-3348 GCA_049645845.1 Desulforhopalus sp. | reverse complement strand
GTATTTAAAAGAAAAAAACTTTCAATTGATTGATTGCCAGATGACGACAAACCACTTATTACGTTTTGGAGCAAGGGAAATAAGCGGCGGAGAATTTCAAGCACATCTTAAAAAGAATATTAAAAATTTCATCCCCTATGACAACTGGAACAACAGAAAAAATGAAGGCAATTAAAACAAATAAAGCGTGCGCCGTCTGTTTACAAGAAAGCAAGCACTTATCAGAGGAAAATGGCGGGATTTGTCCGTCCTGCACAAATATTGTAGATTTGCTGAGGAACAAACCTGATGCACTACAACAGTTATCGAGAATAGCCGGAGTTACGGAGACATCCTGTCTTCAGGCAACGGTTGTTGAAAAGGAACTCCCCGACGTTCTCAGTGGAGTCCGCTATAGAACAACGGACAGGGAACGAAATACCTGGTATGTATCGGTAAGTGAGCTTGATGCCAATCCAGTCGAAATTTTCGCTTCAACGGCTTTCGACAGAGACCAGCATCTACAGTCACGTATTTCTAATTTAACCACTATTACGAGACTTATTTCCTTGATTTTACGCCATATATTCCTGGGTGAACGACTCACTCTCGAAAAAACACTCACGCAGCTCAAAAGAAGCTCAAGACAGCCCAATGATTTACCGGACATGCTTGGAAAAATACTTGCCAAATATACTGATAAAACGGAAATCAAAAAAAACGAAAGAGAGACAATTGACAATGATACTGCTGCTCTATGAGAAATGCAGATTATCTTTTATCAACAATCCAGATCGAATTCATAGGGAAGATCTGACTTTTCAAAATGCTTCAAGACCTTTTGCAAGGCATAAAGGTTAACAACTCTAAAGGTAAGCTCCCAGGCCGGGTAAAGAGAGGAATAGCTGGAAAGAATCTCAAGACTCTGCATTTCCAGTTCAGGTGGTGCGGAACCGATAACCTGCATAATATTTTTCCTGGTTGCTCTCAGGACGTGAAGTATTTGCTTCTTCCGAACGTTTGTTTGCCTTATATCCCAGGAAATATCTACGGCATCTTCACGCTGAAAGTTGAGCTGTCGAAACCGTTCACAGTTTTTATGATGGACGGAAAGTCCTTTAGGTGTAAGCAAGGCACAGTTATCCTTGGCAGTAGGGATGGGTTTGCAACAGGAAGAAAGCTTGACTGACACCGGATCGAGCGTTGTCAGTTCAATTTTATTAAAAGCACCGGTGGGCGTCACTAAGGGGGAGATGCCACCGAAGAGGATGTCTTTGATATTACTCATAACTTCCTTAAGATGCAACCTCCCCTCTCCAATCCGGATATACAATTCATCCAGCGAAGGGACAGACTCATGAGCTAGAAATTCCGGCACATCTTTGCTTTCCATGACATCAAAAGGAATCCCATAATGCAACATCTCCTGGCGCAACATAGAAAGGCCTACTTCCCTGGTTACTTTTTTACATCTCGCTTTAAAGTTTTTGGCTAATTCACCTCTGGCCCGTGGAGTTTTGCACAAGCCCAGCATGTGCTGTTCAAAGCGGATCGGCTGGTCGGCTCGAATGATTCGTACCATGTCACCGTCTTTTAAAACATGGGCGGATGTCACTCGTTTATTGCGAATCATAGCTCCGAGGCAAGTCTGTCCTATTTCAGTATGTACCCTAAACGCAAAATCGAGAACAGTAGAGTTTACCGGGAGACAGATCAAATCACCCTGTGGGGTATATGTATAAATTTCCTTCACACCGCTGGCAGCTATAACATCTCGATAGGAAAAAGAATCCTCTGAGCTGATGACATCAAACATTTCCTGGATTTCTCTGATGAATGATACCTGTTTCCCCGTTTTTGAACTCCAGTTTCGAAATAATCCTCTTTGCGCCTTTCGCGCCATCTCATCTGTTCGGATTTTAAAGAGAAATTTCTGTCCTTCAATAATGGCTCTGGCGTGCAGCCCCTGATACCCTGTCGGTTTAGGGTTGGCTATAAAATCGCGTATCGTTCTGGGAATAGGCTTAAATGTTTGATTAACAATCCCCAGAGCCCTATAGCAGGATTGCACATCATCCACACCTATGAGAATTTCAAGAGGTGTATCTATACGTTGAACCAAAATCCGATTGGCAACATCATAGTAAGCCCATAATTTTTTGGTCCGAATATTCACTCTACAAGAAAAATTATTCTGTTCGGCGTTCTTTTGTACATTTTCAACAATCGTCTTCCCGATAGAAGAATTCTGCAACTGTCGTATATGATTGTTTATTCGGGCGCCCTGCTTCGGATATTTATAGAGCAGTGCCAGGTTGTACATCTCCCGCTTGAGGTTAAAAAGTCCGAATACTGTGGCAAGCGGTGCATAAATATCAATAGTCTCATCTGCTATTCGCTGGCGCTTGGCTTTCGGCATGGCGCGTAAGGTACGAAGATTGTGCAGGCGATCAGCAAGCTTTACCAGCATAACCTCCGGCCGTAATGCCGCTCCGGTAAATATTTTCCGATGAGTATTCCGGCTGTCTTGCTGTTTATCCCCGGAAACGTGAGTAACTTTGGTGCACCCCTCGACAATCGCCTGGACATAACTCCCAAAATTCTGTCCAACCAGATCTGCGGTAATTTCTTCAACATCCTCAACGGTGTCATGCAGAAGTGCTGCGGCGAGAATTTCAGGGTGGGTGATATCCATTTCTTCTGCAAGAATTTTCGCAACAGAACAGGGATGGAGGATATATGCATCCCCGGACTTGCGCCATTGATCGTCATGAGCGTCTATTGAAAAATCAAGGGCTTCCCAGAAGGTTTCCACTCCGGGTTTGTCTCCAATCAATGCCTGCATCTGATTGCGATAGAGTTCAAGATCAAAAGAAATACGACGCATAATCTCCCAACTATATTAAAAACAACAATAACCTATGGACAGAATTCATAAGTGTCTTAAAATAAGTCCCAAAACTATTTCCCAGCCATTCCATTCACTCTATGCTCCATCAAATCAGCCGCAAAACGGCAACTTTTGATTCAGCTTAACAAACTTCTCCTTCGGGAGAAATCAAAAATCCTCAATATGTCTAAAAAAAGAAAATCTTTTCGAGAATATAAGCATCACGAAAAAAATCATCCTTCCCGTCCAAAAAACAGAAATGAGATTTACAGCACTTTAGAAAACATGGTGCTTGCTCAAATATATACAGCCACCACACCTCTGTCGTTTGCACAATTACTCGGGGCGATCCCTCAAAATAACCACTCAGCCGATGATGTCAAAGCCGCGCTTGATTCTTTGATTCAAGCGGGATTGGTGTATAAAGACGGAAAAAAACAATTCAGAATCCACAAAAAAGCCCTGCTTTATGAAGGCAC
>JBARUR010000412.1:0-5176 GCA_049645845.1 Desulforhopalus sp. | reverse complement strand
GCCATGCAGGTGCCGGAGCAATGGGCCAAGGGTACCCTGCGTTTCACTACTGGCTGGGACACGACAGCAGACGAGATTGATCGCGCCCTCGAGGTGATAGTGGCTGGGGTAAAGAGATTGCGGAGTTAAAGATTGCATCGTCGCAATCCCTATAGCGTTGCACGGAATCGAACTCATTCTCTGTTAACACAAGGAAGTACGACGGACCGATGGTGAACATTAATTAGCCGGTCACCTAGAATCTTCCCGGGGTTGCATATCTTCGTTCCAAGTAGTATGAGACTTTCGCCACAAAAAACGTCATGACAAAATACATACAGCCAATCACCAAATAGATTTCAAAAGCCCTGAAACTGCGGGTATAAACGAGTTGACCGACACGGGTCAACTCAGTAATTGCCAGTACGGAAACAAGTGATGTTTCTTTTAACAGACCAGCAAAAATGTTCATCAGCGGAGGGATGGAGACTGCCAGGGCTTGAGGAAGGACTACATGGAAGAGAGTCTGTCGCCAGTTTAGGCCCAGCGCATATGCCGCATCTTTTTGTCCAAAGTCAATAGACAACAAAGAAGCGCGAACGACTTCTGAAATATAGGCGCCGCCATTTAGCCCTAAGCCGATGATTGCCGCCTGAAAACTGCTAAGTGTGATATTAATGGTCGGAAGGCCGTAATAGATAAAAAACAGCTGAATGAGAAGAGGCGTGCCCCGAAAGATTTCAACATAAGGTGCAAATAGCAGGCTCAATCCTCGCGATCTTGAGCGTAACACCCCAACGCAAAAACCTATTGCTGTTGCCAGACAGAAAGAAATGAGCGCTATTTTCATCGTGACCAGAGCCCCTTCCCAAAGGGCAGGGAGAGCTCTGGTCACAATTTCAAACTGAAAATCTATCATTCTACAGCTACTTCAGCCTCTACTTTTCCACCTTCAACCAGGAATTATAGACTTGATCATATGTGCCATTGTCTTTAATTCGTTGAAGTGCTTCATTGACTTGTGTCGTCAATGCATCTGCATCTTTTGGCAGAACAACAACAATTTCCGCTTGAGCGATCGGCTCACCGACAATTTTATAGGAAGGATCTATCTTCATCTGCTGTACGACGTATGCATAACCGACCAGCACCGCATCAATTCGCTTAAATTTCAGATCCGTAAAGGCTTCCGGATTGTAATTGTACCGCTTGATTTCTTTAAAATGATCTTTCATGCTGTCCGCCAGCTGTTCGCTGCCGGAACCAACCTGGACGCCAACAACCTTGTCTTTCAAATCAGCCTTGCTCAGGATAACTGTTTCATCTTTACGGACAACGATTACATCCGGTAATTCATAATAAACATCACTGAAGTTTACATTCTGACCTCTTGTTTCAGATTTAGACATACAGGTGATCAACATGTCGTAGTCGCCTTTGTTCAAACCTGCCAGCAAACCCTGCCACTCGGCATCAATAAATTTTGCTTCAACGCCCATCTCTTTAGCGAGTGCTTTTCCAAAATCAACATCAAAACCTTCAAACTGTCCGGTTATCTCGTTCTTAGATTCAAAGGGAGGGTATTGTGCACAAAACCCAACTTTCATCTCGCCCGCATTCTTCACCTTTTCAAACGAGGTATCGGCCACGCTTACATTAACAAGATAACTGCTGAGAATCAGGGCAGTACCGCCAAGTGCAACCATCATATTCTTTAATTTCATTGTTCCCATCTCCTATTATTACTTGGTTATACTGAACTTTCATTACTTGGTTATACTGAACTTTCCTGGTGAAGAGAGACAAATTGCGGCACTATTCCCTCCGCCCTGAGCAACTCTTCCAGTATCTCCATAAAAATTCCCCTTCCGCCCACTATTTCAAGATCGCTGCCAAAGCTCTTCTCACTATTGGAACAGATCTCGCCACCACGGAAGCCAATGCAGGTTTTTGCGATGCCGCAATTCGGGCTACCATCCATACCGGCAACTCCTGAGATGATGTATCCGGCTTTTGCGTATGCAGTAATTTGCAGCAGAATAGGATACAGGATCTTTTTGCAGAAATCTCGAAAGGCCTGGTGGTCGTATTGCTCTTTCGTCATCCCCCAACGATTCATACCAAGATAACAGGTCTCCGGGCAGGGTAACTGCACCAAGCCGACGCCTTCTTTTATCAGTAGTGCTAGATCATCTGCATAGACGCCCTTGGTGTCTGCCAGAGGATATATTTTTGCATTGCTGTTCAACAGACAATGACAGACGATAAACACATTTTTCCCACGTTTCATTGGTCTCCTGCTAGTTGACAATAGATCCATATCAAGAACACTGACCTTTCATTCTTATGGAAAAGAGAAAAGAATATGTAACCGAAGGAATCAAATGAATCAAATTGGAAAAAACTATCTATAGAATGATGCTGATTTGCTATTCTGATGGGTGGCAGATGACCAGGAATAAAATCACTCAATTTTATCCAGCAATTGGTTGAAAACCTGAACGGATAGACAAAATTCAAAAAATATTTCAGGAGTTCGGCTTGCCAATCAGAAAACCAGCCACTTCAAGCATCATGCAGAATTGCAAGGTCATCAAGACATATGCATAGATGTTCAATCCGCGGGTAAAAGCCGACAGAAAACAGATTATTAATGCAGTGAGCAAGATGAGGTACTTATAGAAGTTCGGAAAGATTTTTTTCCCATGTCGCCTGCAGCTCTGCACGGCCATAACGGTCAGAATGAGTAGCAGCATCCCGTGCAGGAAGAGTGGTGCCCCCTGATAATAATGGGTAATGTAATAGATTTTCTTGAAGTACAGATGCTGGGCCAGACCAGCTTTATAGCTTGACAGGTACTCCAGCACGAGAAGTACAATCAGAAGGGTCACCTGCAAACAGGTGACCCCAAAGTTGATAATTTTTTTTTCTTTCACTTCCTGGGGTCGCCTGTTTCGATGAGGTTTGCTGCGTTGCTCCAGCCTATCCAGCCATCGCTGTACACACCGATATCTTTTAATCCGTACACATCTGCATAGTAGTATACTTCTGCGGCACGCCAGCCGCTCCCGCACATAAAGGCAAGGTGTTTACTGGTATTGATACCCTGCTCTATCCAAAGTGCCATGAATTCGCTGGCGTTGCGCATGGTTTTGTCTGGATTGCGAAAATAATCAAGAGAATAGGCATCTGTCTTGCCAGCATAGCCAAAAACTGAGCCGGGGATACGCCCCTTTTTCTCGTGGTAGCTGTAACCTGATATTTTACCAATATGTTCATCCCAGGTTCGATTATCAACAAGAATGTATGTTGCTGTTTTGAGACCAGCTTTTACCTGCGCAATGGTGTCTATAACGGATGGGTCACCAGGTATCCGGCCACCAAAATCTGCCTCAGGAGATGGCTTATTACTCTTTTTTTCCAGTTGATATCCTGCCAGCGTCCAGGCCAGGGTTCCACCGTTTAATACACGTACATCCTCCACTCCGATGTAACGGAGAACGAGGGCGATACGATAGGCGGCCATTTGTTCCTCACCTGTGACAATGACCACATCATCTCTGGTAAAACCGAATTTCAGTGCAAATTCAGCCAAGGTGTTATTGTCAGCCAGCATCCACATTACGGGCTCTGTGGTGGTTGGCGGTTCGATATTATCAGTGTTGATATGAAAAGAGGTAGGGATATGACCCTTGGCATAAGAGGTTTTTTCTTCGCCCCAGCTTGCCTCAACAATTTTGATCTTCTTGCGTGCCGAAAAGGTCTCAGGGATTTTTCCTTCTATGATATCATTAACAATCACCGCGGGAACAATCAGATGATAATTTTCATATCGCCTGAGCGGCTTATCGACGGGCCAGTCGTTGATATTGTAGTAGTAAAGATTGCTGTAGCTTAGACTTTTGAGGTACTCGGATACTTCGACTGCATCTCTCGCATTGGCATCATAGAGAATAATATTCTTTTCTTTGGTGATACCTTTAGCTGCAAGAGCCTCTTTCAGTGCTTGTTCTTTGTTCTTGTCGTCTATCTTCAGCCAGTTGGCGGAAAAGTCTGTTGCTCCCGGTATATGCCCACCTTGCTTGACACCATCAAGTTTCCAGCCGTTAAATGCGTCGTTTATGCGGCAATCGACAATTTTCCAGTCAGGATTTTCGTGAAGAGAAAGAATTTCTTCGGTATTCATCATCGGTATGCTAAAAACCGCAGCATGCAGATGAATAGGCAGATGAGACATGAACATCATAACAAACAGCAAGACAATCTTTGTAAACCAAAGCCGTGACATACTGCACCCCCGTATCATTAACGAATTGAATAAATAAATCGGTACAACCTTAAATTAGGCTCTGCTTACCAACTTGTTTCCCATAAGTAAAATAGTCATTACCAATGAATACAGAGGAACTGGTTCAATAAACCAATAGAATAAAAAGTGTCAGAGTGTAAATCTTGGTAAGGTTTACCAGGAGAAATCAATTCAGTTACCACTTAACCTTTCACCAGCATTCTTTCTCGACTCTGCTCGGTTATTGATCTGCCTCAATCTATAGTTT
This sequence comes from Desulforhopalus sp., assembly GCA_049645845.1. Lineage (GTDB taxonomy): Bacteria > Desulfobacterota > Desulfobulbia > Desulfobulbales > Desulfocapsaceae > Desulforhopalus_A. The sequence continues at coordinate 641 of JBARUR010000412.1, read as the reverse complement.
TTTCCTGTTTGAAATAGTACTTAGTATGATCTATGAATGAGGAGTTAATAATTGGCGATAATTTTTTCTATATAACAATATGAACCGTTTCGTTCATTATCTCATTCGGAACAAATAAAACCGCCAGTATCTCCAAATAATATTTCGAAATTGAGGTGAAGTATATGGCCACCGCACGAGAACTTGTACAGAATTTCAAGAAGGGCATGGGTGCACTTTCCGAGGCTCTGCCGGAAACCATACCGGCAATGGCAAATTTCATGGGTGCAGCGGCAAAAGACGGAGCCCTGACCTACCGCGAAAAAGAATTGGTCGCTATTGGAGTGGCTCTGTATACAGGTTGTCAGGAATGTATTGCCGTGCATTGTCAAAAAGCTCTTGAAGCCGGTTGCAGCAGGGCAGAAATCCTTGAAGCAGCGGGTATGGCTATGGTTTTTGGAGGTGGCCCGGTGCTTGCCTCGAGCGCCACCCTCCTGCTTGAATGTCTTGATGAATTTGTCAAAAAATAACATACACAGAGATCATACAAGGACATGGCCTCCCGAATCCAACTTCCTCAGGAGGCAGGGTTCGGCTTGTACCGCATATTCATCATAAGCGCAAAGGCTATGGTTCCATAGGCGACAAATGTGCGGAAATAT
>JBARUR010000411.1:0-3314 GCA_049645845.1 Desulforhopalus sp. | reverse complement strand
CTGATTCGCCTGAATCAACTTTGTATGTCCCCACTACTTCCTGACCTTTCATGTCAATTTCAGCGACTTTTCCTTCCTGTACCTCTGTTTTAAACACCGAGTACGGAACCTGCCTGACGCTTGTTTCAACTCTTAGATACATGTATCCAAAGAAAATGATAACCCAGAGTATGAAAAAAATAGTTAAGCGTTTTCTTAGATTAAAACTCTGGGGATTTCCTGTGGGTGGTTTATTTTCATTAGCCATTGTTTTTATCTATTTTTAAATTGAGTAATGGACGCAGAAAATGAAAGTATGGATTCTCCCTGAAAACCTGCATTATTCTGCAGTCTCTTCCGATTTGCCGGAAAGATCTTTAAGCAAAGACTCGAGACGCTGTAAAGCTTCCGAGGCTTCCTGGAAACGCTTTTCTCCCATCGCACTGAGATAGCGGGTAAAAGATTCGTTAGCAGAACGTATCAGCTCCTCCACCGAAAGTGATACAGCTCCTGTTTTAAGGCTTGGAGCAACTTTAGGTGTTATTTCTTCAGCATCCTTAAAAAGCCCCTGCAACGCCTCTTCAAAGGATTCAGCATAACTCAGTTGGTCATTATGCATTATCGCCACCAAGCGCAATTCCGGATAGGCTGCCGTTTCCGCCTGCAGATAGATGGGTTCTACATACAGCAGCGTTTTCTCCAAAGGAATAGCAAGTACATTTCCGCGAATTACCCTGGAACCACGCTGGTCCCAAAGGGTAAGCTGACCAGCCAGAAAGCGATCCTGATCAATTTTTGTTTCCACTTGCTGAGGTCCCAGCACTCGTTTTTCTTTGGGGAATTTATAGGCGAGAAATCTGCCGTAATTTTCACCATCACACATACCGGCAATCCAGCCGATGGATACCTGTCGATTTTTCGGTGTAAAAGGCTGCATCAAAATAAATTCGGGATGGTCGCTTTCCGGCAATTCCCACATGATATAATAAGGATCGACCGGCTGGACCTGGCCGTAGTACTTTTCAGTCGCCCGAACCCAGAGGTCTTCCTGATTATAAAAAACCGCCGGATCAGTCATATGATATTTAGCATAAACCAACCCCTGAAGGAGGAGCATGTCAGCAGGATACCTCACATGCTTTCGCAATGAATCCGGCATACTGTCAGCAGCTTTAAACATATTCGGGAATATGTTCTGCCAGGTACGGATTAAGGGATCTTCTTCATCAAACACATAAAAATCTACAGAACCATCAAAAGCATCCATCACAATCTTGACGCTATTGCGAACATAATTACTCCCTTGAAACCTGCCCAGCCCCGTTTGCTCATATAGACCTGCATTCGGTTGAATCGGGGCGATTCTACTTTCCGGCATAAACATCTCGCTATATGGATAATGTCGGGAGGTGGTATAAGCATCCATAATCCAATATAATTTTCCGTCAGCCAGGACTATATACGGGTCGTCGTCAAGCTCGAGAAAAGGTGCCAAAGTATTTGCCCTTTCTTTTATTTGACGATGAAACATGATTCGACTATTTTCATGTGGATACTCGGAGAGAAAAAGACGCATGCCGTCAAATTTCCAGCCATAAAGGAATTTACGCCAGAAATTACTCAACTCCACTCCGCCATCGCCGGGATAGTGTATATAGGCATTCCCATCACCACGTGGATAATCAAACTCCTCTTCACTGGTATTGACTATCGCAGGAGTCCTGGTAAGTTCCCCATAATATATCTCAGGCCGCGATACCTTAATGTCCTCATACCTGCTCACAGGCGGAATATCCCTGATGAGGAGGTCCGGAAGCCCCTGGCGGGTAAATTTACTGACATTGGTCATGGTTATGCCGTAGCCATGGGTATACTTGAACCGCCGGTTGACAAAGGTTTGGCTCTGGGCAGGCAAGTTGTCCAATTCCATTTCCCGTGCGGAAACCATCACCTGTTTGTAATCACCATCAATCACGTAGCGGTCAACGTCGACATCATCGAATTCATAATAAAGCCGAATTTCCTGAAACTGTCTGAACACTTCATCAAGAGCCCGCCAGTCCCACAGGCGGATATTTGAAAAAATCGCCTGGTTTTTTTCTACCATTTCCGGAGTGAACTGATTGTTAATAGGATATTCCCTTTCCTCTACTTCATTTAATTTGAAGCCATGCCGGGTAAAGCGAATATTATGAACAATGTAGGGTCTCTCGAAAGTGATTTCGTTGGGTTCTACCCGGAATCGCTGGAAAGCCAGGGGAACAATAGTCAGGGAAACTACCTGCAGGACAATTACCAAGCCAAACACAGCGGCAAAAACATAGCTATGGTGGATTTCACTTTGCAGCCTTTTCCTGAATTGCTGTACGATGAATCGACGAAAAGGAGCAAGAAACATTACTGCTGCGGCTGTCAGCAAGATGACAATCATAATGATCATCGCCGGAAGACGGATTTTTACATCGGTCCATCCCGGTCCTGTAGTTGGCCCGACATCAGAGTACATCAGATGGTAACGGTTAAGAAACATGGCAAAGGCCATGACAATAAAAAGAACTCCGGCAGAACGATATAAAGCGCCCACACGTGCCGCATCCGCTCGAGGCTGTATTCTTATATTTTTACCATTGTAAACTTCCAGGTATGCGTCGGCCGCGGTTGCAGCCAAACTTATGAAGGTCAATAAAAAAAGCAGATTTTCTACAGTATCAAGAATCGGCAGGCGAAAGAGATAAAAACCCACTGTCATGCCGAAAATCGGGTCCTCCAGTTCGGCAGGGGCTGCATATATAAAACGAAGAATATTTTCCCAGTTTGTAATGCCCCAGTTCAGTCCAACCAGAGCACCGAGCAACAGGGCTCCATATCTCAATATTTGTTTATGTGCGGAATATCCCAATGTCAGCAGAAAAACAAATCCTGCCGAAAAGCAAACACCACCGAATCCTGCAAGAATCCGTGCCCAAAAAACATCCCAAAAACGCTCATCATATCCCAGAGCATTAAACCAGAGCATGTCTCCCATAAATCCCATCAGCCAAAAAAACAGGGCAGTACCGGCAGCGATGATCAGCCCTGCTGCAATCCGCACGAATCGTCGGGTCAAAGCTCCATTTGCAGCCAACCAGAGGCCAAGGCCAACCATGATAAACATCAACACTGTATACACTTTATCTCCCTGTTCCGATTTTCCGTGATCGACTAAACGTTCAGAAGAATTATTGACTTTAAAATTTACGTTTTCTTTCTCTGCCAACCCAGAGGTGAAGCAGTATCGTCTTCCAACTCTTCTTCATCTTCACGTTCCGACGATCTTTCCAGAACCTGTACTGAAC
>JBARUR010000410.1:0-1736 GCA_049645845.1 Desulforhopalus sp. | reverse complement strand
GCATGAATTGAAATAGTTTCGACTTGATCTGACAACTCACTTGAAAAGATGCCATGCTGCAGTGTGAATTCTGTGACAGATTTATTTGACCTCATCTGGAGTTACAAAATTCTATTTGCGCCTTGGACAAACTCCATAGGAGATATCTTTACTGGGTGAACGCCGTGCTCTGGTACAAACCGAAGCTTAGCGTAGGCTTTGTTTCAGAGCAGCATATGACCGGAGTCAGGTTTTGAAATGCGAGAAATTCGTGCTTCAAGACCTGACCCCAAATTCTGCTCCTGCCCATACTGCCGATGCTTTAAGTGCAATTCCAAAAAGCATTGATCTTTCCTTGTAGCAATCAACGTCCCAATAACCAGCAAATTAAGATGCGGTGTAGCGACGTGTTATTATTTGTCTGAGTTAATTCGAGTTGTTATATGACTTATACAATCTTGTTTGTGCTTCGAAGTATCTAAATATTTTCTATATGGAATCATCCATGTAACACAAGATATAATCCAGACTAAACTGCCAAGTATAGTTAAAATGTCCCCATTTTTAATGCCTGATAAAACAAATATTGCACCAGAAATGCAAAAACCCAACAAGGCAAACAGTTCTAGTTTCCAATCTTTTTCATATTTTTTTGTTTTTTTTGAATTAATAAACTTATTCATACTCATAACCGTGATGATCACCGGTTTAACCGGCGCATTATTTTGTTATTATAATCTTATAATCTTGTGACAAGTGTCAAAAGCCGATTTGCTCCCTTTCCCTTTCAAATATTATACTTCAAAACCTGACCCCAAATTTCATCTGGGTTGGAAAAGTCCACATATTTGCACGATATCCTAACCTTATCTTTAAGTTTTAGCTTAAAAAATTATCCCAGACAACATTTCATTTTTATTATTTGGGGGATTAATTTGCTTCCGGGTTCCCCAGGGCGCTACAACCACGGCCAACAAATTACAAAGGGCGCGTTGACTGGCGTGATCCTCCACCCTTAGAGCTACGAAATTCATCTGGCTTGAAATCGCTTCTGGTTGTGCTAACCTAAAATTGACCAGCAAAGAGGGTTAGTGATTACCGAAAATTGACCACCTTGAGTAACGATCTTCTGTTAGAATGTCATTTTTTTTGACAATCGCCAGGAGGTGAGGAGTTGCTCAAGATGGATCAATACGAATACATCAGGACGGCCCAGAGGGTCTATGGCAAGAACATCAGCGAACTGGCGAGGCAGACAGGCCACTCGCGCAATACAATCAAAAAGGCCCTTAGAGGGGAACCCTGGGGCTATAGTGAACGAGAGAGCCAACAGTTTCCGGTATTGGGGCCATATCGTTCTCTTATCGAGGAATGGCTGAAGAAGGATAAAGAACAACCGAAGAAGCAGCGGCACACGGCAAGACGAGTATATAACCGATTACGAACCGAACAGGGCTATCAAGGCAGTGAAAGCAATGTCCGTCGATATGTACGGATGATACAGATGGAATTGGGACTGGGCGTTACCAGCCAAGTGTTTATTGCTTGTGAACCTTAAATCGGGCAGGAAGCGGAGGTGGATTGGGGGACAGCGATAGCAGTACTCGGAGGAGAAAAAGTCCGGCTGAAGTTTTTCTGCATGCGCAGTAAATATTCCGGGAAGCACTTTGTCCGCTTTTATCCTTGTGAACGTCAGCAAGCATTTTTTGATGCCCATATCCAGGCGTTCGAGTTTTTTAATGGAATCTTCCCGATAC
>JBARUR010000409.1:0-1948 GCA_049645845.1 Desulforhopalus sp. | reverse complement strand
ATGCTGAACTCACTCAGTCTTTCATGAAAACTGACATATGCTCCTGCGAACCAGAAGAGAAAAGTTACTAAAAAAGTTACTAAAAAATAAAATTGTGGTTTGTAAACGTGGCTGGAAATCATAGTATATTTTTGTTTATGTCGGCCTTGGCCAATTTTTAATTTTCTATTCAGTTAGAAAACTGAAAGAGCCTTTTGGGGCACCCAGATGGGCTTCCACCAAGGAAGGAATTGCCGCCATTCGCCGACTCAGTTGCACTCCGGTCCAGGGGTAAAATCCTACGTCGGTGATGAACTGTATGCCTGCCAGGAGAAATTCAGCACATTCAAGCGGATGATCAGTTTTAAATATTCCCTGATCACATCCTTCCTCAATGACAGCAGCAAAATACGGCGCAAGCAGAATTAGATAGCGTCCGAGTTGTCGTGTGTGCATTACCGTGTTACCAGGGCGATGCAGCTCATCAAGAATCCTCTTATTATCTTCTGCCATGGTATTGGGTGTAGTGAGTCTCTTGAACTTTTCGAGGGCATCAAGATCCTTAAACTGGGGGGTATTCATTATTTTATCTTTTTTCTGGAGATCCTCATCAATGAGATCCTCAACAACAGCTTCGAGGAGTGCTTCTTTCGAGGCAAAGTAATGGTAAATAGTACCTTTGGCGATGTTGATTTTCTTCATCACCGCATGCATGGTGGTACTTTCGTAACCTTTGAGTTGGAAGATCTCTCGGGCAGCAGCGATTATCTCTTCTCGACGTTCTTCTGCTTTTTTTACAATTCTTGCCATCTCTCGTCCTCCGTAAGTTAAAACAATGGGCTTCTAGCGGGATCTTGATCTTCACTAGAAATTGTAGAATGTGCACAGCATCACAGTTGATTGAAATTTCTCGGCAGTATAGGGACTCTCGCTTGCATCCATCAGGAGAATCATTCCTTCACCACGTAGCGACACTCCAATACGGTCCGAAAACATTTTGGTAACCTGAAGTGAAACAATGGCGTCTCTCAGTCCGGCTTCGGCATCAAAGGTATCCAGCTGTTTTGTCAGATAATCCACACTATACCAGGCATCTGCATAGTCTTGATTCATAAAATCAACACCCAGCTTAGCTGCAATAATAAGCTGTTCTGTCACTGGATGTTCGATTGAATAGGAAAGCGAGTAGAGAAGTCCCTGATAATCTTTGTCCTCCAAGCCGCTTTGGTCATAATCAACTGTTGTAGGCTTATAGCTAATCGACGCTTCAAATGTTCCGATCTTTGTATCATATCCCAGTACTACGCTGGAAGAAAATGAGGTCGTTGCAGTCGGAGAGCCTTGCAGGAATCTCTGTGTCTTGTCGCTATGGTCTCTTGATATTCCAAGAACTGAATACTTTTGGCTGTCTCTCTCGTCTCCGTAGGTCACGAAAGCTCCCATGTAAAAACCGCTTTTCTGATCAGAATATAGCACACCGAGTCCATCCAAAAGTGAAAGAGAAAATGAAAAATCATTCTTCGAGTACGATGTTTGGGCCAATGGGATGGGTGAAAAATAGTAGTCATCTGATCCAATGTAAACGTTCGACATGTAGACACCCACTCCCACAGAAGAACTCCAACCATCCTCAGCAACAACTGTGGTTGCTGAGGATGTAAGAACCATTAACACTGATAATACAACCCACACATGTTGAAACTTTTTTTGAAAATACATTATTTCCTCTCAGTTATTTTATACAAACGTAAAACAATTTGACCGACGGTCGGTTCGCTCTTGAGTTATGTAGCACATGACCGACCGTCGGTCAATTAAATATTTTATGAAATTTATCTTGCCGCAGACCCTCAAACAACAATTCCACGTAATCGGCAAACACCCAAAACAATTTAAATTGAGTGAAAAAAGAGGAAGCAAAACCTTTCTCGGAATTCAAGTATATAGATAAGGTGGTAATGTAAATGGA
>JBARUR010000408.1:0-1974 GCA_049645845.1 Desulforhopalus sp. | reverse complement strand
ACGGAAAGACCTTGATTTCCCAGCTCTCCTTTTCTCATTTCGTGGAGTTGCTCTATCTGGAAGATGCCACTAAGCGCACGTTCTATGAAGTGGAATGCATTCAAGGTAACTGGTCGGTACGTGAATTGAAGCGACAAATTCATAGTCTTTACTATGAACGTTGCGGTCTATCGATAGACAAAAAAAAGCTTTCAAAACTCGCCCAGCAAGGAGCAGAGCAGGCGTCGCCCGTTTTAGCGGTACGCGATCCGTATGTATTTGAGTTCCTGGGCCTGACTCCTCGGGAGGTAATGAGCGAGTCACACCTGGAAGACAACCTGATCAATAAAATCGAGGAATTTTTGCTAGAGCTCGGCCACGGATTCTGTTTTGAAGCCCGGCAAAAACGTATTCTGATCGGCGATGAGCACTACTTCATTGATCTGGTATTCTATCACCGCATCCTGAAGTGCCATGTGCTGGTGGAGTTAAAACTGGCCGAATTTAGTCATGAAAATATCGGCCAGCTCAATACCTATGTGAGCTGGTACAAGAAAAACATGATGCATGAGGGTGACAACCCTCCTTTCGGGATCGTTCTCTGTTCCCACAAGAAGCACTCGTTGGTCGAATTCGCACTAGCGGGCATGGATAATCGGTTGTTCGTATCAAAGTATCAGTTGGAGTTGCCCAAGCGTGAAGAAATAGAACGGTTTCTCGCTGATAAGCTTCAGGAAGCTGCCACTGATGAATGAAGATAAAGAAAGGTTGCAGGCCGTGAAGGGTAGGAGGGAATGGATCAATTACTATACAAAGTTCTACAAATAAGGCCCACGTTCCAGCCACCTTTAATTACGGCAATCAGCTTTTCGACCTCTGCAAAAATCCGGTGTTTTCGATTATTCATCCTTTTGTCTCATGTTCTCTTTTCACCCCACCACCTAACCAACTGATATCTCTATGCTCTGTTTCCGTCCTTTTCCGCAACAAGGCCCAATGACCGGGTAGCTGCTATAAGTGCCAACTTTTAACATGACAAGATAATCAGCATTGGTATCTTACTAGATCTTCACACTTTATTAGGAGATCTACCATGAAACGAATTTGGGATACTGATGAGTTAGCCGCCGTTTGGTCTTTAAAACATGATGAATTGAATCTTCTAAAAACGAAGCCAGCAAGAAATCGTCTTGGTTTCGTCGTTCAACTCAAACACTATCTATTGACCGGTCGTTTTTTGAATAATCGATCGGATATATCAGACCCACCCCTACAGTACCTTGCAAATCAACTCGATTTGCAAGGTTCAGATATTCAATCATATGATTTTACAGGGCGTTCTGGCAAACGGCATCGCACAGAAATCCTTAATTTTCTTGGTATTCAACGGATAACGGCCCATGACAAGCGAGTATTTACTGATTGGCTAATAGAGGAACTGTATCCTCGTGGAATAAACGTTGAAGAAGCAACCGAACAAGCATTTGGCTGGTTTTCAAAAAACAAAATAGAGAGCCCTACATCAACGGAGCTAAACCGTCTTACCCGAGCAGCCTTTAATCGATATGAGAAGGATCTATTCATTACGATCAGTGATACTCTCCCCCCCTTCTCAAAGGAAAAAATGTCTCTTTGTCTTGATAATACTGATCGAGCAGCTGATTTCAATAACCTGAAGGCTGATCCTGGCCGTATTGGGCTTGACAGTGTTCTGGTTGAAATCGAAAAATTGCATTTCATTCGCTCGCTTGAGCTCCCCTTCAAACTTCTTCAAACAATCAACAGTAAAGCATCAAAAGATTACTATCAGCGTATCTGCAATGAAAGCGCATGGGAGGTCAAGCAACACCCCCCGGAAATCAGGTTTTCCCTGCTCGGGATATTTTTATACTTCCGGCAAAGGGAAATAATTGATGGTTTGATTGAATTATTTATCCTGATTGTCCACCGCCTTACTGTTAAAGCTGAGCGGAAGTTGACGAAAGAGTTGTTGAA
>JBARUR010000407.1:0-27037 GCA_049645845.1 Desulforhopalus sp. | reverse complement strand
CTCCATTGTCAAACAACAATTCGCAAAGATAGGGAAAACCCTCGGGGCTCCAGTCGTCAAGATTTGTTTCAATGACCTCGACGCTCTGTTCTTCAGTGAGGCTGATGTCTCTGCCAATGATAATTCGTAACAGATTTGGCTGACCGTTGGTCAAGGTATGGGTGCCGGCGCCATAGCCGGTTGCCATAATTGCCATCGGTGGTAAAGGGCCAAAGTCATCGACAAGAGTCGCAATCAGCGCGGCTCCGGTCGGAGTGATCAGTTCCTGCTGCAGGTCGACACCATACGTCGGGATTCCCTGCAGTAGTTCACATACCGCCGGGGCAGGAAGCGGTAAAAGGCCATGGGCGCATTTAACAAAACCATGACTTAAAGGTAAAAAAGAGCAATATAATCTGGAGATGCCGAGGTGGTGCAGGCCGATGATCGTGCCGACGACATCAACGATGGTATCAAGAGCACCGACTTCATGGAAATGAACCCTGTCCACAGGAATAGCATGGATTTTTGCTTCGGCGCGGGCCAAAGCCCGAAAAACATCACTTGCCCGATCAACTATTGTCAGGTCAAGTCCGCTCTTTTTAAGAATTTGTAAAATAGCAGGCAAAGTACGGAGTTCCTGACGACGCTCACTGCTGATGGTGACTTTAATTCCACTAATGGCATTGTCACTCTTTTCCTCGATTAGGCATTCAAGTCCATCAAGATTGAGTTTTGCAAGTTCTTCAAGCAGAAGCTGCCGGTCAAGGCCGGCGTGCAGAAAGGCGCCGAGCAGCATGTCTCCACTTACTCCGGAAAAGCAGTCCAGGTATGCAATTCTGGAGGTTGGTGATGTTGTCACGTTAGCCTTTTGAAGAGTAAATTATTTAATGAGAAGAGTTCCCGGAGCAATTGGATGTCCACAGAGAAAAGACTCAATCGTCATACGTTTTTTCCCTTCCGGCTGAATTTCCCTTATCAGGAGGTTGTTTTTGCCGCAGGCAATGGATATTCCCCGTTTATCTGCCTGAAGTACCGTCCCGGGATGAGCATTACTTTCCTTGTGTAATACTTCAGGACTGAAGAGACGCAACCGTTTAGAGTCCAGAAAACAAAAGGCGGTGGGCCATGGATCCAGACCCCGGATGAGGCATTCAATGTCTTTGGCATCTTTTTGCCAATCAATCAACCCATCATCTTTTTTCAGCATTGGAGCGACCGTAGCAAGAGTGTGATCTTGAGAGACCGGGATAATGGTTCCATCCTGCAGTCCGCGGATCGTCTTTAAAAGTGTGACACTGCCCAGGTCAGCAAGTTTTTCATAGAGGCTTCCGGCTGTTTCATCCGGTTCTGTTTTAATCGTCGACTTGAGCAGGATATCTCCGGTATCCATGCCTTCATCCATTTGGATAATGGTTACACCTGTTTCTTTTTCACAGTTGATTACTGACCATTGAATGGGTGCTGCTCCACGATATAGGGGAAGCAGTGATCCGTGGACATTGATGCAGCCTAAAGGGGCAAGCTCCAAAATAGATTTTGGAAGAATTCTTCCGTAAGCGGCCACAACTATCAAATCCGGTTGATATGTGAGCAGTCCATTCCTGAATTCTTCGGTTTTGATTTTTGTTGGTTGCAGTACCGGGATGCCAACTTCTTCGGCGAGCACTTTAGTGGGGGGAGGGGTTAACTTTTTCCCTCTTCCTTTAGCTCTGTCCGGCTGGGTAACGACTGCCACCACTTCATCGGGGCCATCAATCAGGGCTTTGAGAGTTGCAGCAGCAAAATCAGGGGTTCCCATAAAAATAATGCGTAGCGGTTGTTGAGACATTGTCGCTCCTATTATTTTTCCAGCCATTTCTTTACTTTCTTTTTGTAAAGAGTCCTTTTTAAAGGGCTGAGGTGGTCGATGAAAAGAATACCATTCAGATGGTCAATTTCATGCTGAAGGACGACAGCAAAACGATTCCCGGTCGAGATTTCGTGCTGCTGACCCTGTAGGTCCTGATATGTTACAGTGACATTTTGAAACCTTGTTACATTAGCTGTGAGCTCCGGGACACTCAAACAGCCTTCTTCGTCAACTTGAGTGCCTTCATGGGCGATAATTTCCGGATTAACCATGGGAAGATACTGTTTTTCGCCTTCTTCTTTTTGGGTCGTATCCACCACGATAAGTTTTATGGATTTGCCTATCTGCGGTGCGGCAAGACCTATTCCGGGAGCGTCGTACATGGTTTCCGCCATGTCCTCAACTAATGTTGCCAGGTCATTGTCGAAGACCGTAACTTTTTCTGTTTCCTTTCTGAGAACAGAATCGGGATACTGGTAAATCTTTCGGATGCTCATTGTATTGATATATTGGTAAAATTGTTGATTTCAATGTGTTAAATAAAAGTTATTGCTTTCGCAAAATGCGATTTTGCCCAATGTACCACAGCAGCTGTATTTCCGCCACGGTTAGAAAGATAAGCATAATTAGAAAAATGTTAATGAGGTTTCGAGAAAGGCAAATGAGCAGGTGGAAGTAGAAGCACAAAACAGAATGAGGAAGACGAGACATAATATCCTGACTTTCGGATGTTGCTCAAGGTGGAAGGTATTATTGATTGAAAAAGTGCGGCGTATTCATTAGTGTGCATCCAGTATTACAATTTAAAAGAGGATTGCCTGCTGAAGTGCTTAAAAACGTTGGGTAATCACCTTTTTTTAATACCACATAGTACTGTTTTGCAGTACAGTGTAACTCAGATATTAATTGACATGGGAGTGCGAGCGTTTTTGCATCGAGGATTAAGGGCAGTTAAGGTTCTCCTGTGACTCCTGTGGCTCCTGTGAATACAACACCACCCAACGGATACATGTTCGTGAGATTTTTCCTTCAAATGATCAGGAAAATACTTGGAAAAATCCGTAAAGTACCAACCCATGATAAACAAGAAATAAGAATTTAAGAGTAATAAGGCACTAATGTTCCATAATTGAAGAGGAGGATTCGTCGGTATGACTCATGCAACAGAGAAGCCAGCACCTGGTCATAAAGTGGAGGATATCGTCGCTGAAGTAGATACAGGTGGTCGTAATCCCAAAGGTAAAATTTCTCGAAATGTTCTCTTCTTTGTTCCTCTCTGCTGGACAATTTTTCAGCTTTGGTATGCATCGCCCTTGCCGTTCATGCTGAACTTTTTTGTAATAAATGATACTGAGGCACGGGCTATTCACCTCGCATTTGCTATGTTCCTAGCCTATACTGCTTTTCCGACTTTCAAGTCTTCTCCCAAAAGACATATCCCGATCCAAGACTGGATAATTGCTTTTGCCGCCGCTTTTTGTGCTGCCTATATTTACATTTTTTATACAGAATTATCAGGCCGACCGGGAAGACCGACTATAATCGATCTGACGGTTTCAGTTGCCGGATTGATTTTTCTTCTTGAAGCAACACGAAGAGCGCTGGGTCCCCCACTAATGGTAGTGGCTACGGTTTTCATTATTTATACCTTTGCCGGCGCTCATATGCCTGACGTTATTGCTCACCAAGGGGCAAGTCTGGTGAAAGGGATGTCCCATTACTGGTTGTCTACAGAGGGTGTCTTCGGGGTTGCCCTTGGAGTTTCAACCGGAATGGTGTTTATGTTTGTGTTGTTCGGCTCTCTTTTAGATGCGGCGGGGGCCGGAAATTATTTCATTCGAACTGCTTTTGCAGGCCTCGGTCATATGCGGGGCGGCCCGGCCAAGGCAGCAGTAATTTCTTCAGCAATGACCGGGCTTGTCTCCGGTTCTTCCATTGCCAATGTGGTCACTACCGGTACTTTTACAATTCCGCTGATGAAAAAGGTCGGCTTTTCCGCCGAAAAGGCCGGAGCCGTGGAGGTTGCATCCTCAACCAACGGCCAGCTGACTCCTCCGGTAATGGGGGCCGCTGCTTTTCTTATGGTCGAATATGTCGGGATCTCTTACCTAGAGGTGATCAAACATGCCTTCCTGCCTGCGATAATTTCCTATATCGCTCTTGTTTATATAGTCCATCTGGAAGCTTGTAAAATGAACCTGAAAGGACTTCCAAAAAGAAAAAGAACCAAAACTATCTCTCAGAGCATCGTAACATTTGTTTTTGTTGTACTTAGCCTGATAATTATCGGCGGTGTTACATATTATGGATTGGGCTGGATTAAGACTCTGGCGGGTGACAGCGCCATATGGATTATCTGTGTTTTACTGCTGGTCGCCTATATCGTTTTAATAACTATAGCCTGCAGAGTTCCTGAGCTGGAAGTTACTACAGAAATTGAGGAACTTCCGGATCTTGCTTCTACTGCTCAGGCAGGATACTACTACCTGCTCCCCATCGTAGTGCTTATGTGGTGTCTGGTCGTCGAACGTCTGTCTCCGGCTCTTTCAGCTTTCTGGGCTACCATGTTGCTGATTTTTATTGTTCTTACTCAGCATCCCTTAAAAGGCTATTTACGCAAGATGCAGGGTGCGGATTATGGTTTTGGCCGGGGATGGGGTGAAATGGTCACCGGTATGGTTGCGGGCGGCAGAAATATGATCGGTATAGGGGTAGCAACCGCTGCGGCTGGAATTGTGGTAGGAACCGTAACCTTGACGGGAATTGGGTTGGTCATGACTGAGTTCGTCGAATTTATTTCCGGCGGCAATCTCATGCTGATTCTTCTTTTTACCGCCTTTATCAGTCTTATTCTCGGTATGGGGTTACCGACAACAGCCAATTACATTGTCGTGTCTACCCTTATGGCACCGGTTATCGTCAGCCTTGGTGCGCAAAACGGTCTTATTGTACCGCTTATTGCAGTTCATCTTTTTGTGTTCTATTTCGGTATCTTGGCTGATGATACGCCGCCTGTCGGGTTAGCGGCCTTTGCCGCAGCCGGGATCTCGGGCGGGGATCCTATACGTACAGGTATCCAAGGATTCACCTATGATATCCGTACAGCCATTTTACCTTTTATCTTTATATTTAATACCGAACTATTGATGATTGGCATCGGTGGTTGGGTACATCTGACAATCGTCGTCTTTGGCGCAGTGGTGGCAATGCTGGTTTTTGCCGCTGCCACACAGAGATGGTTTTTAACCAAAAATCGCTGGTGGGAGACATTAGCCATGCTGCTGATTGCCTTCACGCTTTTCAGACCAGGTTACTTCTGGGATAGAATCTATCCTCCGCTTATTGAGAGACCACCAACGGAATTGGTACAGACCCTTGATGATTTAGAGCCGGGATCGCAGTTGCGCCTGGAGCTAAAGGGTGAAAGAATGAGCGGCAAGGAGTACACGATGACCGTCATGCTTCCAGTAGGAAATGAGCCGACCGGTGCGGAAAGATTATCTGCTATCGGTATTGAGACAATAGAAGAAGACGGCAAAGTAATAGTTGATATGGTTGGATTCAGTAGTCCTGCAGAAAGAGCGAATATCGATTTCGACCAGGAGATTCTCAGCATCCAGATGCCTACCGAGCGACCAAATAAAGAATACATGTTTTTTCCGGCACTGCTCCTTCTCGCTTTAATCTGGTTTAGCCAGAGAAATAGAGTCCGTAAGGCTGCTCAGCCTGCTGCTGTATGATAGATAGAAGAGTCGGCTTTTTTTTAAAAACTAAGTGTTTCACATTGAGGAAAAACTCATGATAAAAAAAATACTCGTACCCATTGCTTTTTCCAAATATAGCAAGGGAATTCTGGAATATGCTGCCGATTTGGCACAAGCTACAGGGGCTGACCTTATAGTTGCTAATGTCATCAATCAGCGCAACCTTGATGCCGTAGACAAGATTACTTCCTTTGGTTACAAGGTAGATATCAGTCATTATCTGGAAACTCTTAAGCAAGAACGTTTGGGTGAATTAAACAAAATGCTGATCGATCTGACATTACCGGATGAAAAAGTTACTTATACATTTTGTGTCGGTGAACCAGCCAATGAGTTGTTGAAAATTGTTGACGATCAGGGAATCGATATGGTAGTGATGGGAGTAAAGGCTAATGATATCAGCCATATATTCACCGGATCCGTAGCAGAGAAAATGTTTCGTAAATGTCCTGTGACTATAGTTTCTTATCGGGATGATGAAATTTCCAAAAAACTGCGTAAGAAATATGCCTAACACAGGGACAGGGAGGAATAAGACCTTCAAGGAGGATAAACTGTATCGTTTTTCTTAACCATCTGAAATATTAGGTTTTTACGAGTTTGTCATACATTATGGACATTATTTTTCTCATAATTGGTTATCTGTTGGGGGCAATCCCTTTTGGTCTGGTCATTAGCAAAATGGTGGGTGTTGACGTCCGAACCCAAGGAAGTCGAAACATAGGGGCGACCAATGTTAACAGGGTACTTGGTAAAAAACTCGGATTTATCACTCTGATCTGCGATTGTCTTAAAGGACTATTGCCAATGTACTTTGCTGCACTTATTTTACCTGAAACAGGCACGAAGGAGTTCTTCGTCGCACTTACTGGAGTTATGGCGGTTTTGGGTCATATGTTTCCTGTGTATCTGGGTTTTCGAGGCGGCAAAGGTGTGGCGACCGGTATGGGAGTGTTTCTGTATCTTTCGGTTCCCGCAATCGCTATCAGTCTTGTGGTTTTTTTGCTGACTGTTGCGGTAACGGGATTTGTTTCCGCGGGGTCTCTATTGGCATCCGGCTTAATTCCCCTTTGGTTGTATCTTCTTGGTGCTTCAAAGACGACCATCATTGCGGCGGCGGTTGTCGCTTTCTTTATCTGGCTCAAACATCATGAAAATATCAGACGGCTGATACATGGTACAGAAACAAGCTGGAAGAAAAACAAGGCAGCCTAGGGAAGAAGAAAATGAAAATCATTGAGGTAGAAAAATTTGGAGATCCCAATGTTATGGAATTGGTTGAAAAACCACGTCCTGTACCTGGACCTGGGGAAGTGGTTGTTCAGGTCCATGCCATTGGAGTTAATCCAGTTGAGACATATATTCGAGCCGGAACCTACCCTACATTGCCAACTCTGCCGTATACACCTGGCGGTAATGTTGCGGGCATAATAGAATCCTGCGGGCCTGATGCCGCACAATGGAAACCGGGTGATCGGATATATAGTGCTGCGACTTTAAGTGGTGCTTATGGTGAGATGGCACTTTGCAGCAGTCATCAGATCTTTAGTTTACCGAATAATATTTCCTTTGCCCAAGGAGCCGCAATTGGCGTTCCTGCGGCAACAGCATGGCGTGCACTTTTTATACGCGGCAGAGGCAGAAAAGGCGAGCGTCTTCTCATCCACGGAGCAAGTGGCTCAGTTGGCCTTGCTGCAGTACAATTGGCAAAGGATGCCGGAATGGCAGTTTTCGGCACAGCAGGAAGCGAGCAGGGCTGTTCTTTAGTCAAGAAACTTGGCGCAGAGTCATTTAACCATAACAAACAAGGATATGAGGATGAGCTATTCAAGGCATCATCAGGGGAAGGATTTGATCTGATTCTTGAAATGCTGGCCAACAAAAACCTCGAAAAAGATTTGAACTTGCTGGCCCCACGAGGCAGGGTGATCATAATCGGCAGCAGGGGGCGAATTGAAATTGATCCAAGGCTGACTATGGGGAAAGAGACTGAGATAAGAGGATTGGCCCTTTTCAATGCTACCAGGGAAGAGGTAAATGCAACTCATGCCGCTTTAAGATCTGCAATTGAGCGCGGTATCCTTATACCGACTGTAAGCCGGGAAATGAGTCTCGCTGATGCCCCGCTGGCACATCAATTGGTCATGAAGGATGGTAATTGCGGGAAAATCGTCCTCATCCCATGAGGATCGTTCCTTTAATCAAATTTATCGTTATCGAAAGTGAGAGGTTATGCTGCTGAGGCGGCTGATTCTTCTTTACTCAATTCATCCAGAAGCTTTTCCGCTTCTTCAAGCGTGGCAACATATTTCGGATCGTAGCCGTTCATTTTATCAGAGAGTTTAAGCATCTGGAGATAGATAACTTTTCCCTGACCAATAATGCGAATAATCTTCCCGACCTTTTTTTCCAAGAGAAATTGCATTATTTTTCTAGCAGTGCTGATACCATTAAGATGACCTATCCGACATTGAGTAAGATCAGTAATAACAGTAAAACCAGGCTCAAGATCAGAAACACAGAAACGAATATCGGTATAAAGCCTATCAGCTTCTTTTTTGGGAATTATTCCCTTAAGAGTGATATATAACCTTCTCTTTTTGATGTTTGCAGTGACTGTTGATGTGTATTTTGTTTTTCCCATCATCTTTCGGAAACAATAGTTTGTTACCCATGCTTCATGAATTTCTTTCTCTTTTTCGCCTCCTGCAGAATCTCGTATAAAATAATATCTTATTTCATAGTATTTTTACCAGATTTTTAAAAAATTTTGGCTTCGATTAAGAAGTCTGGAAGAGAAACGGGCATGGTGGGGGAAAAGCGCTTCTGAGGATATTATTTCAGCATACCAATATGTTGTTTCAGTAGTGTTAGTTTTTGGTTTTATTTGATTCTGGAAAAAATATTGCGTGTTTGGAAATGTTATGAAGACAGAATATCAAGAATCCCGCTGCCGTGTTCTCCATCGACCTTGAGCCAGGCAAACCATGACTCCAGGGTAATTTCTTCCCATGGTAGATTTTGATTGCGCCATTGCTCCTCAAAATTGGGAAGATTATCATGTAGGGATGTCTTGAGAGTCTTTTCGTCTGGGGTTTCTGACTGGATGTACATAAATGATAAAAAATCAGCAAGCTGAATCACCAAAGGATAGCCTTTCAATTTGGGCGAAGCTTGAGGAGAATGATGGTAGCTCAGCGCCGTGACAAGGTTATTCGGGAATTGCCAATGTTGAAGAAGCCTGCCTCCGGCGATATCATGTGTGATTGCAAATAATTGACGTTCTTCTCTTAGTTTTGCAGTGGTACTGAATCCATTAAACCATTTTGAAATGTCGTATTTTTCCCCAAATGCCAACAGCATGGCAAGTTTTCCGATATCATGAAGCAATCCACCGATAAAAAGCTGACCTGAAGGCTGGTTGATATGTTCTCCGATGATTTTTGCCGCCAGTCCGCAAATAAATGCATGATCCCAGAAAGCGTTAATTTCTTTTCCATGAATCTTAGAAATTGGTTTGAGCGCGGTTACTGCTGCCTTTGCGAGAACAACATTCCGGATTTCATTAAACCCAAGTACCGTAACAGCAGTTTCCAGAGAGCTGACTTGTTTAGGACGTCCATAAAGCACAGAATTGGCAATTTTCAAAATAGCCACACACATGCTTTGATCTGGTAGAATTGCTTTTATTAAATCGTTAGCTGAACTCTCGGGGTTACTCGTAACTTCCATGACTTTTGACACGGTAACAGGCAAGGGAGGAAGAGACTCTATCTGGCTCTCTATTGAAACTGAATGTGCATCCATTTTAACTGTCCAAGGTTAATCGATCTTTTTACTGTCCTGGTGAATCGTTGCATACATTTTATAAAACACAACCATAAAGCTTTTTTGGGACAGTGCAATTTTTCAAGGAAAATTTGAAAAATTTGCGAGTATTTAGAGATTTACTAAAAAGTTTGGAAAAAAAGAGAAGGGGAGTGGTCAATAAAGAAATGAAATAGTTGAATCCATCAGGAGCATGGCATTAAAACAAACACCGCCTTCTCCCTGCAGGAGGGGCAGGGAATTGGAAGGCGGTGTCTCACCAGTCGTGCGATTTCTCTGTTCGTGTTAGTTATAATATCGCTTAAGCAGGGTCTTGTTGTCAAGAAAAAAATGTTACGAAAAACAAATAAATATTATTTGTTCTTGGTTTGGTAAATTAGAGCGCATTCAGCCAGCTGCATACCAGCTCGATCGCCGTCAGCGGTTCTTTGCAGTATCTCCGCAGAAATTGTTCGTCAACCTGTTCGCTATCTTTCAGTTTGTAGGATTGTTCAAGAACTTCGGAACCATTGAAGTTGACATAGGCAAGACGGGCGGTCAATTCTTCCAAAGGTTGTCCAAAAACAACTCCGGGCAACATCGCCACTCCAGTCTCTTCCAGTAACTTTTCGCAAAATTCAACACTATCGTTAATGCCTTTTGCCTGTAACATCGGCCTGTAGTTTTCAAAATCGGGAAAGAGATAAAATCCACCTTCCGGGGCTAACACATCCACGTTTGCTGTCTGCAACATGGAGGCGAGATGTTTCCCGAGAGCAGCAAGTATCTTTCTGCTATGATCAAGATATACATCTATTTCAGCGTTCTCACGGAATGCCGTGATCGCAGCGTGTTGGATTGGGGCGCTGGTAGATGTAAAGGTTTCGCTGGCAACCGCAGTCATCGCTTCCAGCAGCCATTTCAGGCTATCGGGAAAGACGAACAGTCCAAGCCGCCAACCGCCGGCTCCACACCATTTGGAAAGGCCGCTGCTGAAAATAGTGCCTTCCGGATAGAACTGCATAATGGATTCATGGGATCCGGAGTGATGCAGTTTGCCGTATATTTCATCAGACAAGATGATAATTCGATATTTCTTGGCAACTTCGGCAAGTTCTTTGAGCTGCTCCAGGGAATACGTCATTCCCGTTGGATTGGAAGGGTAATTCAAGATAAGAATTCTTGGACGACTTGGGTCCTTCCGACACAATCTTTCCAGTTGATCGCCTGTCAATCTCCAGCCGTTCTTGGCTTTTGTCGGCAGGAAATGAATATGACGTCCAATGATCTGCGCTTGGGGAGCATAAGAAACCCATGCCGGGGTTGGTATAACCAGATCTCCATAGTAGACAAGCTGAAGTATAAACATCAATTCCTTGGAACCTGGACCAATGAGTATATTTTTGGGGTCACAGTCGACATGTAAGGCGTATCTATGATGTTCGCATACAGCTTCACGAAGTTGTTGAAGCCCCTGAACAGCAAGGTAATCTTTTTCATGCGCGTGCTGTTTCAGTGCTTCGACCACTGAAGGAGGAACTGGAAAGGGAGATTGACCAAGACCCAGCTTGAAAATTTTCCGGCCATTTGCCAGCAGTTCGTTTGATCGTTCATTGATCGCAACGGTGGCAGAAGGCGCCAGGCCGCGTACATTCAGGTTTAAATGGACTTCCGGTGCCCAATTAACTGCACCGCCGGATGATAAACCGTTCGGTTGTATTTTCATTGGAGTTCAAAATTGTGAGTTTAACGTTTTTCCCGAATAATCGGGGCCATGGTCTTGTTACTTTAAATATCCTTCTTCTTTAAAGAGTACTATTTCCTCCAAAGGAGAAGATATTATCATTAATAACTCTGCTAAACCGATATTGCAATCGTGGTTTTTTCATTGGTTGTAAAAGAAAAATAGTCCATCCGAAGCCCCAGGGGGCATCATTCCAGGATTGAATTATAAACTGCACCTCCATTAAAACACCTGATTCCGGTGTTCTCTAAAATGAAGCAAGCTGAAGAGTTTAGTTTAAATACAGAATTACATGTTTTATGTTGTTGAGTTTCTTGATGTTTAAGCATAAAAACAATATCTTATGAATAAGAAGGTTCTTTTTAGAAGGTGCCATAAACAAACTGTTTCTTATGCTGGTTGTTTTTTCAGTGTTGAAAAGTAAAGAGTTCCTTGAACCACTGAGGTTTTAGCGTTATGTTTAAAAAATTAGGTTCTAATCTTTAAAGAGGTATGTTATGGCCAGATCAAAATGCCCGACATGTGAATATCATGAGTTTGAGGCTGTTCATATTACCACAAAAACAGGGCAAAAGTTCTGTCTTATACAATGTGTCGCCTGCGGTACAGTTGTTGGTGCCCTGGATGACGTAAAAATTACCAACGTAATTAAAAATGCCGAGAAGAAGCTCTCAAAGTTTCTTGAAAACCTCAATCGTAAAGTTGTTACTGTTTGCAATCGAAAAAATAACGGACCCAGCTAGACTATAGTTTCGTACTTGTACTGTTTTTTAGAGGCAGGACAAATTGCTACCAACTAAAATCAACGCTGAAATACAGAAAGCTTCGGATAGCTAAGTAAAAAAGAGGGAAATTAGTGGAAGAAGATGTTGGTAAAAGACTCGTTCAGGCTATAAAAGATCCCAACAATCTGGATTCGCGGGAGAGTATTGCCAAGGCGATGGAGCTTACGAAGGCTTATGCAAGTTCGGGATCGGCCACTCATTTCAGTACAGTCACTAAACTCTTCTATGATCTGTTTGAAATGTTTGAGACAGGAAAAGATCCGCGCTCTAAGTAGATGGGGGTATTCGTTTCAGATGTTTTTCAAGGCACTCAATGCTATCGCATTTCGAAATTATTTCTTTTAAGTACTGTATGTTTTTATCGATGTTCTCAATGTAGAGATTGCGGTCGATCTTGTACCTTTCACGAAAATGCGCCTGCATTGCCTGAGATGTGTCGGAAAAGGTGGTCGTGAGTCTCTTCAAGACCACGTTGCTGTAAAATAATGCTGTATGTTCCATGAGTTCCAGGGCGGAATTATGCTTGTTTATCCCTCCTGACTTCTGCTCGCTGAAAAGCAGAGGAAGACATTCCAGATAATATCTGTCTGCCATCTGTGCAAGTATATCTGCCGAACCTACTACCTGACCGGCAATTTGAATTTCAGGGGGATGGTTGTCAAATGTTGACGGATCACTCTCTAGTTCCGTGTATTTGATAATTATCGCACAGTCTCTGGCAACATCCTCCTTATATCCTTTTCGGGCAGCATATTTGTTGAGAAACAATATAGATCGTGCTTCGTGATTTGCCATGTGTTCATTGCCGGAATGTTCCAAGCCACTTCTTTGGATTAACATTCCTGTATCATGAAAATATGCGGCAAGAAGTCCTTTGAAAAGGGTGCCAGGTGATATTGCAATACTTACATCATTGCAATGGAGTCCATGGAAGAGACGTGCTGCGGCTAAAACAACCATCTGGCTATGCCGTAAGTTGTGATAAGGTAAAGCATTTTTCTCAACCTCTGGATAATAACCGGAAAAATATGAAGTAAGATCATTATGGATCTCACGGATCAGACCCAGGTTAAAAGAGGGGCAAATTTTTTCCGTCAGATACAGGATCTCATCGAGAGGATTGTCATTCAGGTTTTCTTCAATAATGCCGGAGCTTTCCATGGTATTGTATGAGTGAGTTTATTAAAACCGCCTGTCTGCTATAATCTAGATCCATTCGTGAGAAGGCTGACCTCTGTTTAAAGCAGACTGAGCAGATTTGCAACATATTGTATGTTTCGAGGCTGAAAGAAAAACAATGTGTCAGCTAGACTTTATGAATTTTTAAAAGTACAATTCGGAATCGAGTAAAAGATAGGCTCAAACTGAAGAGGCCGTCAGAATAAAATCAACCTGACAAGATATTATGCTACAAAAGTACATGCTGGATGAGATAGCAGAAAAAAAGGATTCGGTTGTAGTATTGATAGTTGACGATGACGAGCTCGTTAGAATGACCCTCAGCGTTCTGATTGGCTCATTCGGCTATCATTGTCTGGTAGCAGGAGATGGTATTGAAGCAATTGCAGTATTGAAATCGACTGCGGTTGATCTTGTTTTTTCAGATATAGTAATGCCGGGAATGGATGGCTTGCAGTTACTTGACCATATCATTGAAAATTATAAAGAAACAGATGTTATAATTTCTACCGGTTATCATGAAAAAGCCAGTTATTCAGAAGTGATTAAAGCAGGGGCGCTTGATTTTATTAAAAAGCCGATTGATCATGCAGAACTTGAAGCCAAATTGGCTCGGGCGGTTCGTGAACGGAGTATGATGCGGGAGCTGGAGCGTTTGTCGATGCAGGATGGGCTGACAAAAATCCTGAATAGAAGGGCTTTCGATGAACGATTTCCTGATGAAGTTGAGCGGGCACACAGGCAGAACTATCCCCTGATGTATGCTGTCATAGACATAGACAATTTTAAAGAATACAACGATGAGTATGGACATCAGGAGGGGGATAACATTCTTATCAACCTTGCAGAAATTCTTAAAGATTGTACCAGAGAAAGTGTGGATTTATGTTTCAGGCTCGGCGGAGATGAGTTCGCTGTTTTGCTGCCTCAAGCAACAGCTACCCAGGGAACAGAAGTCGTTCAGCGTATTCTGCTTAATTTTTTAGAGAAGAACTTTGGCACAACTACCCTGTCCATTGGTCTTGTTTCCTGTAAAAGAAATGAAAAAATTCCCAGGGAGCAAGATGAAATGGCGATCAAAGAAAGGGCGGATCAGGCTATGTATGATGCCAAGAGGAACGGTAAAAATTGTGTTGTGACACGGGTTTGAAGTCCCCTTCGGAATACTTTGGTAGATGATAGACTCCGAAGGGGTGTATGAAACGCCACTTATTGTCGTTTTTCAGATTCCAGCTTCAATATTAATCCCAAAGCATCCTTGTGAAAAGCAAGATCCGGTTCGATCGGATAATTCCCATCAAAACAGGCAAGACAGAAATTCTCTTTACCCATCCCGGTTGCCTTGACAAGCCCTTCCAGGCTCAGATAATGCAATGAGTCAAGTCCAAGATATTCGGCAATTTCCTTTATCTCTTTCTGATTGGCAATCAATTGATTTACATCTGGAAAGTCGATGCCGTAGTAGCAGGCATGTCTGGTCGGGGGGCAGCTTACCACCATATGAACTTCTTTGGCACCGGCCTCCCGCAATGCTCTGACGCGGCTTTTTCCCGTTGTTCCCCTGATTATTGAATCTTCGACGATAATAAGCCGTTTTCCTTTGAGAAACGAACGGACCGGATTAAGCTTAACCTTTACATTGAAGTCTCGCATCGACTGAGTTGGCTGAATAAATGTTCGGCCCACATAGTGGTTACGGATGACACCCATTTCCAGTGGGATACCGGAAGCCTGGGAATAGCCAATAGCAGCGTAATTTCCTGAATCAGGAAAAGGCATAACGAAATCAGCATCAATTTTTGCTTCACTGGCAAGGATTTCGCCCATACGTTTTCTGCTCTGATACACATTGATACCAAAAATTTCGGAATCAGGCCTGGCGAAATAGACTTGTTCAAAAATGCAGAAATGGCTGTCCTGTTTCGGCCACGGAAAAATGGAAGTCATTCCGCTTTCCTGAAAGATAAGAATTTCACCAGGTTCAATGTCTCGCACGTATTCTGCTTCAATAAGGTCAAGAGCACAGGTTTCAGAAGCTACAACCCAGCCTCCGTTGCCTACACTTGCACCATTTTTGAGTTTCCCGAGGCAAAGCGGCCGGAATCCGTCGGGATCACGGATTGCAATCATGGTTTTGTCGGTCATGAGCAGGAGTGAATAGGCACCTTTTAGGGAAGTGAATGTATTTCTAAGAGCAGTCTCAAGCCCCAGATGGGCAGAACGGGCCATGAGGTGAAGGACGACCTCGCTGTCCATGGTGGTCTGGAAGATTGATCCCTGCTCTTCCAGGGCGGTACGCAAGGCGATGGAATTTACGAGATTGCCATTATGTGCAACCGCCAGGGTCGTTCCTTTATGGGTAACCATAAGGGGTTGAGCGTTGACAAGGTTTGATGCTCCGGTGGTTGAATAGCGAACATGTCCAATGGATAAATGGCCTTTCAGTCCTTGAAGGATTTCTTCGGTGAAAATTTCCGGAACAAGGCCCATGTTCTTGTACATATTGACCTTATTGCCGTCAGACGTGACAATGCCGGCACTTTCCTGTCCCCGATGCTGTAGAGCATACAGCCCGAAATAGGTGAGTTTTGCTGAGTCTTGGTGATTAAAAACGCCGCAAACCCCGCATTCGTGGGTGGGGCGCCCATCTGACGATTTTTTGCAATGTTGTTGTAACATCGGGAGCTGATCCTTGGTTGTCCGAAATTTCGGCAGCTTGAACGAAACTGAAATAGCAAGTACAAGCATACCTTTTCAGTTAATGCAAAAGGGGAAAGGCACAATGAGAAAATCTCTATTGTGCCTTTCCTTTAGTAATCCAAAAAATGAAATCTATATGAAGCATTGCCTAAATTCAACAAGAAAGATTTAGGGCAGTGGTAAAAACGGTTCACGAAATATATTCCAGTTATCTTTCGCCAGAGTAAGAAAATTGTTAATTCGGTACTGTAGCGAGTGCGTAGAGGAGTTCGGTCAGGCTGACAAGGTCGTTGAGATCGAGCTGTTCATCAATCGTATGTACCTTATTCATGCCGGTGGCTATAATGGCAGTTGGTAAACCGTATCCGCAGAAAATATTGGCATCACTGCCTCCACCGGCTACAACATACTGCAAATTTTTGCCGGCGAGTTGAGAAGCTTTTTTAATTCTTTTAATTACTGGGGTATCCTCGTCGATTGACAAAGCCGGATAGTCACCAACGATATTAAAGGTTATAGAAGGCTGTTTGTCGCCAGTTGCTGGAGACTTCTGCCATTCGGCGATAACTTTTTCAAAAGAGTCCTGGATTTCTTTAGTATAAAAAGCCAGTTTTTCGGTGGAATGGCTGCGTACTTCACCTTTTAGAAATATCTGTTCAGGAACAATATTACCGGCAACCCCGCCTTGTATAAGACCGAAGTTGCGAGTCGATTCTTCGTCGAGCCGACCCATGCTTAGACCATTCAGGGCTTTTGCTGTAAGAGTTAGGGCGTTTATTCCGGCTTCCGGACAGAGTCCTGCGTGAGCTGCAAGCCCCTTGATTGTTATCTCAATTTTATTGGCAGCTGGTGCCCCTACTATTACATGATCAATGCCGGAGGAATCCAGTGCATAACCATATTTAGTCAGAAGTTGTTTGTGGTCCAGATATTTAGCGCCAAGAAGTCCAATCTCTTCGCAGGTGGTGATGACCACTTCAATCATCGGATGCTCGGTTTTTGTCTCTTTGAGCATGGCAATGAGTTCGAGTACGGCGGTAATACCGCTTTTGTCATCACTGCCAAGTACTGTATCCCCTTTACTGGTGAAGATGTCGCCGGTTCGAAGAACCTTTACTCCGTCGGCTGGTTCGACCGTGTCCATGTGGCAGGAAAAAAACAATCCTTCCTGGTCGGGCAGGGTACCATCAAAGCGGACGATGATGTTCCCGGATTCCGATCCGGTTTTCGTGGCAGAATCATCTTCGAAAATGAAGTCCGCCCCAAGTTCCGCAAATTTTTCTTTTAAAAAAACAGAAATTGCGCCTTCTTTCCTTGAAGGACTGCTTATTTCGCACAGTTCAGTGAAGGTAGCGGCGAGACGCTCCCTGTTCATTGCAATTGTCATTTAACGGCCTCATTGGGGTTTGACTGAAGAAGAACGACGGCGTGGCAGCTGATGCCTTCTTTTCTCCCGGTAAAACCCATTTTTTCAGTGGTGGTTGCTTTTATATTGATCGCATAGGGATCGACTTTGCATGCATGTCCCAGCAGGTTCCTCATCTCGTTAAGGTAAGGTGCAAGACGGGGGCTTTGGCAGACCAGCGTGATGTCGGCGTTGGAAATACAATATCCCTGTTCCGAAGTCAGTGCAATGACATGTTCCAGCAGGGTTATTGAATATATACCGGAAAATCTTTCGTCGGAATCGGGAAAATGACGTCCTATGTCACCTAACCCCAGTGCTCCTAGGAGCGCATCGCAAAGGGCATGAGTAAGAACGTCAGCATCGGAATGACCTGCCAAGCCGTGGCTGTGAGGGACTGTGACACCTCCCAGGACGAGCTTCCTGTTTTCGGTAAAACGGTGGGCGTCATAGCCATGACCGATACGAATCTTTGGTTGTATGTGTTGTTGAATTATTTTTTCGGCCAGGAGAAGGTCCTCCGGATGGGTGATTTTAATATTGCTTTCAGCGCCTGCAACAAGGGTGACAGGAATTACGGCATTTTCAAGAAGAGATGATTCATCAGTCACATCGGCATCGCCATTGTATTTGAAGGCTTTTTCAAGCAGATCTTTTCTGATAGCCTGGGGAGTCTGGGCCTGCCAGAGGGATGTGCGGTCAACGGTGGCAGTGACTTTTACGCCGTCAGCTGCTCTTTTTAAGGTGTCTTTTACCGGTATCGCAGCGATTGCTGCACCATTTTGCACAGCGGCAAGATAACATCTGTCGATGATTTCCCTGCTGACAAGTGGTCTGGCGCCGTCATGGACGAGCACAATAGCCGTATCTTCAGCAAGAGCATTGAGACCCACCTGAACAGAGTCCTGGCGTCTCTTTCCTCCGGCAACTATTACCAGATTTTTTTCATTGATTTGATAACGCTGAAATAATGTTTTTGTCTGCTCGATCCAGTCGACCGGAACAACCACTACAATATGGTCGATATGGCTGTTATCGACAAATGCACGGACGGTATGGACGAGTATCGGCAATCCTGCAAGCAGATGATACTGCTTTGGATGATCGAGCTTCATTCTGGTACCGAATCCGGCGGCGGTAATTATGGCAGCGGCTGAGAGTGTCATATGCCGATTGGAGGAATAAAAAAAGGAGCGGGCTATAAGCCGAATTCTGTACTCCGTAAAGGAGCCATGATCATTTCACTGGGATGTTGATCGCTCAACACCTCTTGCAACCTACCCGGAGATTTCGGACGGGCCGCCCTCAAACATCTCCCTATTTGGTCTTGCTCTGGGTGGGGTTTACCATGCCTCCCATGTCACCATGGAAGCGGTGAGCTCTTACCTCACCGTTTCACCCTTACCTGAAATCGACAAGGATTATCAGGCGGTTTGTTTTCTGTGGCACTTTCCCCCGGTCGCCCGGCGTTCGTGTTACGAACCACCCTGCCCTGTAGAGTTCGGACTTTCCTCTCCGGTCAAAAAAACCGGAGCGATCATGCGCCCGCTCCTTTAGTACCTTACTCCAGAAAACCTGTCATAAAAACAAGAAATATGGAGAATACTTTAAAATTAGAATCTTAAAAGCACCTCCAAGGCACTTATACCCGCAAAGCACGGGCACTGTAAAGAGTACCCCCCTTGTGGGGTGCTAGCTACTTTAGTGGGAAATTCGCAAAAGTAAAAGCTAAATCTGAGCTTAATTCTCTTCTAAGACCGGTGGAACATAATAATTCAAGCGTTGACAGGTCGGACAGGCAAAGATCTCATCGCCTTTAAGCAGCATATTGAATCTCTGCGGCGGAACGGCCATAAAACAACCCTGACATACACCATCGACTACATTGATAACGGCGAGTCCATTACGGTGTTGGCGAAGAGTGTCGTATTTTTTCAAAAGAGACTTTTTGATCTTAGCCGCCTGGTCGGTGCGCTTGGCATCTTTTTTCTTTTTGCTCTTGTTGATTGTCTCGATGTTGGCCCGCACTTTATCGGTTTCTTCCGTGACAAGTTGCTTTTCACCTTTCAGGAGATTCTTCTCCTCTTCCATTTGAGCCGTCAACTTTTCGATGGATTCCATGAGGACCATGACTTTTTCTTCATTTTCCTTGGCACTTTTTTTGGCATCTTCGATTTCTTTCAGCAACGCAGTCTGCTCACGACCGGTCTGTACCTGCATCATTTTCGACTGGCGCTCTCTGACATGATCCATTTTGTCGGCCATTTCGTCTTCAAGAGTTCGGCTTTCTTTTTGTTGAGAGCTTATTTTTTCTTTCAATTCATTAATTAAAGCCTCTCTTTTAGCAAGGGCAGACATACGTTCATCAAGTCCGCTTTGCTCAGCTTTAATGGCATCGTCGATCTGGTCAATTTCCAGATCAAGGGCCTGAAGTGAAACGAGTTGGGTTAAAAGTTCGTTCAAAATGATTCTCCTATGGAATATTATTTTCTATGGTTGGTAGTTTATATCCATTAAAACGAAAGGGTGATGCTCCTCTTTCGTTTGCAGAATTTTGATGTTCCAGCCCATTGTGTCAACAGCTTCCTTGAGCTGCTTGACAAGGAGGGCAACAGCAGGTTTTTCTGTAGCGTAATGTGTCCCGTCGATAATACAGAAATTTTTCTCCACGGCCCAGACAGCCGTACTATGTTTAATTTCGGCAGAAATGTAGACGTTAGCGCCACGATGATAAGCCACGGGTGCCAAGTCTGAACCGCTTCCTCCACAGACTGCAACAGATGAGATCTTTTCGGGAAAAACACCTGCCATTTGGACGCAGGAAAGATCAAGTGTTGTGAGTAATCTTGTTAGAAAATCGGTAGATGTGAGCGGAGAAGAGTATGTGCCGATTCGCCCAAGTCCGGTTCCGGCGGTATCATTGTCTGATGAAGCAACCAGAGGAGAAAGATTTTCCAGGCCGAGCTTAAGAGCGAGATAATCGCTGACTCCCTCGCGGGCACTGTCGAAATTGGTGTGGCTGGCTATAATGGCGATTTGGTTGGAAAGGGCTTTTTCGAGAAGTCTGCCATTTGGCTCGGCAGTGTTGATCGCGGGAAGAGGTTTGAAAATAACGGGATGATGAGTGATGATCGTATTGGCTCCCAGTTTTATCGCTTCATCCACTAACCTGTTGGTTGGATCAAGTCCGGCAAGAACCGCCGTCACCTGCTGCTCCGGGTTACCAACCAGAAGACCTACGTTGTCCCAGGATTCAGCAAGGCTGAAGGGTGCCTGAATGTTAAGGCTTTCGAGAATGTCTTTAACTCTTGCTGTCATAGTAATTCTATCGTGCAGCTCATAAAACAAAAAAGGTACACCTCTCTGGAGGTGTACCTTTTATTCATTTCGCCCGTTCAGGCTTGCCCTGCCCGAACCGGAATGTGATATTCAGGGGTGTTATACTTTCCCCTTTTTGTATGTATAATAATAACTTTTTCAAGGAATCCGTTGTTTCTGCTGAAGCTGCTGTATAAATGGTGGGCGCAGTAGGATTCGAACCTACGACCGATCGGTTATGAGCCGATGGCTCTACCAACTGAGCTATGCGCCCATAGCTCTCTTTGAGAGATAAAACAATCTATTTAAGATGACATGGGTACTAAAGTCAATAAAAAAAGGAGTATCACAATAAATTTTCTTCGAAATGAGTAGAATGTGGTCAGATGGAGCTCATGGCCCGCAGTTCTCATGAACATTGTGATGATTAAGAGAACAATTGAAACAATGTCGAAGCTCTAGGAAAAATAAATATATTCTGAAAATCAACACAATGTTCAGGAGAAATGTGGGATAGCATAGTAGTTGCCAAATCGTGTATGATACCTATCCTTTTGATTGATATCAATCAAGTAGGCAGTTGTTATAAGTTGAAAAGAGGACCCCTCAAAAGGGGTATTATAATAAATTCCGGTTCTTTTCCTTTACCGGGTTTAGAAAAAATTGGTGATCACCTTGATGTATACCAACCTTCTTTTGTTCCTGGTCGCTATATTCATTTTCAGTGTCACCAGCATACCCCAGGATCCGCTATTGCCGGGCTGGCTGTCGCTGGTGTTTTTTGTCCTCATTTTGATCGGATATAGCAGCCTGGCGCGAAAACTTTTTCGCAGACCGGAAGCTTTGAGGTCGGCGGGATATTTTCAGACGGAGAAGCAGCTCTCGATTCTGGCACTGGTCTTTTTTGGAGCCATTCTTTATTTTTGTGACGCAAAATATTACCTCTCCTTCCTTTCTTTTGGAGGTATAACGCCCTCATTGGTTAATTTTGCAGGGCTTTTGCTTTTTGTGCTCTTTTTGGCGATCATGTGGCGTGCCGGGCAAAGAAACTATGAGCTGATCTTTGGCAAAAAGCACAGTGCTGCGACATTCATTTTCTCCAATATTAAAATCAATATGCCGATTGTACTGCCCTGGGTCATTCTCTCAGTGCTCTACGATATCGCTGCTCTTTTACCCTTTCCCGGACTGCAGGAAATTCTTGCTTCAGAATGGGGCGACCTCTTGTTCTTTGGGGTTTTCCTGCTATTTGTACTGATATTTTTCCCTCCGATGGTGCGAAAGCTCTGGGGGTGCAAAAAACTGCCCGATGGTAATCTGAGAAGACATTTGGAAGCGTTCTGTGCCAAGCAGAATTTTTCTGCTGAATTCTATCTCTGGCCTCTCTTTGAAGGACAAATGCTGACCGCCGGAGTAATGGGCATTCTGCCCGGTCTTCGGTATATTCTCATTACGCCCGCCCTTATTGAGACCATGTCCCTGGATGAGCTGGAAGCAGTTATGGCCCATGAAATAGGTCATGTGAAAAAGTACCACATGCTGCTGTATGTCTTTTTGATTGTTGGTTTCAGTGTGCTGGTCGGATTGCTCGCAGAACCGTTTATCTATATGTTTCTTTCTCTAGATTTTTTTAACAGATTGATGGCTGCCAGCGGTATAGCGGTGGAGACTGTGCTGGTTCTGGTGGGTGCCGTACCTTTACTTGTTTTTATGTTGATCTATTTCAGGGTTATCTTTGGATATTTTATCCGGAATTTTGAAAGACAGGCTGACCTGTTCAGTTTGCAGACAATGGGAAATGGCAATGCCCTGGTTTCCGCTTTTGAGAAGATAGCGATCCTCAGCGGCAATATTCGCGACCAGCATAACTGGCATCACTTTGGTATAGGTGAACGGATTGACTGCCTTGAACATGCCCAAAGAGAGCCGGAGCGGATCAGCCGTCATAATCGAAAGGTGCGGAATAGTCTCTTAGCCTATAGTGCGATTCTGGTGCTTACTGTTGTACTCGTTCGTCAGATTCCCACTGAAGCTTTGGCTCAGCGTTATCAGGAAAATTATGCAGAAGCCGTACTGTTGCAGAAAGTAAAACAGGAGCCGGAACGGGCCCTCTGGCAACGCCTCATAGGTGATCTGATGCTGGTCAGGAAAATGGAAGAGAAAGCCCTTGCTGCTTATGAAAAAGCCTACGCTCTTGAGCCGGTTAATCCCGAAATCATGAACAATCTTGCCTGGCTGCTTTTGACCAGTGAGGATCTAACTATAAGGGATCCCCGAAAAGCGCTTACTCTTGCAAGAGGGGCAGCCACTCTTCAACCTAAAGGTCATGTGCTCGATACACTGGCTACTGCTTATTGGGCCAACGACCTGATTGAAGAGGCTGTAAGTATTGAAAAACAGGCAGCTGCAATCGATCCTGCTCATAAACGATATTACCTGGCGCAGATCAATAAATTTATCAATCAGTCTTATGAAGAATCTGTTCAGGCGCTGGAAATAACCCGGAACGCTGCACATTGAGGTGAACCTATGCCTGCTGAATCTCATACACATTCCAAGCCCTTATTAGGAGCGCATGAATCAGTTGCCGGTGGGCTTCATCTGGCTTTTGAACGAATTGAAAAAGTGGGTGGTGAAGCGCTGCAGATATTTACCCGCAACCAAAGACAATGGCATCCGGCTGAACTTAAAGCTGAAGAAATTGATCTTTTTAAGAAAGCCCATGAAAAAAGCGGCGGAATGCCTGTTGCCTCCCATGCATCTTATCTGGTCAATCTGGCTTCCGGTAAAGAAGAACTTTTGGACAAGTCTATTAACAACTTTGCACAGGAGCTGACCCGCTGTGACCAGCTTGGCATTCCATATGTCGTTTTACATCCGGGTTCCCATGGCGGCGACGGTGTTGAGGCCGGACTTGAACGATTTAGCAGAGGCTTGGATAAAGCTATTGAGAAAAGCGGTGTTGCAGTACAGGTCCTGGTGGAAACAACCGCAGGGCAGGGAACAGGCCTCGGGAGCAGATTTGAAGAAATTGCCTATATCCTTGATAATTCGAAGTTTCCGGAACTGTTGGGAGTTTGCATCGATACTTGCCATATTTTTTCCGCAGGCTACGAGCTTCAGACTCCGGATGGCTATAAGAAGACAATTGATGCTCTTGAGAAAACTGTCGGCCTTGAAAAGATCCGTTTTTTTCATCTTAATGATTCAAAAAAAGAGCGAGGCGGAAAGGTTGACCGCCATGAACATATCGGCCAAGGGGCCATTGGTCTGGATGGTTTTAAGAACCTGTTGAACGACCAACGCTTTGGCGGATTGCCGATGACCCTCGAAACCCCCAAAAGCGATAGTTTGGACGAGGATCGGGAAAACCTGCAACTTCTTCGTTCACTGATGTAGGCATCAGGATCTGTAATTCTCTTAATCTTCTTGCATAATTATTATCTTCGGGCGAGAATGATACCAAAATCTACATTCTTGGTCTGAAAAGGTAATTTTAATGAAATTTTTGAACAGTGAGGGTCTGCTTGATGTCCTTGTCAAGCTGAAGGTGTTGACCCCTAAACAGCGTCAATTTGTAACGCTGGAAAAGGGAAAAATGAGGCAAAAGCTGCTTCGCCAGGCGAGCAAAGAAGGAGAGGTCGATAAAAATTATCCGGATCTGGTTGATATCACAGTAGCTTTTAATTTCAAGCTGCTTGGTGGAGACGGTCGATTTATAGACGAAGAGCTCATCATGCGTGCTGTCGCGAATGAAAAGAATCTGCCTTTTAAGAAACTTGATCCGCTTGAACTTGATATGGAGGTTGTTACCAAGACCATTCCTCGCAACTTTGCCATCAGGCAGCTCCTTCTGCCCTTCAAAGAGGTGAATGGTGTTGTGGAAATGGCAAGCTATCATCCCGACTGCCAAACGACGCTTGCAGATATCGAACAGGCTAATCAGATCAGGATAAAGCCATATATCGCAACTAAATCCGACATTAAAAGGATTATCAGCGAGTTTTTCGGTTTCCAGAAATCGATCAGCGCTGCAGAGGATCAATTTGGAGTAATTCCGGGAGGAGCCGGCTCCATTGATATCGGCAACCTTGAGCGGTATGTGCAAATTTCGTCATCCAAAGGAATTACCTCTTCCGACCAGCATATCAAAACAGCAGTCAACCATATTTTCCATTACGCTCTTGAACAGCGGGCGAGTGATATCCACATTGAGCCGAAACGTAATATATGCATGGTCCGGTTTCGTATAGACGGGGCCTTGCACACCATCTATAATCTACCTAAAGCCGTACATTCAGCCATTGTTGCGCGTATTAAATTTTTGTCCCGCCTTGATATTGCAGAAAAAAGAAGGCCTCAGGACGGTCGGATTAAAATCGGCGAAAAGAGTGGCAAGGATGTCGAGATAAGGGTGTCGAGTATTCCAGTTTCCTTTGGGGAAAAAGTGGTAATGCGTATCCTCGATTCTGAGTTGATGTTCCAGAAGGTCGATACCCTGGGATTTTCAAAACGAGATATGGAGGTGTATAATTCTTTTATCTCGTCACCGCATGGGATTATTCTGGTAACAGGGCCGACCGGAAGCGGTAAATCTACAACCCTCTACTCGACCCTCAAAGAAATTTCCACGCCGGAAAAAAATATCATTACAGTGGAAGATCCGGTCGAGATGGTACACGAGGAATTTAATCAGATTGCTGTACAGCCGCTTATCGATGTGACGTTTACTACAATCTTGCGCCATATTCTGCGGCAGGATCCGGATATCATAATGATCGGTGAGATCCGTGATCACGAGACAGCCGCCCATGCGGTTCAGGCAGCGATGACCGGTCATTTGGTTTTTTCAACCCTTCATACCAACGACGCGGTTGCTTCTATTGCCAGATTGAAGGATCTTGGCCTTCAGCCGTTTATGATAGCGACTTCTCTTCTTGGGTGCATGGCACAACGGCTGGTGAAAACGATCTGTCCCAGCTGCGCCGAAAACTTCGAGATGAAAGGGGAGGAACTTTTGAAAATGGGCTTTCCTGTAGCTGAATCGGGTAATTTTGTGCTAAGAAGAGGGAAGGGGTGCCGGGAATGCCGAGGTACCGGTTATAAAGGCAGATGTGGGATATTTGAAATATTTCCAATGACTTCCAAGGTGAAAAAGATGGTTGCCGATCAGGCGCACACCTTGGAAATCAGGCAGGTTGCAATACGGGAAGGAATGACTACATTACGCGAGGACGCATGGGACAAGGTCCGGCGCGGCATAACCACGTATGAAGAAGCACTCAGGGTGACTTCCGTCTGATGGTAAAACGTTCACCAGCACGCCATATGCACACGATCAGACCGCCCTGCATAGGACACTATAGCATGTCGGTCTGCTTGTGCACCTATGGAGCACTGGTGAACGTTTACCAGGGCTGATATTATGCGAGCAAATTATGAAAATGACAAATGAGAGATAACAGCAGATGGGAATAAAGATCGTCGCGAAAAATAAAAAAGCCTTTCATGACTATCACATAGATGCGACCTATGAGGCGGGAATGGTGCTCTCCGGGCCTGAAGTCAAATCACTCCGGGCAGGTAAGGCGAATCTGCGGGATGGATATGTGAAGATAGATTCCCGTGGCGAAGTGATGTTGCACAACGTACATATCTCGATGTATTCATTTGCCACTCAAAACCCCAATGAGCCGCTCAGGGTACGCAAGTTGCTGCTGCATCAGCGGGAAATTAAAAAACTTATTGGTAAACTCAATGAAAAAGGCCTTGCCCTGATACCGCTAAAGATATACTTTATAGAGAACGGCAAGGCGAAAGTCGAACTAGGTCTTGCCCGGGGTAAAAGAGAATATGACAAGAGGGCAACTCTCAAAGAACAGCAGAGTAATCGTGAGATTCAGCGAGAAATGCGACATGATCGACCGTAGAACGTATTAACAATTAACAGATTAACCATAAGCTTGAATCTGAAATAAAATAAGGGGGCGAAACGGATTCGACGGGGATGTGTAAGCTCATTGTTGCATGCCGAGCTTCTATTTGCTCGTAAAACCGATAGAGCATAAATATAATCGCAGACGATTATAACTACGCAGTAGCAGCTTAATAACTGTCATACTGCCGTTCCACCGGTCTTCGCCCGTAAGGCCGGATTTGGGGCGTCGACTCAACGGGCTGGTCATCTGAAGGCCGTCTGTCTTTCAGATGACGAGATCTCACAGAATAGCAATGGGAAATCTATGTTCCGACTGAGTTCCCAAAGCGAAAATTAAAGCACGGAACTAAGCATGTAGATACGAGAGGGGAGCATTTTCGGACGCGGGTTCGACTCCCGCCGCCTCCACCAAACTATTGAAATCATTGAAGAAATCGAATTCTTCATGTGCGTGAGCCCATCTTTATCCGCTTCTGTTATCCACAAGATAGCAAAAAGAGAGGTAAAAGATGGGCTTTTCTGTTTCAGGGCAACCTTCCTATATTTACCAGTGTCCTTCTGGGTAC
>JBARUR010000406.1:0-2542 GCA_049645845.1 Desulforhopalus sp. | reverse complement strand
ATGCGGCGCCATCTTCGTCAGTATTTTGCCAGTGAACATAACCTACTATGGTTCACTACCAAAAACTTTGAAGCTGACGCCGCCTGAACTGATGAGAAATGCGGGCTATATTTCTGAAACGCCGGATGGGATGAGGCAGACAAAAACGAAGTCTTCTCCACCACCATTCATAAACTGGTGTTCTTCATTGCCGGGAATGAAAACCACTGTGCCGCTGGTAACTGTCCTCCACTCACCATTTTGGAAAACCTGCCCCTTTCCTGAGTGGACAAATACTTCATGTTCCCATTCGTGTGAATGTCTGGGGGTGAATCCACCTGGAGCGACGGTGAATACCCGCATGCAAAAATTATCGGCAGCGTCTTCTTTGCCGATAACAACCCTGCCGGTAACACCTTTGGCAGTTTCATTATCAAATTTGTGCGAAGGAGAATCTTTATAGTTCACAATTTTCATAATAGTCTCGTTACGGTTATTTTATTGATTTAAAAACAAGAAATTACATAGTTAATAATATAACCAAATCCTGGAAATGCAAGTGTTTACGAAGATATCTGTTTCGCCTTGCCGGTTAATCCCATATAAATCGCTGCAAGGGTTAACGCAACTCCTGTCCAGTTAAGGAGGTCTGTTGGCCGATCAAATATCAGTACATCCCAGATAAAGGCCAAAGCAGGTTGGAGCAGCAAAATTAAGCCAGTGAAAGAGGCACGGATCTTAGGCAAAGCGTTGGCTATTAAAACCCAGCCGATGGTTTGACTGAACAGCCCTAGACCAAGAAGTGAAAAGAGACTTTTTAAATTAGGGATAGCGAATGAATCACCGGCATAGTGCATCTTTATTCCGAGAAAAACAGCACAGCTCATTGATACGATCATGAGTGAAGAAAAAATAGAATGGTTTTCATCGGATTGGATTTTTCTTAGGGTAAGAAGAAAGATGGTATAACATACAGCGGTGAGTAAACCAAAATAGATACCGGTTTTGTAGTCGCTCCCCAGGGCTTTCCAATGGATTCCAACGATGAGCAGAAGGCCGATAATTGCAAGAGGTATTGCTCCAAAGAATCTGGGCCGGACTTTTTCCCCAAAAAAGAATATTCCTGTCGCGGCAAGAAAAAAAACTTGAAAATTACCAAGAAGCGTAGCCAGGCCAGGGCCGATGAACATTATACTTGCATGCCAGAAAAAAAGGTCAAGCGCGAAAGTAAAGCCGCAGAAGGAGATAATGAACAATTCTACAGGACGGAGCTTCTTAAAATCTTTAAACCAGATAACAGCAAAAGCTAAAAATACAGAGCCAAAAAATACTCGATAAAAAGCGGAAGTACTTGGAGAAACCTCAGCTATCTTAACGAAAATTCCAGAAAAACTAATGAGGAAAGCCCCACAGAGAAGATGAAAAACAGGCAAGTGTCGGAGTTTGTTTTTTGTCATTTTTGTATAAAAACAAGTCGAGATAAGTACCTTCACGAAGTTCTTTCACGAAAAACATTTTGTAAGGCACTAAAATTGTGTCGCGGAAATTAGAATTTGCATTTGACAAATTTAAAAATTTAGTAAGATAATAAGCTTTATGGAATTGCGCACATGGTATTATCCAGTCGAGTAAAGAATGGTCTTTTTGTAAACCCATCTGTAAATTCCTCTGATATTTCTTCTGTGAATAATCTTTATTAAATCAATGCTTTGTGTATCTTCCTCGCTTTTTGACTGTCGGTAGATATTAAAATGTGTACATACCGGTGCATCTCTCTTTTTGGAGAATCATTTGCACAATACGTCGAAGGAAACATGGTCGACGTCGCTCATTATCAATGATATTGATGTGAAATCGCAAAATAAATTATCAAATGTAATAACAATAAGTTGTATTGTTTTATTCCCAAATATGACGAAATATTGTTGAATTTCTGGAGATATTTAGTATGTCTCTAACCGTAATATGCAATGAAACTTTTGGCCTTGCGATTAATCATGCACATTAGGCACAATTAACGTTTCGGAAAAACTGTTTTTATGTTGTTTGGCAGGCTGAACATATAATCAATGGAGAACACCTCAGGCGATATGAACGATCTATCAACAAAGTACCTTGGACTGGATCTTAAAAATCCATTGATTGTCGGCAGTTGTGGATTTACCAATTCCGTCGATAAAATTAAGGAATTAGCCGACAACAATGCAGGTGCAGTGGTACTGAAGTCTCTGTTTGAGGAGCAAATTCAAGCTGAATTATCCTCTAATCTTGAAACGTACAATGCCGACTACCCTGGAGCAACCGATTACATTCGTGAATATACCCGTGGTAACGAAGTAGACAATTATCTAAAACTCATTTCCGAAGCAAAAAACAGCGTTAAAATTCCGGTTATAGCAAGTATCAATTGCGTTTCAGCCAATGAATGGGTCTCTTTTGCAAAGTCGATCGAGCAGCAAGGAGCAGATGCGATTGAATTAAATGTTTCACTGCTTCCCTCGAATCCAAGAATGACCAGCCAGGAAAATGAGAAAAAATATATTGAAATCATTAATGGCGTCAG
>JBARUR010000405.1:0-13869 GCA_049645845.1 Desulforhopalus sp. | reverse complement strand
TATTCTTTTTAATCCCCATGCTGTGAGGGGGACTCTTTTTAGTCCCCATGCTTTGTAGGGGACTCTTTTTAGTGCCCGTGCTTTACGGGTACTCAGTTCAGTGCCCCCTTGAGGGGTATAAGTGCCTGGGAGGTTACTTTAAGATTCTAATTTTAAAGTAGTCTCCAGATTTCTTGTTTTTTAAGAAATGGTTTCTAGATTAAGGCACTCAATCAACACAATGTTCATCAAAGGTCAGTCCATGCGGCGCCATCCTCGGCAGTATTTTCCGCCTGAACTGATGAGAAATGTGGACTAAATTCCCAAAAATTGACAATACGGTTTCCTGATTGACAAAGCCTGATGGAAGCCATACTTTTTTTTGATACGAAGCTTACACTACAGCATAACCAAAGGAAGCATCAGCCCAGACGTATAAAAGAGATGTATCGACTATTCACCTCTTAACTCGGCTTATTAAGCTTCATTGTGGGGGGATAACTTATGCAAGGTTATTAAGCTGACCGTAAAGTCGGATTGTTGAAGAAGACAACTCGGATGAGATGGGCAATGTTGACTGTGTTATTTACTTGTAATCCTAGAATATATATTGTATAGCCTGATGATAGGTCTTAACGTAAACCCGATCACGCATAGTGTTTCTCGCCAGTAATTTTGCATTGTCTTGCATGTTGTCGATAAAGATTCTTGCCGATCATGTCCCAGGGAGCAGCAGCTTGAAACTCTTTATAGGCAATTTGCCATATGATGTAACCGAACCCGAAGTTCTCCAGCTATTCAATAAATTTGGTGAAGTTGTTAACACAAACCTTGTAATAGATCATTTCTCAGGACGACCCAAAGGTTTTGCCTTTGTTGAGATGTCTACAAGGTCCGAAGGTCATCGTGCCATGGAAACGTTGAATAAACAAGATTACAAAAATCGTCAGTTGGTCTGCAACGAAGCACAACCTCCCAAAAAGGGAAAAAAACGCAGATAAAAATAAGATACCTTCTTCTTTGCAAAAACTACCAGACATTGATTTGAATATTAAAAACAATGTTCAGCGAAAATAACAGTTTTGCTAAACCTGCAAGTGATGACAGAGAAGAAATTGAATTTTGTCTGGATAATTTAATACAGACAACACACTCAGCCCGAAACGAGGCTGATGCCTGAGGTAGCAAACAGCGCTCAGGCAATCGAAAAAAGGGGCCAAAACGGACCCCATTACCCAGGAGTAGTAGCAATGGCAGAAGGTACAGTAAAGTGGTTTAATGATGCGAAGGGCTTTGGTTTTATTGAACAAGATGGAGGCCAGGATGTATTTGTCCATCATTCCGCTATAAAGGCAGACGGATTCAAATCTCTCTCTGAGGGAGAGCGCGTCAGCTTTGAAGTTGTAGACGGCCAGAAAGGTCCGGCTGCACAAAATGTAGTAAAAATCTGAAAATAATCCCGGCAACGGGAATA
Organism: Desulforhopalus sp.; assembly: GCA_049645845.1. GTDB lineage: Bacteria > Desulfobacterota > Desulfobulbia > Desulfobulbales > Desulfocapsaceae > Desulforhopalus_A. Next base: position 12,416 of record JBARUR010000405.1, on the reverse strand, counting down.
GAGCTGGAATAAATGTCTTAAGAAGTTAAAGGCACTTAATTAAGCACTAAGAGGGTCAGTGGTAGCAATTTTATTGTGACCACTGACCCTTTTTTCTTTACTCTCTCTTTTTACCCTCAAGCTCAGGAATTTCGGAAGCTATCGAATTTGCTTGAGCTGGTTGTTCCTGTTCCGATTGCTGCGATTGTGCATGAGAGGAAGAGCTCCACATCCTGGCCGCAGCGGTTTCATCCACGGAACGCAGATGCAGATCAGTCTGCGGAAACGGTATCTCAATACCATTTAATGCAAATTCCTTTTCGATATCCTGGTTCAGATCACTTAATACCTGAGTTTTGTTGAGAAACTCTGGAATCCAGACTCTTACTTCAAAATCAAGGGAGCTGGCACCAAAGGCCAGGAAAAACGCTAGCGGCGCAGGTGTACTGAGAACGACGGGATTTGCTTCTGCACAGCCCAGAAGAATTTTAAGAACTTTAGAGACCTCTGTTCCATAGGCAACACCGACGGGGATCCGTATTCGTACCCTTCGTTCTCCCAGAGTCCAGTTTGTGACTTGCCCCGTTATAAGATCCGAATTCGGGACAACTATTTCAGCATAATCGAATGTCTGGATAATAGTGGCGCGCAAGCCAAGATGCTTCACCTCCCCTATTTCTTCACCAACCTGAATAGTATCCCCAACTTTGACAGGTCTTTCAAAAAGCAGAATAAGACCACTGGCAAAATTATTGACAATTGCCTGCAAGCCAAACCCGATACCTACCCCGAGGGCGCCTCCGAGGAGTGCGAGTTGGTTAAGTTGAAAACCCAGGACTCTCAGCATTACCAAAAAGCCAATAGTCAGAATACCGTAGTGGACCAGCCGGGTGATTGACAACTGCACTCCTCTTTCCGCTCCATACCGCGGAAGGACTTTATTTAGGAGGAGCATCTGAATAGCTTTAGATGCAAGAAGCGCAGCGTAGATAACAAAAATGACCGTCAGAAAAAACCCAGGTGAGATATGGAGGCTTGAAATCTTAAAACCGAAGTTAAAGATTCCGGCAACGGCCTCATTCAGGGTAGAAAAAAGATTCCAAACAACTCCTTGAATCGCTACCAAAAGAAGAATATGCAGCCAGACTATTATCGGCTGCAGACTTTTCAACACAATCTCTTGATTATCCCTGAGCAAATCAAACGGCAGTAACGAAAGAACCAGATCAAAAAAACCGAATAGCAGCCGGTAGAACATCCAGACGATTACACAGGAAAGGACAGCAGTGAGCAGGGTCGAAAAGAGCATAACCGCGAACTGATCATAACCGGAAATGCCTAAAAGGAGTACTGCTGCTGGAAAGATCCCCATAAATCGGCTGAGCCAAGCCTTACCATCAGTTCTTCCCCTGGTACTTGGCAACTGATAAAAATAGTAGACAAGGGCGAGGAGAGACACATAAAAAACATACAGCAGCATAAGTATCTGGGGGAGGTCCAGAACGACCATAATCATGGTAACTACCATGAAAACAATAAGGCGTACCAATAGGCGGCGACGGATTACGTTTTCTACCAGAAGAGTAGTCAGACGGATCGCCGCCAGCAAAGTCAATATGTGTAAAAAGGCGTACCACTGCTGCGGCAGGTCAAAATTGACCGGCAGCATATCGATGAAGGCGTTGAGGCTCGAGACCATAAAAATGGTGGTTGCGACAGGGTATAAGGCAAAGGGATACCAGCGTGAAGAGGAAGAAACGAGATCCTTCGTTTTGTACATTCCAAAACAGATCAACAGAAAACCTACAAGATTGAGGAATAAAAGATTGAGATTTTTCTTGAGACTCTTCAGCTGATCTGTGACAAATTGCCTGGTGTTTGAATAACTTTGGTAAAAAAGATCAGCATTGATTCTTGAATAAAATTCGCGGGAAAGCATTGAGGGTGATGTCTGCTGAATGGAGATCGCTCTCAGTTCGGCATCCATGCTTTTCAATTCATTATTGGTAGAATAGAGCAACACTTGAAGGTCGCCTATTTTCTTACCGATCGCCAAATATATCTTAAGCTGCTCTCCTATAAGCTGGAGTGCTTTATCAATAGTTTCGACAAGTGCCTTTTGCTGTTCCCCGGCCAGTGCCAAAGCCAGTAGCTCTTTTTTATCAAATCCCAGAAGCTGATCTTTCTTTGTTTGCCATTCTTTCCTCTTTTCCGAGAGTTTGGATATTTGGGAAAGAATTGGTTCACTCAGGCTTTTTAACCTATTGGTGATCTTTTGGACCTTGGTCTGATAATTCGCCACCTGTGCAAGTTGAAGATCATTGGCCTTCTTTGCTTCGGATATCTCCTTTTTTAATGCCTCTGCCTCTTGGGCAAGAACAGTAATTTCCTCATCAATTGCCTTTATATCCAGTTCTTTAGCCAGATTGCTTTGCAGATCGATCAATTCCTTCGGTAGTATTGTAGCCCATGAATATACTTGAATAAGCGTTGTCTGCTGCCCTTTGGCAGCGGGTTCCTTTTCTTCTTCTTTTGCCGGATTTGTCTCAGCTGAGAGAGAAATCATTGGACAAGCAATACTAAGAAACAGGGTAAGTATAAGAAATACTAGGCAATTGAATCGTAATGATGTCATAAAAACCTGAATAAAAAAATTTAACCGACAAAAAGTGTTGCAACCCTTTTATATAATCCAGCTCAAATCTTTACTGCTTCAATCCACACTGGGATGTGTCAAACCGGACTTAATCTTAAATGTTCCTCTCATACAAATTTAAACAAAAACAAACATCCTTATTCTACCTTACCAGCCGATGAAAGGCCGATATGAGAAATTTTCTATAATACTCAACCGCACCGGAACTTTCATAGAAATTATTAATAAAAATTCTCAAAGCATAGTTTTCGCCTAATTATGAACCTAACCCGCATTTCTCATGAAATACGGGCTAAGCCCTTCAAAAACAGGAAATATCATCAGATGTCCGGCTTAAAACTTACTCAAAAGACCTTCTCATTACGATCCACTTCAGCCGACGACAATGAGCCCGACCGAACCAATCGGAACATACTTATAGAGCTCATAAAAAAGAACAACCTGACCTCCCATTTCCAACCAATCATCTCACTCGAACAGGGGATGATTTTTGCCTTTGAAGCGCTCTGCAGAACGGTCGGTCCCAATCCTTTTGAGACAATAGACAACCTTTTCCTGCAAGCCCGGCTCCACGACCTGATACTTCAGCTTGACATGCGCTGTCGTGAGAATAGTATCCACCTGGCAGGCAAACATGGGATTTCCGAGCGCGATATCCTTCTCTTCCTGAATATCTGTCCAACCAGCCTCGCACATCCCGGCCGCAGCGATGGAACGACTGAAGAATTTGTCAAACAAAGTGGAATACGAAAAGAGAATATCGTGCTCGAGATTACCGAACAGGAAGCAATTTCCAATTACAGTTTATTCAGAAAGGCAATTGATCATTATAGAAACCAGGGTTTCCGTATTGCAATTGACGACTTCGGTGCCGGTTACGGCGGGCTGAAAATGTTGTCGGTGATCGAACCGGATTATGTCAAGATCGATCAGCACTTTTTTCGGAATCATCAAAAAAATCATATAAATTACAATCTCATCGATGCCATCGCCACAGCCTGCCACCGCATCGGAATAGATGTAATCGCAGAAGGAATTGAAAACGAAAATGATTTGCGGGTATGCAGAGAAATCGGCATTAACCTGCTTCAGGGATACCTGTTTGCAAAACCCGCGCCTGAATTAATAGAGTCCGACTCGCTTAATCTGCATATCATACCGTCAGAGCATATATCCGGTACTAAATTATTCGATGAAATTATCTGCATAGGAGATATCAGTGAATATGTTGTTCCAGCATCGGTGGATGACCGGGTTATGGAGGTCCTTGAACGGTTCAACTCCAATCCGAAACTGGTCTGCATCCCGGTCCTTTGCCGAGGGCTGCTCTGTGGTCTTATCAACCGTAACCGGTTTATGGAAAACCATATGGTTGGCCGCAATGGTTATGGTTTGAGCCTGAACTACTACAAAAAGGTGGGAGACGTTCTGGAAAAGGGTTTTCTGCAGGTACCGCATTATATGTCTGTGGAAGATGTTGCAAGAAAGATCAACCTGCGCCAGCAGTTGTCAATGTATGACGACATATGCGTACTCCGCAGCGGTAAATATCTTGGCACAGTCTCAGTCAGCGCCATCCTCAATGCAGTAACTGAAAATTCCATGATGCTGGCCAAAGGTGCAAATCCGCTTACCGGCCTGCCGGGAAATGAATTCATCCAACGCCAGATTGCTCATATGTTATCGCAATCCCTTCATTTCGATGTCTGTTATATCGATATTGATTTTTTCAAACCTTTTAATGACCGCCACGGTTTTGAAATGGGCGATAGAGTTATTAAAAAGGTTGGCGAAATCCTTGTGGAGGCGGTGAAGAGATATGACAAGAGTACAATCGGTTTTGCAGGTCATATCGGAGGTGACGACTTTATCATTGTCTCCCGTCCTAAATATTCCGTCACCATTTGCGAATATATTATTGAACAGTTCTCCCGAGCCGGTAAAACTTTTCATACCGAAGAGGAATACACAAATGGCTTTTACTACAGCATCGACCGTCATGGACAACAGGAAAAATTCAATCTCCTTTCCCTTTCCATTGGAATAGTTTCAACCGAAATCCACCATATAACATCCTTTGCCGAGGTATCCTCCCTGGCATCGGACCTTAAAAAACGGGCGAAGAAAATAGACGGCTCTGTTATCATACGGGATCGTAGAGAAAACTGATTTCCGAATCATCAAGAGGATTTATTGCTCCACGTCTTCATTCTGGTATAATGGAGCACATGAAGACAAAATGGCAATATAATCATATCATCGACCTGGAATACTTCTCTCACCAGGATACACAGAAAGACCGCACTGAGCTCCACCAGCGTGACAGAAATATTTTTCTGCGAAATCAGGAGCAGTTAAACCAACAAAACGAACCGGCCAATCACGAATTGATCCGGTTATGGCTGACTGAAAGAAAAGAAAGTGATTTTCCGGGGCCGGAGAAAAAAAGTCCGGGAACAATTTTCGGCGATGTCTATCTCCTTGCCCGTAATCTTGCTTCGACCAAGGGAATATTTGCCGGATTGATCGCAGGCTTCACATTTTTCACCTATACCGGCACGACTCCGGTAAATGTATTCCATTTTCTACTCCTGTTCGTTGTCTCACAACTTTTCTTTGTAGGCCTTCTCATTGCTGCATGGCTTCTTCGCCCTCTACTGCCGAAGCTGAAATTTCCCTCGTTCTATTCCTTTCTTTTTCGCGGGATACTGACCAGGCTTGTCACCTTTTTTCACAAAAAGTGGCTGCAAAAAATGGATGCCGGGCAGCGGCTCAGTGTGAGCCACGCCTTTGGCATTTTCAAGGCGCGTAGTTCAGTCTACGGTTATCTCTTTTACTGGCCGCTCTTTATTCTTTCCCAACTCTTTGCCATAGGCTTCAATATCGGCCTTCTGGCGGCGACTCTGCTGAAAATATCGACCAGTGATTTAGCTTTCGGCTGGCAGTCTACAATACAGTTCAGTGTGGAGGCCATCCACAGGGCGGTCATGCTCGCGGCCCTGCCGTGGTCCTGGTTCGTTTCCCCTGAAAGCAGCTATCCGTCGCTTGCTGAAATAGAAGGCAGCCGGATCATACTTAAAGAGGGTATTTATCATTTAACTACCGGAGACTTAATTGCCTGGTGGCCCTTTCTTATTTTCTGCCTGCTTTTCTACGGTCTTTTTGTACGGCTGGCTCTTTTTATCACAGGCAGGATACTCGAGCGCACTTCGCTTAAGAAGTTGAAGCTCGACACTCCGGCCTTTCTCGCCCTCGTCAGGCGAATGAAGACCCCTCTTGTCTCGACCCAGGCCGCACCGGAACGAAGAAAAACAGAAACCGAAAATCTCGGTGAATCACTGCAGCACTTTTCTGTTCCCTCTTCTTCACACCTTGTCCCCCAGACGGTCCTCATTCCTGACGATATTTATGCACTCTGCTCAAGGGAAAAACTCGAAATGTTTCTGCAGAGCAGAGGCTTGACCATAAAGGATACGCACAGCTTCCTGATCGGTTATGATGAAGACCGTCAACTCCTTCAATTTTTGACGGATAAACAATGGGAGCCGGAGGAAGGACTCTTCATCCTCATGGAAGGATGGATGGTGCCGCTGGTCGATTTTCTTTCTTTTTTAAGAGAACTGCGTAAAATTCTGCCGGATAATGCCATCATCTTCCTTGGTTTAGTTGGGCGACCGGACAAAACCGCTTTTACTCCGGTTGCCCCCGAAGACTTTACCATCTGGAAAAAAAAGATAGAGTCGATCGGAGACCCCTATCTGACCCTCTTTTCATTAACCTCTGACAGGAAGGCCGTATGATAACGGAATCGATACCGGAATTTGCAATACTGGGACATCCGAACGAAGGAAAATCATCCGTTCTCTCCACCCTTGCCGAAGATGACTCGGTGCGGGTCAGCCCCATTCCTGGAGAGACTACTGAATGCCGCACTTTTCCTGTAATAATCGATGGCAGAGAGGTACTGCGTTTTACCGATACCCCTGGGTTTCAAAATCCCGGAAGAGTACTGAGTGAACTAAAAAAGTTCGCGGAAAATGAAGCAAGTCCCCTGAAAAAATTCAGAGAATTTGCAGCAGACATACCGGAACTTCACGATGATCGCGAACTGCTGGGTCCAGTGGAAAGAGGAGCAGGGATAATCTATGTCGTCGACGGATCGCGACCGGTCCGTAATGTCGACAGAGCAGAAATGGAGATTTTACGCCTGACCGGAAAACCCAGAATGGCCATTATCAACTGTAAGGAAAATGATAAGGATCACCTTCCTGCCTGGAAAAACGAGTTCAGGAAAAATTTTAATTCGAACCGGACCTTTAATGCTCATCGGGCCACTTATGCGGAACGAATCCTTCTTCTTGAAACGCTTAAATCCATTGATCAGGACTGGCATCCGGTCCTCTCCAAAGTTGTAACCGCCTTTAAAAAAGATTGGGAAGCACGCAACGATACTACTGCAGATATCATCACCAGCCTCCTTACCGACGCCCTCACCCTGCAACTCAGCAAAAACATCAGTTACGAGAGGAAAGAGGAAGAATACCGGAAGGAACTCTTTCTCAGCTATAGTGAAAAAATCAGCCGGATGGAAAAAGACGCCCACCAGCGCATTCGAAGTCTCTTTAAACATAATATTTTTCGCTACGACCTTCCCCCGCATTCCATCCTGAACGAGGATCTTTTTGATGAACGAACCTGGCAGGTTCTTGGTCTTACAAGGCAGCAGGTAGTAATTGCAGGAGGACTCGGCGGTGCAGCCATCGGAGCCGGAGTGGAAATGGCCACTTTAGGACACGGACTCGGCATATTCACTGCGATGGGTACAATAGCCGGGGCGCTCGGCGCTCTTTTCGGAGGTGAAAATTTCTCGGCGAAGGCCAAATTTCTCGGTCTACCGCTTGGAGGAAACAAAGTTCAGGTGGGTCCTGCCAGATCTATCGATCTTCTTTTTATCCTGCTGAACAGATCCTTGCTTTTCTATCAGCACACAATCAACTGGGCCCACGGAAGAAGGGATTATAAAAGCCTTGATAACACGCTGGTACAATATCAATCCCCTCAGGGGTTCACCAAGAACTGGTCGACTGGAAACATCAAGATCTGCCATGATTTTTTCAAGGCAATCCGCAATGAAAAAGAGCAAAACGGAGCAGCTATAGAAAAATTCAGGCAGCTTCTTTTATTCACAATGCGGCAGATATCGGAAAGCGATGCTGTGTGAGCAATCTTTTTTGAGCGGAACCAAACACCTATTTTCACTCTTACGCTGGCCAGTTCTCTCTTCCTGCCTTAATATGTTATCCAAATACTATACTAAATTCCTCGTGGATCTTTAAATTCGCTGATGGATTTAAGCCTGAACGATGAAAGGGCGGGTTTGGAACCCGCCCTTTGTGTTAACAAGAGCGAAAAGGAGAAGCTGATGGCACAGGTCATAAAAGGTGTTTTTCCGGAGAATACAAGAACTGAACCTGAAACCAAAAAAGACGACAAACCGATTCCCAGCTATCTACTGCATATTTCAATAACGTTTTCAGACCCACTGATCTGGCGACGCGTTCAGGTACCTGGAACATTCACTCTTGCTCAGCTTCACGACATCATTCAACTGAGCATGGGTTGGAGTAATTCCTATGTTCATCAATTTCTGGTTGGTAAGATCAGTTACGAACCTACCATGAACAGTAATACTCCCAGGGAATCCAAAAGATTCGACGAAGGAAAATATAAACTGCATACCTTGGAAGAAGGAATGAGGTTCATGTTTTCTTATATCTATGATGCAGGTGAAGGGTGGGAACATGAAATTCGCCTGGAGGAGGTCATTCCTCCGACCAGGCAACTCAAACACCCTGTCCTCCTGTCGGGAGAAATGGCCTGTCCGCCTGAAACTGTTGGCGATATCCATGAATACCATCAGCTCATTTCAGCTCTTGAATTGCCGAACAACAAAGATAATGACAGCCTGTATAAATTGACTGGTCGTCCCGATTTTGACCCATGCTATTTTGATCTGGAAGCCGCAAAAAAAAGGGTCAGCGAAATACTGTAACCGTCATTTGCGAGCCCGTATCACTCATGAACATTGTGTTGATCTTGAGAAAAATTGAAACAACGCGGATCCTCTTGAAAATCAGATATATTCTGTGAATCAACACAATGTTCATGAGTGATGCGGGCTAGAGATGCAGCAACACAGCAGGGACTGCATTTCTTGTTGTGTCGATCTTGGTATCACAGACTAGCAACCTCTTTCGGGTGATATCGTAGTCATTTTCAAGAAGACTCTGCACCGCCTCAGCACGTTGCTGACCGAGTTTCAGTAATTCGTCCTGATTATTCTCATCCACCGCAATATTGTTGCCCTGTATTGCATTTTTTTCCTGTTCAGACAAAAACTCCCAGGAAGCCACTCTTGGGCAGATCTGAATATCGGTTTCCGGCCGATCCTGCAAAATCTTGCCGATCCTTTCCAGATACTTCGTATGCTCATCGGTAAGAGTAACTTCCTGTTGCACAAATACCACCGGCGGCAGGTCAACCTGCAGCATCTGCTCTCCAACTTTCATCCCGACGTAGGCAAGTGCACCATAGGGACCAAGAGCATACATAAGATAGCCGGAAGCCGCTGGCACAATGGCCTTACTGAGTGCTGTGATCAGCACGTCTGATATTCCTACATCGAGTTCGTTCACAGGTCCATTCAAGGGGACGCTGAGTTTGATGTTCCCTTGATTATCCCTCAGCAGCGACAATGCAGCATCAAGGGAAATGGGTAGTTGATTATTCAGCTCCGCCGCCAGTTCGGGAGAAATTGTTTTTGTTTCCAGTTTCTTTAGAAGAATAGCATTGTCCATATCGAGCTTGTCGTCGGCAAGGACCAGTGAACTTTTAAGCTGGAGCTGTCCACTTGCCAGTGCCGTACCAACGGACTGAACAGTATAGGACGACAATTTTGAGAGAGGATAATTCTTCAATTCTAACTGCATGTCCACAGCAGGCTTATTCTTAAATGGGAAGACATGACCGGATGCTTCCACAGGGGCTCGATTTGCGAACTCTCCAAGAAGGCTGAAATCCGTCTTCTGCTCCGGTCGGCTTGAATCAAGACCGGTTATTTCCAACTGGGAAATAGACATATTGCCAACAAAGGGTACAGCCAGAGTGTAATCCTCAAAAACAATATCACTTTTACCTGCCAAGACTACTTCTCGTAATGCAAAGAGAGTATTTCCGGACTCTTCTCCGTCAGACGTTGCCGGTTGATTCTTTATTGGTTCATCTTTTTGTCCTGTGCTCTGCTGCTGCATTGCTGCCAATCGTTCACTGATGTTGATATTACCGTTCTTGTCCCGGACAATTTTTGCCGCCAGATCGTTAAGATGCAGGGTATCAATATTCAGGCCTCCAGCCTTGCTCCACATCGTTTCACTCAGAATGGCTTCATTCAACGACATCACAGGCTTTTCCGCTGCATCATCCTTGGTATTCAGAAAAAAGAAGTCCTGCAGCTGAATATCTTCGGCTGCAATCTGAATATCCTCATTCACGGATATTTTTCTAATTGTCAGTTCATCAAGCCCGGCCAGTTCATCATTATTCATCACAGCCGTTATGAGAGAGTTTGTTAGATTGAGTTCACGGACTGTAAAATTTACCAGGTCTTCAGTGAAAAGATCCGACAGTCTGACTTCAGGAATTTCAATGTGTAAGGGTAAATCACCTGGGAGAGATAGATTTACTCCTGTAGTCGTAACATCGTTTATCGCCAGAGTTTTTCCTCCTCGACCTGCCAGCTCGATCATCGCCAGTCGGTCAAAAGAAACGACGGGAGTATCGCCTGGTCCTTCAAAAAGGGTGAAATTATCTAAAACCAACGAACTCACTCCCCCTATATCAATATTTTCACCAAGACCCAAGGTTGTATTGATTTTAAGTTCCACTTCTCCCTGACCAATTCTCAATTGCGGTTCTGCGAGTGTTGTATGGAGATTTCCGCCAAGAAGAGTGCCATTCAATTCAATGATCGATTCTTTCCCCTCATTTTTTTGACTAAAACCAACCGCGCCTTTCCAGGAAGCCATAGTTCCTCCCGTTGCAAAAGTCGTCGACTGCTCTCCTCCCCCTACCTGGAATTCGCCAAGACCAAGCTCTCCATCGGCACGAACAAACAGCCCAGCCTGCTTATAATTGGAATCAAACTCGATGTTTCCCTGCCATGAAAGACTCTCTTCTATAATACCAAAGGGAAGTAATACCAATTCGGTCCCCTCCAGAAGCAGCATACTCTCATTTTCGACAAGAATATTTTCCGCAATTGTCACTTTGGTTTTGCCGGTTAATTCAATTTTTGATTCTTTTACAACAAGTTCCGATGCAGGAAGCTGCAGATCAAAACTAAGGGCTGCGAGTCGGCCGTCTGTTTCGATAATTACGGGACTCTCTTTCGGTCCTGCATAGTTAATCCTGCCCTTCCATGTTACATTTTCAGCCTTTGTTGTAATATCTCCATTGCTTATATCCTGATCTTTTAGGTCGATGCTGCCGTCATAATCAACCTGGATACCTTTTTCCGCCCCATTAGTGAACATCAGCTGACCGGCAAGCCCCGCCTCGCCGCTAAAGACAGGTAACACGTTACTTAATGACCTGGAAAGATCACCCAATTGAAAACCTGCAATTGAGATGTTCCCGCCAATGCGCAAATCCGGAACAAGCTGTACTGTATCCAACTGCAAGGCTATCGGACTATTATTGAGTTGTCCATCAAAGGTAAAGCTCCCGGCAGGATGGTCCTCTCTGGTAGACAGACGTATCAGTTCAGCCTTGTCGATTGTCAGGTCCATCACCAGTTCCGGTGTTTTTAGATGAACTTTGCAATCAACCAGCGTTACCTGATCGGCGAGAATGTTCCAGGCAGAAGCAACATCTTCGCCGGATTCCAATGTCGTTTCTTTTTCACCCCCCTTCAAGGTATAGGAGCCATAACGCCAGCTGCCGTCTTTGTACTGTTCCAGTTCAATGGACAAGTTATGGTATTCTGCTTTTTGCACCCGGATATCGCGGTTGAAAAGCGAAGTTATTCCAAGATCGAAAACCATACTGGCATTATTGAGAATTGATCGTCCTTCGAGCTGCACATCCAATCCACCCAATGTTACTCTTCCCGCAAAGGGATTAAACCTGAGTTTTGCTATGGTAGCACTATCGGCGCCGTTCTTTTCCAACCAGTCGGCAAGATAATATTTTGCACCAACAGGTAAAAGAAGAAAGAAGAGGATCAGGGCAAGCACCACACCGCCGCATATTTTCATCCAGCGTTTGAGTCGAAATTGTTTTATTTTCATTATAGACATACTTTGTTACCTTTTTTTGCACCGTCGAAAAATGACAAACTGGTCTTCACAAGGTGTTTTTCTTTAAACGGTTAACATTGCCGATCCACGCTGTTTGCGGATCCTCTTAACTGACTTGCGATACCCTGCTTTCGTTGCTTTTCCCCAATTCAGCGCTCTGACCTTTGGCACGGATCCCCAATCCCTTTTTTACCCCCAGAACATCCATATAGACTATAAAATTGGCTCAAAATCAAGACTCTTGCATGAAATATTGCACAGTTAGCGTGGCCCGACCCCATCAACCCATCAACCCAATCATCAATCCCTCCAATCATCAATATCATCTCTAATTCAAAGCCCGTTTTGTCTTTAGCCTACCACCGGAAATACCCATCGACCTGTCCTTTCGGTCAGGATTTTGTACGGAAATTCAGGACAACTTA
>JBARUR010000404.1:0-2134 GCA_049645845.1 Desulforhopalus sp. | reverse complement strand
GAATTACAGGCAAATTCAGCCTTGCGTTTACCCTGATGCTGATTTTTTTGATGCTCATTGCCGCCACTGGTTATTTTTCTCTTGTATATATTGCTAAAGCTGAACAAAGAATACGAAAAAGCACGGCTATTGAACAACTTGTCTTAAAAATGGACCGGGGTCTGGAAAAGGCGCGCCGTCTCCATGGAAATTTCATTCTTCAGTACCAGTATATTGGGCTACAGACTGCCCATGAAGAGTATGCGGAACCTTCTGCACGAGAAATAGCCGATGTCATCACACTGAGCAGTGAACTGAAACAACTTCTCTTCCAACCGGAATACAAGGATTTTTCAGAAATCAATCAGGCAGACGTTAATCTCTATCTCTCATCGGCTGAACGTTTTGCCGAAACTTCAATTGAATCTGTTGAACTCATTTCATTGCGGGCTGCACCGGATAAGGGTTTGGAAGCACAGCTTCAGGATGTTTCCACGGCTCTGGAAAAAGAATTAATATTCATTCCAGATGCATGGGCAATATTTATGCAGGCAAATTCTTCCTATCAAGAATACCTTTTCATCCGCCAGCGGTTTGTGATGCAGACTGCCTTAAATAGACTGGATGAGCTGCGCTTAGCTGTTGAGTCAGAAACGCAACTGGCTGCTGAAAGAAAATCTTTTATCTTCGACCTCATTGATTCATATCAAAAAATTGCCGTATATCTGCTTGAAACAGATTTGGCAATAATTGGTAAAATGAGGGATTTTAACCTGCAGGTACGCACCGTCTCCCCTCTTTCTCAAAAGCTTACGCAACTGACTCGCCAAGACCTTGAACTGGCCGAGGAACAGATTGATCATGTTCACAAAACGGCTGGTTTTATCATCCTGGCTGCCAGTCTGTCTGCTGCTTTAGCAGTACTTTATATTGCCAGATTGATGCATAACAGTATCACCAGAAAGGTACTCAGGTTAACTGCAGTGGCCGGACAATTCAGTGAGGGGAGGCTGGATGTTCGTATTGCGGAAAAAGGGCAGGATGAATTAGGGCAGCTTGGTATCATTTTCAATAAGATGGCCGCACGGCTCCAGGACCTGGTTGAAAATCTCGAAAAAAAGGTTGAGCAGCGCACCGCTGAGCTCTCTGCAAGCGAGCAGAGGTTCCGTCATCTCGTCAATGACCTGCCTAAAATTGCAGTGCAGGGCTATGATAGTGAGCGAAATATAATTTATTGGAATAATACCAGCGAAAAGCTCTATGGTTACAGCAAAGAAGAAGCCATGGGCAGAAAAATCGAAGAGTTGATCATTCCTGAAAAAATGAAAGAGGAGGTCATCCATGCAGTCCAGAAGTGGCAAAAACAGGATATTGCCATTCAGGCTTCAGAGTTGACCTTGAGGCACAAAAATGGTGCAGATGTACCGGTATATTCTTCACACGTAATGCTGACCAGCTATGAAGGTGAGAAAACGATGTACTGTATCGACATCGATCTGGCTGAGCTGAAACTTGCCCAGGCGGAGGGCTGGAAAAGCGAATTTTCTTACCGTCAGCTTTTTGCTCATTCTACAAGTGGAATTGCTGTTTATGAGGCAGTTGACGATGGACGTGACTTCGTCTTCAAAGATGTAAATAAAGCCGCGGAGATAATTGACCGGATCAAGCGCGAAGAGGTTATTGGGCGAAGTGTGACTAAGTTATTTCCGGGTATAGAAAAGTTCGGCTTGCTTGCCGCATTCCGCAAGGTCTGGCAGAGCGGGACACCTGAATACCATCCTGTTGCCTTTTATGAAGATGAGCGGCTTGAAGGGTGGCGAGAAAACAGAATTATTAAGCTGCCATCCGGTGAAATCGTATCTGTTTTTGATGATATCACTGCTCAAAAACAGGCTGAATCCGAGAAGCAGACCATGGAGTATCGACTCCAACGCGCCCAGAAAATGGAGGCTATCGGATTGCTTGCAGGTGGTGTCGCCCATGATCTGAACAATATCTTGTCAGCTGTAGTGGGCTATCCCGAGCTCCTTCTTCTTGATTTACCGGAAGACAGTGCGCTGCAGCAGCCTTTAAGAGCTATTAGAGAAGCAGGAGAGCGGGCAACTGCGGTGGTAGCCGATCTTCTCACTGTAGCCCGTGGTGTAGCCAGTGTAAA